>DATMVF010000285.1:0-43783 GCA_035563475.1 Rubrobacter sp.
CGAGCACGGCTTCTTCATAGCCGCCGGCGACTTCTACGCCTCGACGCTCGCCGAAAAGCTCGGCATCGGGGACAGTGGAGGGTTCATCCGCGCCGGCCTCGCCCCTTACAACACCGAAGACGAGGTCGAGAAGTTCGTCCACACGTTGGACGGGATCGTACGCGAAACGTGAGATCCGGCCTACGAAACTTGGGATCGTCAAAGGATCACCACGTTCACCTACATCTCCAAAGGCGATAGACTCGAGATATGAAGCGGGCGACCATCACGCTGCCTGAGGAGCTCGAAGATCATGGGGGTAAGGGACTCTTCTCGGTTGGCGAGCTTGGTGTAACGCTTGACCGAGGAGAGACTGATACCGAACAGTCGGGCGGCCTCGGACTTGGAGGTGCTACGCTGCTCGACGGCCTGCACTACCTTCTAGCGTAGGTCTTCCGAATAGGCTTTCATTGCCACATCATCGACCATAGACCCTGCCTAGGTCAATAGTTGTGATCGTCGCTGTAAAAGCGTAACGCAGCTTAGAGATTCGGTGTTATAGGAAGTCTTCAGGGTCCCGGACGAAGGCTGAAAGCTAGCTCCGGCTATCGCGTGCGGCAGGCAGCCGAGAAGCCGCGCTCACGTCAGTTCGTCAAGGCCGGGGGGTTCAGGCAGCACCTTACCATTGAGGACGCCAAGAAAGGGGATACGACGCACATGGATCTCACTCCGGGAGCAGGTCTACCGGACTGAGGGCTGACGTACCTAGCAGCACAATGTATAATGCCGCTATGTACATCAGAGTTGGAGTTCGTTAGCGCCGCGCGAGGTGCGAAATCATGGAGATCAACAAGGACCTGATAGCCGCTTCCTCGACGCCGATTGTCCTGGCGATACTGGCCGAAGGGGACAGCTACGGCTATGCCATCCTCAAGCGGGTTCGGGAGTTGTCGGGAGGGCGCATGGAGTGGACGGACGGGATGCTCTACCCCGTTCTGCATCGGCTCGAGCGGCTCGGCCACGTCGAGGCGCGGTGGGAAATCGCGGAGAGCGGCCGCCATCGCAAGTACTATCGTATCTCGCCCGGGGGGCGGGCTCAGCTCGCCGAGGAACGCAGGCAGTGGCAAGCGGTGGACGCGACGCTACGGGGCATCTGGCGGGCGCACTCCCTTCTCGTCCCGGACGGCCACCCGGCGGTAGCCGCGCCACGGGGGGCTGAGTGATGCCTGCTCCGGATGACGCGGTATCGGTTGAAGAGCAGATCGCCCGATGGCGGAGCTACCTCGGTCGTCGGCAGGCGATCCATCCCGTCGACGTGGCGGAGCTTGAGGACCACCTGCGCGAGCAGATCGTGGTGCTCGCCGAGGCGGGTCTCACCGCTGATGAGGCGTTCCTGGTGGCGGTGAAGCGCATGGGCAAGCTCGACGCCCTCTCACGGGAGTTCGCGCGCGAACACTCGGACCGCCTCTGGAAGCAGCTCGTGGTGTCTCCCTCTGACACCGGGGGGCAGTGGCCCGCGGCGCGAGCGGATGCCATCGTCGTGTTCTGTCTTGCAGTAGCGGCGGCCGTGGTGATCAAGGTGCCGACTATGCTCTTCGGGATTCACTTAGACCAGGACGCCGGATTCTACGCCCGCAATCTGAGCCTCTTTGTGCTGCCCCTGCTGACCGGCTATTTCGTCTGGAAGCGGCGACTCGACACCACCACTATCCGCTGGCTGGCCCTTGCGTTCGTCGCGGCGGGCGTGTTCGCCAACGTCTATCCGTTCGCCACGGAAGGTTACACCGAGACGCTCACGGCGCTGCACCTGCCGATCGCGCTCTGGCTGGTGGTGGGCATCGCGTACGTGGGCGGCCGGTGGAGCGAAGTGGCGGGCCGCATGGACTTCATACGGTTCTCGGGCGAGCTGTTCATTTACTACGTGCTGATCGCCCTCGGCGGCGCCGTCCTCATGGCGTCCATGAGGATCATATTCCAGTCCATCGGGATCGACGTCGAGCCCTTCTTCGAGTCGTGGCTGCTGCCGTGCGGAGCGGTGGGGGCCGTCGTGGTCGCCTCCTGGCTGGTGGAGGCCAAGCAGAGCGTGATCGAGAACATGGCACCGGTGTTGACGCGCCTATTCACGCCCTTTTTCGCCGCCGTGCTGGTCGCGTTTCTAGTGACCCTGCTGTGGACCGGACGCGGGGTCGACATCGGGCGGAACGCCCTCATCGCCTTCGACCTGCTCCTGGTGGTGGTCCTTGGCCTTCTGCTGTACTCTGTCTCCGCCAGGGACCCCCGCTCACCCCCCGGCGCCTTCGATGTGATGCAGGTCGTTCTGGTGGTCAGTGCGCTGTTGGCCGACGCGGTAGCTCTGTGGGCCATCGCCGGGCGGATCACCGAGTTCGGCTTCAGCCCGAACCGCGTGGCTGCCCTGGGCGAGAACGTGATCCTTCTGATCAATCTGGCGTGGTCCGCCGTGCTCTACCTCCGCTTTCTGAGAGGGCGCGAATCCTTCAGCGCCCTCGAACGGTGGCAGACGAATTACCTGCCCATCTATGCCGCATGGGCGGCGATCGTCGTGATCGCCTTTCCGCCAGTGTTCGGATACATTTGAGGGGTGCCGATATGCCCGTTCTCCGCACCGGCCGTCGCGGCCGTGGTGCTCGCCGTGGTGCGAGTAGTTCGTCGGCTCCGGGTAGGGTGCAACAGCGAGATGCAGCTATGGGATTTCACTTCCCTCACTGCGCCCTCATTCACTGTCCACCTACGGTTACCACGTCAGGGCCGTGGCCGTTTCGAAGTACCGTAGAACACAAGACGACAAAAGATCGCGACTTTTCGGCGCAGCGTGGCCGTAAGTGGCGCCAGGGGAGCCGTTCGACGCTCATGTGAAGCGCTAACCTCCAGGGAGAAATAACCTACGAACTTCATAGAAGGTTAAGAATCCGATATTCACTTCGACAGTGTTCACTGACGCCGAGTCGGTCGGGACAACGGCGCCGGCTGGTCCTTCGCCCGCGTGCTCGGGCGTGGAGCGGCGCACGGAGAGGCGCCGGGTCTGTAGAATCGGAGGGCATGGAGGAGGGTAGGCAACTATCGGCTCCTACGCTGCTCAAGGCGGCCCTGGCGTACGCCGGGCGCGGCGTGCCCGTGTTTCCCTGCGAACGGGGGGCCAAGAGGCCGCTTACGCGAAACGGCCACTGGGACGCCACCACGGACCGTGGAGTGATCGAGCAATGGTGGAGGCGGCAGCCTTCTGCCAACATAGGGCTTCCGACCGGCGAGAAGAGCGGCATCGTGGTCCTGGATGTGGACGTCGACGACGGCGGGCTGGGAAGCCTCGCGAAGCTCGAGCGTGAAGGCGCCCCGCTACCGAAGACGGCCAGGACACGCACCGGGGGAGGGGGTCTCCACCTCTTCTTCCGCTACCCGAGGGGGACGGAGATCCGCAACACCGCGGGGCTGCTGGGTCCGGGTCTCGACGTGAGGGGCGAGGGCGGCTACGTGGTGGTGCCACCGAGCCGCACGCAGGGCCCTTACGAGTGGGTCGACCGTTCGCCCCTCGCCGAGGCGTCGTGGCTGATCGATCGCCTGAGGGAGCTCGACGGGGCCAGGCTGTTCTGAGGTGCTTCGTCACCCCTGGGGCCTCGGTCGCGCGAGGACGACCGGCGCATCTTTAGCCTTGGCCGGCGAGCCAGCTTGCCGTTTCGCGCGCTATCGCGGGCGGGCCCACGTGGCCGCCGTCGAACTCGCGGTAGCGTACTTCGTATACGGCGCGTTCGAGCCGAGGCACGATCCTGCGGCTGCAGGAGTCGATCGGGAGCCACCCGTCTCGGGTCCCGTGCGAGACGAAGACGCGCGGCGACCCTCTCTGACAAGGAACTACGCGGCAATCGTCTTGGACTTGGCAGAATCGCCATTACCCCTCGACCGAGGGCCGGTATGCGAGGGAGACGACGCCCGTGCCGAATGTCTTCGAATCGACCAGCGTCATCCCTACTGGAACTCCCCGATCTTCGAAGAGGCGCTTGCCGCCACCCAGGATCACGGGGTGAACCAGGAGCCTGAGCTCGTCGAGCAGCCCCTCCTCGAGCAGCGACCTGACCAGGGCGCCGCTGCCGATGATCGTGATGTCCTTGCCCGCCCGCCGCTTCAGTCCGGCAACCCCCTCCGCGACGTCACCTTCGACCAGGGTCGAGTTGTTCCACCCCAAGGGTTCCTCCAGAGTCGTGGAAACCACGAACTTGGGCACGCTGTTTATGTAATCCACCATCGGCGTGCCGGCGGGCTGGTTCGGCCAGTAGGCGGCCAACCCCTCGTAGGTCATACGTCCCAGCAGCATCGCGTCGGAGGCGGCCATCCCCGCCGCGTTCGCCTCGTTCATCTCGTCGTCGGCGTAGGCGAATGCCCACTCTTCCGGCCTCTCCATGACGCCGTCCACCGAGACCAACTCCAGAGCGACCACTTTCCTCACGAAAACCTCCTCTGCCCGATCCCACATATCTTCACCTTCAGTGCCGGCGGAACCTGCTGCTTCCCGTCCTGGCGAGTTCCGCACGCTCCTCGTCGAATTCTCACCGAGGTTGTCTGTGATGATATTGCCGGTCATGTAGGATGACATCCACCGAAAGGCAGAGTCGCCTAGATCTCTCGGAAATTCCCTCGCCCGACACGTAGCGTCGCCCGGGATTCCGCTTGACCAGGGGTGTCCCGCAAGACACTGAAGGCGATCCACCCTCCACCCGCGAGCGCCAAGAGTGCTCCCGCGACCGAACCCACGAGTGGGAACGGCCCGGAGACCAGCGGGGCGTGAACGGCGATGAGTACCCCCGTCCACCCTGGCAGGACGCTTGACCGCCAGATGGCGATGCCGAAGAGGACAAAGCCCGCCGAATAGAGCAGGATGCTCACGCTCTCTACCGTTTCCAAGGGACCCGCGAAGATGGAGTCGACTATCCTTATGCTCTCCGGGTTGCCGTCCAGGAACGACCGGCTAAGGGCCGGAACGGCGTAGGCGAAGACGCCCAGGCGCGAAAGCATCAAGGCTATGCCGACGATGCTCGACATCATGGCACCGAGCGCCAGGGTTCTCTGCCCGCCGTTCGCCAGATATGCGTACAGGGCCACGACACCGAAGATCAAGACGGTCAGGGCCAACAAGTTGCCGAAAAGCACACTAACGAAGAAGCCCGTGGAGACGATGTCCCGGTTATCGCCGGTGGCCAGTATCCCTCAGGACCCCAGTTGTGCGGTGCTGTATAGACCCGCTAAGGCTAGCAAGCCCGCGAGGGGCAGAGCCAGCATGCCGAGGCGGACTAGACCGTCCGGGTTCCGCAATGCCACAGGGTACCTCCCTCCACCTTCTAACGCTCCTCCGATTCCTGCTGCAGGAGTAGAGGGCTGCCGTCCTGGTCCAGCAGGATCGCGGCGAAGCCCCACGGGTAGCGGTACGGCTCCCCGAGGAAGCGCACGCCCCGGCCGCGCAGCTCTTCGTAGGCCGCGCGCACATCGTCGGTGCCCAGCGTCAATATCGGGGCCCCGTCGGAGCGGCCCACCAGCGCCCTCTCGTGGTCGTGTTCGGCCTTCTTCAGGACGATCCGGGTCCCAGTACCCTCGGGGGAAACGGTGATCCAGCGTGCGCTCTCACCGTAGGACTCGTCCTGGACCTTTACCAACCCGAGCTTGCCGGCGTAGAAGTCCAGGGCCGCGTCTTGGTCGTTCACGAAGATTCCGACAAGCGGCACGTCCTTTATCATCGGCTCTCCTCCTTTGCCGTTTGTCTGCGCTTCGGCCCGCCCTGCGGGGATCTGTACGCCGATGGCCGACTCGGGGCCGCGACCCCTTCTTGCCCGCGTTCCGTTCACCTTCGCCCGCTCCTGGCCCTCAGCACGACCGCGGATGCCGTCATACCTGCGATCAAGAGGACCGCGCAGAGGGTGCCCAGCGTCGCGGGGTCGGGCGAGATCACGGGCTGGCCGCGAAGCGCCTGCCAGGTCAAGACTCCGACGAGCCCCAGGTACGAGAGGCCCGCCGTCCACACCAGCGTGACCCGGTGTCCCGGACGTAGCCAGGCCGGGGCGAAGAGGACGAGAAGGTAGCCGAACAGGGGCAGCGCCTGAAGCCCGTGCAGCCCGACGAAGTGCGGTACGCGCAGATCGCCGCCGGTGGTGCTCCAACCGGTCACGGGCAGTCCGGGTCCTCCGTCCTTGACGCCCACGCTGTGGGCGCCCTGTATAGGCCATTCTTCGATCCCGGCCTTGTCCGCCGCCCGCTCTTGGGCTGGGGTCTCCTGGGTCATCGGGAAGGCGACCGCCATGCCTACGAGCGACACGAGGATCCCGAGTCTCAAGGCCCAGGCGAAGGCGGGGTCAGGCATCCGCTGGACGAGCAGCAGCGCCGCGGCGAGCAGGTTCGCCGCCCAGATCAACGCCACGAAGGCGCTCATCGTGTACCAGACGGCGGCGTGGGTCGGCGTGCTCACGTTGAAGTGGCTGGTCGTGCCCAGCGCCGCCGCGCCGGCGATCAGGACCATCTCGACGAAAAGCGCGATGGCCGAGACCCAGGAGATGAGGGCCACGAGACGCGGACGGCCCCGCACGAAGGTCAGCATCCAGAGCAGCGTGAAGCAATAGATCGAGATGGAGACGGCGAACTTCATGGGCTTGAGCCACGCCGGTGCGCCGGTTATGACGCGCTCGTCGAGAAGGAGCCCGACGACAGCCACCCCTAGAACCAGCAGCATCGCCGCCCCGACGAACGTCAGCGGCCGGCTCGAAGCCCAGGCGCGTCCCGCAAGGCTACGCCGCACGGGCGCCCTCACAAACTGGGCCTTCATGCTGCGCGGAAGTAGGTCTTCGTCCCTTTCGACCATCGCCTTCTCCTCTCTCGTTCCGCAACGTACACGCAAGGCCAAGGCCGGGGAACTTATTCGCGTTTTCGCGAAAGGAGATGAAATAGTCGTGGCGATCCCGGATAATTCAAAGACCCGAAGCAAGCGCGCCACCGGAAGGTCGTAGGACCGATGATAACGATCCCCCTCTCCACCGAAGACCTCACGAAGGTGCGTCTTGCCCCCAGCCCACTCTGGGAGACGGTCACGAGCTTCGCGGTGCTGGCGTACCGCGGACGCGACACGGTCCACGCGCCCTGGGCCGCCCGCGCGCGGCGGGTCCTGCCCGGAACCGACCTCTCGGCGCTGGTCAACGCGATGTGCCTGCAGAGGGCCTGTCCGGACTTCCTTACCCCGCCCCCAGACGCCTCGGTCGCGAGTTTCGACGAGGAGCTCGAACGCCTGAGGGCCACGCCCGCGGAGGTCGTGTACGAAGAGGTGGAGTCGCTCGTGCTGGTCGAGAAGGATCTTTTCGGTCTCTCGCCCGAGAAGGAGCGGATGCTCGGGATCTACCTGAAGGACCCCGAGGGGTCCCTGAGGCGGCTGGTGGACACCCTGAACCGCTACCACGAGCTGGCGGTCTCACCCTATTGGCCGCGGATGCGCGAGCACCTGGAGGGGGACACTATCAGGCGCGGCCAGGCCCTCGCCCTCGGCGGCGTCGAGGCGCTGCTCTCCGGCCTGAGCCCGAAGGTTAACTACAGCGGAGGCGCCATAGAGCTGGCCAAAGCCTACGAGAGGATCGTAGATCCCAAAGGGCGTGGGATCACCCTGGTCCCCTGCGTCTTCGTCTGGCCCAAAGTAGACGTGCTCGTCCAGCCCGGCTACCAGCCGACCCTGGCGTATCCGCCCCGCGGGGCGGCGAACCTGTGGACCGCCTCCTCACCGCGAGAGTCCAGCGGAACGGCACTGGGGGCGGCGCTGGGCGTCAGCCGGGCGTCGGTCCTGAAGTGCCTGCTCCCCGCTCCGACGACCACCATGGAGCTCTCCCAGCAGCTTCGGCTCGCCCCCGCGGCGGTCTCGGCCCACCTCTCGCGGCTCAAGGTGGCGGGTCTGGTCGAGCCCCACCGCAGCGGCAGGAAGGTCTACTACCGCCTAAGCTCCGCGGGCGAGTCGCTGCTGGAGATTTTCGGCGAGACCGGCTGAGGGTCATCGGAGCCGCGAAGGAGTCGCCCGGTCGATCGGAACACAGCGTCCCTCCTTCTCTACTTTTGCCTCTTCGAGCATCTACGTGTTCGGGTCCGGGCATTGCCCCGCTATGCTTCCTGGGGTGCGAAGCTTGAGCGGTACGGGAGGCATGCGGTGGCAAAGCTGATCTACTCCACCATCATCTCGCTCGACGGCTACGTTGCCGACAAAGATGGCGACTTCGACTAACCTTCATTCAGGGCACCCAGGAAAAATATGGCTTGCTGAAGCGCCGGGGCTCTTCACGTGGCATCATATGTTCTCTGGGGTGACAACTTCGAAGGAGGAGACAAACAGATGAGCATCTTTCCTACCAGGATCCTTCTGGCCACCGATGGTTCCGAGGAGGCCCGCCTGGCCGCAACCACCGCCGCCGATCTGAACAAGAGCACCGACTCTGAGCTGCACGTCGTGTACGTCGGAGAGTTGAGGCCGACCTTTCTGGCCCAGACCGAACAGGAACCCGCCGAAGTCGAACGCGAGGCGCAGCGGCTGCTCGATGAACAGGTAAGAAGAGTCGAGGAGGCAGGAGGCACCGTCGAAGAGGCGCACCTGAGGTTAGGACGGGCAGACGAAGAGATCGTCGACCTGGCCGATAGCCTGGGCATTGGCTTGATCGTGATGGGCAGCAGGGGACATGGGAGGATAAGGAGGGCCCTGATGGGCAGTGTATCTGACTCGGTGGTCAGGCACGCCCACTGCCCGGTCACGATAGTCAGGGAGTAAGTGACAGCGCGACTCCCTGGAAAACATACCTTCACCAACGTTGGATGAATAACATAGGACGTTGTACTGAGGGAAGCGAGCGAAGGGAGGAAGACGTATGCCCGACAACGAGCCAGACAACCCGGGCATCAAGGTGCCTCCACCTCTGATCTACCTCCTACCATTGCTCTTGGGTTTGATACTCCATACAAAGGCACACCTCCCAATCTTGCCGAACAGCGTGGTGCGCATGGTCGGCTGGCCACTCATAGGTTGCGGGGTGCTGATCGGGAGCTGGTGGCGCAAGACCATGAGGGACGCCGACGCGCCTGTACGCACCGACAGGCCTGTTCCTAGGCTGACCACCGCAGGTCCTTTCGGTTACAGCCGCAACCCTGCTTACCTCTCTCTGGCCATGATCTACGCCGGGACAGCCGCCCTGAGGAACTCGCTGTGGGCGATGCTCTTCCTACCGTTGGTTCTGTATGTGATCCAGCGCGAAGTGATCGGGCGCGAGGAGCGCTACCTCGAACGCACCTTCGGGGAAGAGTACCTGGCCTACAAGGCGAGGGTACGCCGCTGGGTTTAGATCATGGCCGTCAGATCTTCCGAGAGTGTGACAACCCTCTGCGAGATTCTGGTATAATCTTCGCCTGTAACGTAAGGTGGGTTTACAGTAGACGGAGCGCCACCCCGTGAGATAGAGGGTGGCTTTTCTGTTTAGTGGGGCCCAGGAACATGAAAGGTGGGCTCCGGTATATGGCCCAAGGAACGGTAAAGTGGTTCAGTGACGAGAAGGGCTACGGGTTCATCTCGCCCGACGACGGGGGTGAGGACCTCTTCGTGCACCACACGGGCATAGCAGGCGAGGGCTTCAAGACCCTCGACGAGGGCGCCAAGGTGACGTACGAAGCGACCCAGGGGCGTAAGGGTATGCAGGCGGAGAACGTTACTCCGGCGTAGAACCCGAAAAGCAAGAGAACGCAAAGGCCGGGGTACAAACCCCGGCCTTTGTCATGCGTAGGGGCGACGCAATCCAACGTAGGGGCGGGTTTCGAACCCGCCCAATCCCCGCGAACCGCCCGAGATCAACCCATCAACAGGTACAGCAGCGCCTTCTGGGCGTGCAGACGGTTCTCGGCCTGGTCGAAGACGCGGCTCCTCGGACCATCTATAACCCCGGCCGTCACCTCCTGATCCCTGTGCGCCGGCAGACAGTGCAGGAAGATGGCGTCCTCTGCGGCGAGGTTCATTAGTTCCTCATCGACCTGATAGGGGGCGAATTTCTCCTTACGCTCTTCGGCTTCGTCCTCCTGGCCCATACTGGCCCATACGTCGGTGTAGACGACTCTGGCGTCCCTGACGGCCTCGTCGGGGTCATCGGTAAGGTGCGGGGCGGCGCCCAGAGATCCTGCCAGCTCCACTATCTCTCTTTCCGGACCGTGTCCTTCGGGGTGGGCGATGGTGAGTTCTGCGCCGCTCAGGGCGCAGGCTATGGCGAGGGAGTGGGCCACGTTGTTGCCGTCGCCGACGTAGGAGATCTTCGTGCCTTCGACCGTACCGAACTCCTCGCGCACGGTCATGAGGTCGGCGAGGGCCTGGCACGGATGGTGGGTGTCCGAGAGCCCGTTGACTACAGGGACGTCGGCCGCGCCGGCGAGTTCTTCGAGGTCCCCGTGGTCGAAGGTGCGGACCATGATGGCGTCGATGTAGCGGGCCAGGACGCGGCCCGTATCTGACGGCGTCTCGCGTTTGCCGATCTGGATCTCCTCTGGGCTCAGATGTAGCGCATGGCCGCCTAGCTGGTACATCCCGACCTCGAAGGAGACGCGGGTCCTGTTTGATGGCTTCTGGAAGACCATCGCGAGCGTGTGCCCGCGCAGGGGCCTGTAGGGGATATGGCTCTTCTGCAGCGCTTTTATCCGAACGGCCTCGTCCAGGATCAGGGACATCTCCCCGGGGGTGAACTCTCCAAGCGTCAGGCAGTCGCGGCCAGCGAGGGGGGATGGGGGAGGGGCGTTCTGGAGGTCAGGGATCACCATGCTCACGCTACCGCCGCCTCGGGCACAGTCTCCTCTACGGTCTGGTAGATGCCGCCTCGAAAGGTATCGAGCGCAGCCCGAACCTCCGTTCTGCTCACGGTGAGCGGCGGCGCCATACGGATGGTCGTTCCGCCCACCAGGTTGACGAGGACGCCATGATCCAGACAGTGCTCGAAGACCTCCGCGGCAAGGCCGGCGTCCCCGAAGTCGAACCCGAGCAGGAGGCCTTCACCCCGCACCTCCGCGCCGGGGATCTGCTCCGCCAGCTTTTGGAGAGCGTTCTTCAAGACGGTCCCCTTGAAACGTACTTCTTCGAGGAAGGCAGGATCGTTCACCACGCCCAGCACGGCCTTCACGGCGGCCATCGCCAGGGGGTTGCCCCCGAAGGTCGAGCCGTGGTTGCCCGGCCCCAGCGCGGCGTACTCTTCCTTGACCATCATCGCGCCGACCGGGAGACCGCCACCAAGACCCTTGGCGCTGGTGAGCACGTCTGGAACGACGTCCGTCCCCTGGTAGGCGTACAGATATCCCGTGCGTCCCGCGCCGGTCTGGACCTCGTCGAAGATGAGCAGCGCCCCGTACTCGTCGCAAAGCTCGCGTAGGCCCCTGAGGAAGCCTTCCGGGGGCTCGTTCACGCCGCCCTCGCCCTGGATCGGCTCGACGAGCACGGCCGCGGTGTGGGGACCGACCAGCGCCTCTGCGGCTTCGAGATCTCCGAAGGGGGTATGGACCATCCCTGGCAGCATCGGGCCGAAGCCGTCTTGCAGCGCGGGCTGGGCCGTGGCTGTGAGGCCGCCGTAGGTGCGGCCGTGGAAGGACTTCGAGAACGTCAGGATCTCGTGCTTGTTGGGACCGTAGGTATCGCGGGCGTACTTGCGCGCGAGTTTGATCGCCGCCTCTACGCTCTCGGCTCCCGAGTTGCAGAAGAAGACCCTGTCGAAGTCCGTCGCGCCGCAGAGCATCTCGGCCACCTCTGCCTGAAGTGGGATCTCATACAAGTTGGAGCAATGAATGAGCTTCCCTGCCTGCTCCTGGATGGCCCCCACGAGCGCCGGGTGGCCGTGCCCCAGGGAGTTCGTGGCGATCCCGCCTATAAAGTCCAGGTACCGGTTCCCCTCGCTGTCGAAGAGCCAGCTTCCTTCGCCCCCCGTTGGCGCTATCCCCAGACGTTTGTAAGTCTCCATCACTGCTTGCATGCCGCGACTCCTTCGGATATGAGTGTTCCAACCCGCTCGCCGGCGACAGCCGCCCCGAGCGCGCCTTTCCTGTTGCCGTTGAGGATCCTGGCCTCCACCCTGCCGCGCGCGGCCGAGGCCGCGGCCCGCAACTTGGGCACCATCCCGCCCGCCGCGAGTCCGCTGTCGACGTAGGCCTCGCACCCATCCGGGTCGAGCGTCTCCACCGTCTCGCCCTCCTCCAGCAGCCCGTCTACGTCGGTGAGTAGGAAAAGGTGTCCAGCCCCGAGCCCGACGGCGAGCGCCGCCGCTGCCGAGTCGGCGTTGACGTTGTACGCGCCTTCAGGACCCAGCCCGAGCGGCGCGACGACGGGGACGAACCCTCCTGCCCACAGAGCCTCGATGAGCTGCGGCCCGACCCGCACGACCCTGCCGACCCGGCCCAGATCCGGGACCGGCTCGACCAGCAGCGTCGGTCCGTCGGTCCCCGAGATGCCCGCCGCCTGGACACCGAGGTCTCCCAGCCCGCGCACGAGGCCCTTGTTTACGCCCCCGGCGAACACGTTCTCGGCCACCTCGATGGTCTCCTCGTCCGTCACCCTGAGCCCCTCGTGAAACCGCGTAGCGATTCCTAGCGCGTCCAGCACCCTGGTGAGCTGGAGACCGCCACCGTGGACGATGACGACCCTGTGGCCGGCCGAAAGCAGATCGGGCAGGTCCTCCAGCGCCCCTCCAGCAAGGATGCCGCCGCCGATCTTGATCACCACGGGCCTCACGTCCTGTAGCTCCCATTGATCCTGACGTACTCGTAACTCAGGTCGCAGCCCCAGGCAGCGGCCGAAGCGTCGCCTTCACTCAGCCGGACCGTGATCTTCACTTCTCCCGCGGCGAGAGTCGCGTTGGCCTCGGCCTCCTCGTGCGGCACGGGCTCTCCACCCGAGAAGACCTTGATCGGCCCGAACCAGAGCTCTACTCCTTCGGGATCGAAAACCTCCCCCGAGTAACCCATCGCCGTGAGCACCCTTCCCCAGTTGGCGTCCTCGCCGAAGACTGCCGCCTTGACCAGGTTACTCCCCACCACGCTCTTGGCTAGCGCCGCCGCGGACTCCTCGCTCGCAGCGCCCTCGACGGCCACCTCGACGAGCCTGGTAGCCCCCTCGCCGTCGCGTGCGATCTCCCTGGCCAATGTCCGCGCAACGCCCTCGACAGCTTCTGCGAAGGCCGGATAGTCCGGCGAGTCCAGGGTGAGAGGCTCGTTACCCGCGGCGCCGTTCGCCATGAGGAGGGCCATGTCGCTCGGGGAGGTGTCTCCGTCCACGGTAACGCGGTTGAAGGTGCGGTCCGTGACCCGGCTTAGAGTCTCATTCAGGCAGCTCTTCTCGACGGCGGCGTCGGTCGTCAGAAACGCGAGCATCGTGCCCATGTTCGGGTGGATCATACCGCTCCCCTTTGCCGTTCCCCCGACCGTGACGGTCCTGCCCCCGATCTCCACCCGCGCAACCGCCTCCTTTGCACGGGTATCCGTGGTAAGTATGGACCCGGCGAAGCCCTCATCGCCCTCACCCAGCTCGCTGGACGCCGCACTTATACCGGATGAGATCCTGTCCATCGGCAACCGGACGCCGATGACGCCGGTAGAAGCTACCGCAACCTCTCCGGCCTCGAGCCCGAGCGCCTCAGCCCCTAGAGCCTGCATCGCGCGGGCGTCTTCGATGCCCCGCTCGCCGGTCGCAGCATTGGCGTTGCCACTGTTCGCCACGACCGCCCGCACGCCACCGCTCTCCACAGCCTCTCGCGTCACGACTAGCGGCGCTCCCCAGACGGCGTTGCGGGTGAACACGGCCGCCGTCTCGCAGGGAAGCTCGGAGAAGAGGAGCCCGAGATCCCGCCTCCCAACGTCGCGAACCCCACACCCAACCCCAGCCGCCACGAACCCCGAGGCAGCCGTCACGCCAAAGGAGGGAGACTTTATTCTGATTGTTGAATCTTTATTCATCACGGGGGCATATTGTCGCACCCGCCCGTGAGGGCGTCAACCGGTTTATGCAGAAACTTGAATAAATATCCGAAGGTTCTACAATGGGCGGCATGGGACTGAGAGTCGGCGTGTATGGCGGGAGTGGGTTCGCGGGTATCGAGCTCGTGCGGCTGCTCGCCGGGCACCCCGAGGTTGGGGCGATGAGCGTTGCGTCGCGCGGTTATGTAGGGTTAGGGATCGGGGAGGTGTATCCGCAGCTCGCCGTCGATGGAACCTATGTGGCGCCGGAGGAGATCGAAGCCTCCGACCTCGACGTGGCCTTCGTGGCCTACGGTCACGGCGAGAGCGCTGGGGCGGTAAAGGAGTTGCTGGGGTCGGGGACTCGCCTGGTAATCGACCTCTCTGCGGATTTCCGGTTGCCCCAGGAGGAGCTATATGTAGAGTGGTACGGGGAGCATCCCGCGCCAGAGCTTCTCGGGGAGGCGCACTACGGGTTGCCCGAGGTCTTCGGGGCTACTGAGGGGAGGCTCGTCGCCAATCCTGGTTGCTATCCGACGGCGGCCATTCTGGCTCTTGCTCCTGTGGTGAGGCGTATGGGGGCCGGGATCCGCTCCGTTACCATCAATGCTCTTTCCGGGGTGAGCGGGGCTGGGGCGAAGCCGAGCGTGAAGACGCACTTCGTCAGCGTGAACGAGAGTGCGGGCGCCTATGGGGCGCCGCGGCACAGGCACACGCCCGAGATCGAGACGATGTTGCGGCGCGTGGGGGAGACGCCCGAAGTCACGTTCGTACCTCACCTCATCCCCATAACGCGCGGGGAGCTCGAGACCATCGTGGTCGATGTGGGAGAGGTGCCTGAGGCGGAGGAGGTCCTCGGCTGGTATGAGGAGGACTACGAGGGGTGGGCCTTCGTCGAGGCGCGGGAGGAGTACCCGCGAGTCGCGCACGTGGCGAACACCAACCGGTGCAGGCTCTCGGCCGCGGTAGATGGCCGGGCGGGGAAGCTGTTGCTCTTCTCGGCGGTGGATAACCTGCTCAAGGGCGCTTCGGGGGCGGCTCTGCAGAACATGAACCTGGCGCTCGGCTACGAGGAGTACCTCGGGCTCGAGCACCTTACGTAGGAGGACGGTTTTGGGAGCGACGATGTCACCCGTGGACAAGACGACGAGGCAGGATCTGATACTGCGTTTGATCTCGGAGCGCGACCTCGGCACCCAGCAGGATGTCGTGGGGGCCCTCGCCGACGAGGGGGTCGAGGTCGCGCAGGCGACCGTTAGCCGCGACCTCGCCGAGCTGGGGGTTCTCAAGGTCGGGAACCGCTACCTGGCGTTGCCCCACGACCCCGGCTCCGCGGGTATCGAGGTCCTCCCCAGCTTCGTGCTCGGCCTGATGCCCGCACAGAACCAGGTCGTCATCCAAACCCGCGACGGGACCGCCGGCGCCGTCTCCAGCGTCCTGGATCGGGTGAAGGGCCTGAAAATAGTGGGCACCATCGCGGGCCAGGATACCGTGCTCGCCATAGCGCCGGACGCAGCCGCTGCCACCGAGGTGGCTAACCTCATCGCCGATGTATGCCGGGCGAAGACGCGGCCCGCCGGCAACGTCGAGTAGTCGAAGGCCTGACCTTCGGGGACCATTGCGGCCGAAGGCAGGCCCACCCTAACGCCACAGGCACATTTCAGGAGGAAACCCATGCTAGAAGGTAAGAAGGTCGTACTCGCCTACTCGGGAGGGCTGGACACCTCGGTCTGCGTCAAGTGGCTCGAGCAGCAGGGGGCGGAGCCCTACGCGCTGTACCTGGATCTCGGCCAGGGAGAGGCTTCGGAGGACGTGAAGGCGAAGGCTCTTAAGATAGGCGCCTCAGACGCCTTCGTGCGAGACGCGAAGGCCGAGTTCGCCGAAGAGTACGTCGCACCCGCGATCAAGGCCAACGCGCTATACGGTGGGAAGTACCCGCTCTTCACGGCCCTCGGGCGCCCACTCATTGCGAGAAAGCTCGTGGAGGCTGCGAGAGAAGTCGGGGCCACGCACATCGCGCACGGCTCGACCGGGAAGGGCAACGATCAGGTCCGCTTCGACGTGACGACGGCCTCCATCGCCCCAGACCTGACCGTCGTCGCCCCCGTCCGCGACTGGAACATGAGCCGCCCCGAAGAGATGGCCTACGCCGAGGAGCACGGCATCCCCGTCCCCACGACGAAAGAATCCCCCTACAGCGTGGACGAGAACCTCTGGGGCCGCTCTATCGAGGCCGGACCCCTGGAAGACCCCGACCACGAACCCACCGAAGACGTCTTCGCGCTCACCACCTCACCCGAAAACGCCCCCGACGAGCCGCAGTACGTCGAGCTCGGCTTCCAAGAAGGACTGCCGACTACCCTCGACGGGGAAGAGCTGCCGCTCGTAGATCTCATATCCGAGCTCGGCTCCGTCGCCGGCGCGAACGGCGTCGGCCGCATCGACATGCTCGAGGACCGCCTGGTCGGGATAAAGAGCCGCGAGATCTACGAAGCCCCCGCAGCCCTCGTCATCATCGCCGCCCACCGCGAACTCGAAACCCTGACCCTCACCAGGGACGTCCTCCGCTTCAAGACGGCCGTCGAGCAACGCTACGCCGAACTCACCTACGAAGGTCTTTGGTTCACCCCCCTCAAATCCGCCCTCGACGCCTTCATCGCAGAGACCCAAAAGACCGTCACCGGCGCCGTCCGCCTCAAACTCTACAAAGGCAACAGCACCGTCGTGGGCCGCACAGCCCCTAACGCCCTCTACAGCGAAGACCTTGCCACCTACGATCCCAACAGCACCTTCGACGAGGCCGCAGCAGCAGGTTTTATAGCCCTCTGGGGCCTCTCAGCCCGCCAGTGGGCAAGCGTCAACGGCAGCACAGAATACAACCAGATATCTCCACAACATTAAACCTGTGGTCCACACTACAAGGTAAATGAAGCGGATTTGCAGCATATTTATTACCCAAGAACGTGAACCCGGGTCAGACCACAGTGTAAACGTGTACAACAAGTCGAGCATGAACCTGTAGTACAGATTTATGCTGACGCGTTCGGTGTTCTGGAACGGTGCTCGGGTTTCGGGTTCTGTGGGATTCTGCGTCTGGAGCTTCTCTCCTGCGGTGAAAGTTCCTGCCTGTACTTGACACATCGATTTTCGTTGATCTATACTTGGATCAAGAAATCTTGATGTGAGAGGTGGTCATGGAAGAAGATCTCAAGCAGAGGGTACGGGACCGGTATGCTGGTGCGGCGAGGAGCGTACTCGGGGAAGCTGAGGATAGCGCGTCGTGTTGCGGGGTTGCGGAGTCTGGGGAGCGAGCGGCGTTCGAGGTGGATATGGTCTGCGGGAGCTACTCCGAGGCCGAGAGGAGTGAGTTGCCCCAGCTCGCCGCTGATGCTTCGTTGGGATGTGGGAACCCGGTGGCGCTGGCTACGCTCTCGCCCGGTGAAGTCGTACTCGACCTCGGGAGTGGTGGTGGGATAGACGTTTTGCTCTCGGCGCGGCGGGTGGCTCCTGGGGGGAGGGTCTATGGTCTGGATATGACCGATGAGATGCTCGAGCTGGCCAGGAGGAATCAGGCCGAGGCTGGCGTGGAGAACGCGGAGTTCTTGAAGGGGGAGATCGAGGACGTACCCCTTCCTGACGGGCACGTCGACGTGGTTATCAGCAACTGTGTGATCAACCTTTCCACAGAGAAGCAACGCGTGATCTCTGAGGCCTTCAGGGTTCTCAAGCCGGGAGGCCGGTTCGCCGTCTCCGACGTGGTGTTTCTCGGCGAGAAGAACAAGCTGCCACCCGGTGTCGCACGGAGCGTCGAGCTGTGGTCGGGATGCGTCTCCGGAGCGCTGGAGAAGGGCGAGTACGAGGCGCTGCTCTCAGAAGCGGGTTTCGAGGAGGTGGCGGTGGAGGTCACCCACACGTATCCTCCGGAGCAGATAGCAGGGCTCTCCGGCGAAGACGCGGAGGCACTGCGTGAGGTCCCTGCGGCCAGCGCCTTTATCAGGGCCGGCAAACCGGAGGACCTGTAACCGTGGCGCGGCAGCGATTGCCGGTCCTCCAGCAGAGTAGTGTCGCCCCAGGAACCATAGACGTCGGTGGGGAGGAGCGCGCAGGACGGCTGGTGGCGTTCGGCCGGGCGCTCTCGGACCCGATCCGGGTACAGATGTTGGGGATGCTCGCCGGAGGGCGCGGGTGCTGCGAGCTACCCGACTGCGGAGTTCCGGCGAAGGATCAGGACGCCGGCATCTGCGTCTGCGAGTTCGAGAGATTCTTCGATGCGGGGCAGTCGAAGATCTCCTACCATCTTGGCAAGCTCAAAGCGGCAGGATTGGTGCATGAGGAGCGGCGCGGCAAATGGAGCTTCTACTCGCTCGACCGCGAGGCCGCAGGACGGCTCCTCGCCGAGACCGCGGCCAATCTGGACGGAGACCCACGCGATGAAGGCTGACCGGCGCGCAGAAGATCGGACGCGTGTCCTGTTCCTGTGCACCCATAACTCTGCCCGCTCCCAGATGGCCGAAGGGTTGTTGAGGGGTATGGCCGGAGATCGTTTCGAGGTGTTCAGCGCGGGGACCGAGGCCACACGTGTCAGGCCCGAGGCGATCTCGGTCATGGCCGAGATCGGGGTGGATATCTCCGCCCAGGAGTCGGAGTCGTTAGACCGCTACCTAGGAGAAACCCTGGATCTCGTCGTCACCGTCTGCGCCGACGCGAACGAGGCCTGCCCGCTCTTCCCGGGAGCGAGGGAGCGCCTGCACTGGTCTTTCCCCGACCCTTCGAAAGCCGCCGGTGGCCGCGAAGAGCGCCTGCGGGATGAGATCCGTGCCCGCATCGAAGGCGAACTGGCGAAACCGGGGATGTGATCCCAACCCGGCCCCGTCCGTGGCGACATCAGCGGAAGACAGACTGCTATCATCGGCTTCGTGCCGGCGCCACCCACACACGACCCCTCGGAGACCGACCTCACCATGATGCGCCGCGCCCTACTCGTCGCCGAGGAGGCCGCGAACAAGGGTGAGGTTCCCGTCGGGGCCGTCGTCGCCAGGGGACGGGAGATACTGGCCGTCGCCGCCAACGAGCGCGAGGCGACAGGGGATCCTACGGCCCACGCTGAACTCCTCGCCATCCGTCGGGCATCCGCCACAACAGGAGGCTGGCGACTGACGGGCTGCACCCTCTACGCCACCCTGGAACCGTGCCCCATGTGCGCCGGCGCCGCCCACGCAAGCCGTCTCTCTCGTCTGGTCTACGCGGCCCCGGATCCCAAAGCCGGATACGCCGGCACCCTCCACAATACCCCCACCGACTCGCGCCTCAATCATACCCTCATCGTCGAAAGCGGCCTGCTCGAAGAGAGTGCCGCCGCATTGCTCCGCGATTTCTTTCGATACCGTCGCCGGAGACCCGGAGAGGCATCCGAAAGCTCCCTTGCATAGGTGCGACGATTTACTAGACACTATACTTAAACTTAAGGTATATGGTTCTTTACATACTAATCTTAGTCTCTACCGAGACTAGAAGGCCATCTGTAGACCTGAACATAACGGTGCGTGATTTGCGGCATATTCCCGGATATTGCGTAGTTCTGAAAAATTCTTTGAAAAATTCTGTAGATGAGGACATGGGCGAGTATTCCGCTAACGAAGGGGCATTCGAGCGTTTAGTGTCAATTTAACCTCAAGTAAAGGTGAATCGCAGGGGTATTGCATCTCGAAAATATTGTGTGCTAGGTTTTCACGGTACCAGATGTGGTGTTGGCGCGATGGGGGTTATGTTATGCAGTGTCCCTACTGTGATTTCGAGGACACGAAGGTGATAGATTCGCGGCTTTCGGAGACGAAGGATGCTGTACGCAGGCGGCGAGAGTGTCTATCGCGCTCGTGCGGGAAGAGGTTTACGACCTATGAGCGCCGCGAACCGTTGAGGCTAATGGTGATCAAACGCAATGGCGGGAAGGAGCCGTTCGACCGGGAGAAGTTACGGTCGGGGATGGCGAAGGCCTGTGCCAAGCAGCAGGTCACTGACGAGCAGGTAGAGCTCATCGTCGATGAGATCGAGGCCGAGCTCCGCGAGCGGCGGCGGCACGAGGTGACCTCGAGGCGTCTCGGGGACATGGTGCTCATGCGGCTCAGGAGGATGGACATGGTGGCTTACCTGAGGTTCGCTTCCGTGTACAGGCAGTACACGGACGTGGATCAGTTCCGCACCGAGCTCGTGCGTCTGGCGGGCTCGGGGATGGGCAACGGCAGGTAGGGACCAGGGCGCCCGCGATCGGGGGTAATGCGGGCGAATTCGGGGATGGAATAAGGGCAACGAGCGGTAGAATGGGAAGGATGGGTATGGAGGTAGACCGTAAGAGGCTGGCGGAGATAGATCTCACCGAGAACGCGCGCGCCGTTCTGGGGAAGCGCTACCTGAAAAAGAACGAGAAGGGCGAGCCTGTTGAGGAGCCCATCGAGATGTTCTTGCGGGTTGCGTCGAACATCGCCGAGGGCGAGTTTCGTTTCAAGGAGGGTGAAGAGGCCCAGGGGCTCTACGAGGAGTCGAGGGAAAGGTTCCTCCAGATCATGCTCAGCCGGAAGTTTATGCCCAACTCGCCGACCCTCATGAACGCGGGCAGGGAGCTGCAGCAGCTTTCCGCGTGCTTCGTGTTGCCGGTCGAGGACTCTATCGACGGTATCTACGACACCCTCAAGCACCAGGCCATCATCCACAAGAGCGGCGGCGGCACGGGCTTCGGCTTCTCCCGGTTGCGTCCCAAGAACGATCTGGTGAAGTCGACGATGGGCGTCTCATCCGGTCCCGTCTCGTTCATGGCCATATATGACGCTTCGACGGACAAGATCAAGCAGGGCGGGACCAGGCGCGGGGCGAACATGGGTATCCTAAGGGTCGACCACCCCGACATCGAGGAGTTCATCGACTGCAAGAGGGACAACGACCAGATCAACAACTTCAACATCTCCGTTGCCATAACCGACGAGTTCATGCAGGCCGTAGAGGCTGACACCGACTTCGAGCTCAAGAACCCCCGCGACGGCGAGGTCATCAAGACCGTTCGCGCCAGGGACCTGTTCAAGAAGATCGTCGAGGGAGCGTGGCTCAACGGCGAGCCAGGCGTCGTGTTTATAGACAAGATCAACGACGACAACCCGACGCCGCAGTTCCCGATAGAGTCCACGAACCCCTGTTCGGAAGCGCACCTGCCGCCTTATGACTCGTGCAACCTGGGTTCCATCAACCTGGAGCGCTTCTACCGCGAGGATACGGGAGACGTCGACTGGGACGAGTTGAGGGAGACGGTGCACACCGCGATCCGCTTCCTCGACAACGTCATCGAGCAGAACAACTACCCGCTTCCCGAGATCGACGAGATGAGCCGGGGGAACCGTAGGATAGGTCTCGGGGTCATGGGCTTCGCCGATCTCCTCATAAAGCTCGGTATCACCTACGACTCGGAAGAGGGCCTCGCCTTCGCCGAGCGGATAATGAAGTTCGTGGACGACGAGGCGTGGGAGGAGAGCAGGACCCTCGCCGAGGAGCGCGGCGTCATGCCCAACTACGAGGGTTCGCGCCACGAGGCGCGGGGCGACAGGGTCCGCAACGCGACCGTCACCACGATAGCCCCGACGGGGACGATCTCCATGATCGCCGGCTGCTCGGGCGGTATCGAGCCGCTCTTCGCCGTGGCCTTCATGCGCCGCCAGGCTGACATGGAGATGCCCGACGTCAACCCCGAGTTCGTCAAGCTCGCCAGAGAGCGCGGCTTCTACTCCGAGGAGCTGATGAAGAAGGTTGCGCAGCACGGCTCCGTGCGCGACGTCGAAGAGGTCCCAGACGACGTGCGCAGCGTGTGGGTGACCTCCCACGACATTAGTTCGGAGTGGCACGTCAGGATGCAGGCCGCCTTCCAGAAGTACACCTCGATGGGAATCTCCAAGACCATCAATCTGCCCAACGAGGCGACGCCTGAGGACGTGGAAGACGCCTACCGCCAGGCCTACGCCCTGAACTGCAAGGGGATAGCGGTCTACCGCGACGGCTCGCGCGATGCCCAGGTCCTGTCCACGGGCAAGACGGGCGGGGAGAAGCCGACCATGACGCCGGCCTCCCCCGAGGCGCCGACGTCGCCCCCCGTTACCCCACCGGCCGGCGCGGAAGCCCAACCGCAGAACTTCTCCTCGCTCGCCGAGGCGCGCAACGGGAGGCCGCGCACCCTGACCGGCGTGACCAAGAAGATTCGCACCGGCCACGGCTCGATGTACGTAACGATGAACGACGACGAGTTCGGGCCCAGGGAGTGCTTCGTCATACTGGGCAAGCCGGGCGGTACGGCCGCCGCGTTCTCGGACGCGCTCGGGCGCATGATCACGATGGCCCTTACCCATGGCGCCACGCCCGCCGAGGTGGTCCACCAGCTCCGCGGCATCCAGGACGGCCATCCCGCCGGCGTAGGGCCGAACGCAGTCCTCTCCGTCCCCGACGGTGTGGCGAGGGCCATGTCCGAGAACTACCTGATCGAGGACACCCTGCCGGACACCCGCGAGCTCCCGATCATCGGGGCCTGCCCCGACTGCGGCAGCGGCCTGACCCGCCAGGAGGGCTGCGTCGTCTGCCACTCCTGCGGGTACTCGAAGTGTAACTAGAATACCGACGGCGGCCTGCCAGGGACGGACCTACCCGGTCCGTCCCTTTTATGCCTCTGTATCCCGGCGTTCCCTATCCAGGCTTTGATCTTCGAAAGACGCGGGGTCTTCCGAGGGTTCGATGTGGATAAAGAAGGTGCTCTGGGGTAACGCCTCGGCGACCTCGCCTTCTATCTTCTCGGAGAGGTCGTGGCCCTGCTGCACGGTCCATTGGCCGGGCACGAGCACGTGCATCGAGACGAAGCGGCGTTGTCCTGACGCCCGCGTGCGCACGGCGTGGAACCGTATCCCCTGGCTCTCATAGTGGGACAGGACTCTGGAGATGACTTCCTGGTCCTCTTGGGGCAGGGCCCGGTCCAGCAAACCTTGCGCGGTATCACGCAGCAGGCGGAAGCCCGTCCGGACGATGTTCGCGGCGACGACGAGCCCGATCAGGGGGTCGAGCACGAGCCATCCCGTGAGCTGCACCATCACGACCCCGAGGACGACGCCGGCAGAGGTCCATACGTCGGTGAGCAGGTGCTGCGCGTCGGCACGCAGCGTTATCGAGCGCAACCTCCTTCCCGCCCGCAGGAGCACGAGCGCGACGATCCCGTTGAGCGCCGCGGCAACTAGCGTGACGGAGAGGCCGAGCCCCACGTTCTGAAGCGGTTGCGGGTCCATCAGCCGGTCCCACGCCGTAACCCCGATCCAGGCCGCTGCGATGATTATCAGGGCGCTCTCCAGCCCGCTGGAGAAATACTCAGCCTTGTTGTGGCCGAAGGCGTGCTCTTCGTCCGGAGGACGAACAGCCAAGGACAGCGCCCAAAGTGCCGCCACCGCGGCCACGAGGTTGACGACGGACTCGGCCGCGTCGGAGAACAGTCCGACAGACCCTGTAAGAAAGTAGGCCCCAAGCTTGAGGCCTATAGTAGTCACCGCAGCCGCTATCGAGAGCTCAGCGTAGCCGCGCGCAGTCACGCCGTTCGTAACGTTGCCCTTCGTCACCGCTGCCTCACCCGCGCAGACGCGCGCCTCGAACCGGCGAGAGTCTCAATGAATGTCGGGAACATCTCCACTTTCTACCATCTTCCAGATAGACCCAACCACAAACCACGCGACCTACAACTACGCCGGCGATCCCAAGGGTGGCGGTCCAGGCCACGGGCCGCCAGCGGGGCGACGGTAGCCGACCGTCGGGGAACAACAGCAGCACGAAGCTCGTGGGGACATAATCCACATATCCAAAGTACACGACGACCGTCTTCTGTACGTTACGAAAAGCGTTACGAGCAAGACATACTGGCGCGCAACGCCGAACAGACAGAGCTTCCCTGAAAGTTACTGTCAATGTGGCGCAAACGATCGGCAAATCTATCAGGTCCGGTCTCACCGCATAAAGTACAGGCATTTGCAGGGCTCTTGTCTCCAGTAAAGAGAGATTGCTGGTCGGGATTCGTAGTCCGGAACGAGATGACCCAGCCCGTTGGAATAAACCGGAGATCGAGGTACAGGGTTGAGGGACTTCATCGTAGAGGGGGAGATGCGGTTGAAGGAGAGGGGCCAGGTAGTTACACTCTCGCGCGGAGAGGTGGCAGAGTGGTTGAATGCGGCGGTCTCGAAAACCGTTACGTCGGCAATCCCGGCGTCGGGGGTTCGAATCCCCCCCTCTCCGCGCTTTAGAGCTAGTCAGCACGGCGCCATTGGCGCATTGTCAGCACGCTTCGGCCTGCGGCCTCGCTTGTCAGCTAGTCAGCTTCTCCCATTCCAGCCTCATCCTGCCGCGCACGACGAACCGCTACCTGCGGCAGTCCAGTTCTGCGTTCTTGGCGGGGCCACGAAACGACTTGCTGAAGTGCTGACGAGCGACAGCCGAAGGCTGGAGCGTGCTGAAATGCTGAAGTGCTTCCACACGCGTATGATGCTCCATATGGTCTGGCTTTGGAGATCTGGGCGTGCATAAAGCCGGTGACTCTAGGGTTTGGGATGCGGTCATGATCACGGCCGGAATCTGGGTGCTTGGGTCCTCGTTGTGGATGTACATCGACTACATGGGCGCGACCCTGGAGAGGATCTCTACACGGTCCATGGCCTTCCACGTGGACTTCGACAGCTTCTGGCGTTCGGCCAGGGCGATGCTCGAAGGACAGAGCATCTACGATACGGGGGTCGATCTGGTAAACCTCAATCCCCCTCTCTGGACCGTGCTCATCTCGCCTCTAGGATTGCTCGAGCCTATAACGGCGTACAGGGTCTTCGTACTGATCTCGCTGCTAATCGTCGTTGGCTATCTGGCATGGACCGTAGAGGAGCTACGCTTGAGACCGGGGTGGACGGTGGTGGGAGTCCTCATGCTGCTCCTCTCTTCGCCCCTGCTCGCTACGCTGGCGCTCGGGCAGGTCTATCCTGTGCTGGCCCTTGGCCTCGTGGCGGCCTGGGTGGCTGACCGTCGGGACGAACAGGAGATCTCCGGCGCGGCCCTTGGCCTGGTCGTCGCCTTGAAGCCTTCGCTTCTGCCTGTGCTACTTTGGCCGCTCGCGAGGCGGAGGTGGAGGGCGCTCTTGGCCGCGCTCGCCTCCGGGGCCGTGGCCACGCTCATTGGGGTCGCCGTTTTAGGACCTGGGGAGACGCTGGACTACATCGAGGTCTTGAGGGAGCAACCGGTCAGCGCATACTGGGACAACGCATCCCTGCCCTCCGCCGCGGCGCGGCTGTTTACGGAGAATCCCTACGCCCAGAACGTCGCGACGTTGCCGTGGATGGTCGTTGTCGGCTTCGCGCTTGGGATAATGGCCATCTTCATTACCGCCATGAGGGTGAGGCACGGACCCGAGGTGGGATTGTGGGTGATGGTCGCTGCCTCGCTCCTGGCCTCGCCCATCGCCTGGCACAACTATCTGGTGTTGCTCGGGCCAGGCATCCTGCTGCTCCTGGCGCGGGGCAGGGCGGCGACGGCCTTCTTGCTGCTCGCTTTGCAGTCCATCCCGGCGCAGTGGCCCCTGATCTGGAACGACAGGAGCACGGTCGCGGCATCCCTGGCGATGACGCTCTATCTGTACATCCTGATCGCGCACTGGCTCGCCCTCCTGGCAGCGACGAGGGAGCCCGCGGGTATGATCAGGCCTGCCGCAGAGGAGCCGGGATAATGGGAGTTACGAGCTTCCTTGGGAAGCGTGGCATACTTCCGTGAGGGTAGCGGATCCTTGAGGAAAGGTTGAGGAGATGGCAGAGACGCTCATGCAGCGCGTGGTCGAAGCATTGCCCTTCCTGGACGACATCGCCGATGACGTTCAGCCGAAGGTGCAGGAGGCCGTCGCAGCGGGCGGCACGACGGCACGCGACGTGCTCGACGGCGTCTGGCTCGAGGCGCCGTTGCACCCGGTCCTCACGGACGTGCCGGTAGGAGCCTGGACCGCCGCGCTCGTCTTCGATGGACTAGACATTGCCACCGGAAAGGAGCCCGTTAGGCACGCGGCCGACGCGTCACTCGTTTTCGGGACGTTGGGAGCGCTCGGTGCAGCCGTGACCGGGCTCTCCGACTGGCGGTACCTGAGTGGAGGGTCGAGGCGGATGGGAGTGGCGCACGGTCTTCTGAACGCGATCGGGCTGATTCTTAGCATCGTATCGATCATCCTCCGGGCTTCGGGGCGCAGGAACGCCGGGCGCCTGACCTTTCTGACGGGGTACTCCATCAGCGGCATGGCCGCCCATCTGGGTGGAGAGCTCTCCTACCACTACGGGCTAAGGGTGGACAGGAACGTCTTCCAGGGTACCGGTCCAGATGAGTTCGTTCCCGTCCTGGGCGAGAGCGAGCTTGCGCAAGACGACCTGCGCAGGGTCGAGGTCGAAGGGGTGGGCGTCTTACTTAGCCGCACTTCCGCCGGCGAGGTCTGCGCCATATCCGCCACGTGCAACCACTTCTCCGGCCCGCTCGAAGAAGGAGAGCGAGAAGGCGACACCGTAGTCTGTCCCCTGCACAACTCCCGCTTCGAGCTGTGTAGCGGCGAGGTTATCGACGGTCCTGCCATCTTCCCCCAATCTCGCTACGAGACCAGGGTGCGCGACGGCAAGATCGAGGTCAAGGCCGCCGCAGAAAACATTCAGAAGAAGGTCAGGTAGTCATCTGTACGCCGGCTGAGATAGTGTCAGGCACGCCTGCGGGGTGGAAGATGCCGGCCTAGTGCTGAGCGCCTTCATCTTCGGGTTGGTGGCCTCCAGCGCACTGGTGATCGGCGCGGTCGTGGGGGCCTACTGGACACCGCCCAGGCGATTGCTCGCGGCGACCCTGGCGTTCGCCAGCGGCGCCCTCATAACCGCGTTGGCCTTCGACCTCTTCCTGACATCCTTCGAGCGCGGCGGCGCATGGCTCTCCTCGATCGGGTTGCTCTTGGGTGCCGCGGCCTTCGTCGGAGCGGACGAGGCGCTCGACCGCTACATCGCAGGGGCTGGCAGCGGCGTCTCGGGCTTCGCCCTGCTGGCAGCAGTGACGCTCGACGGGATCCCCGAGAATCTGGCCCTCGGTGTCTCTTTGCTCGAGACGCCCACTGGAGGGACGTTGACGCTTCTCGTCGCCATCTTTCTCTCCAACCTGCCCGAGTCCCTGGGCGGGGCAGTGGGGATGCGCCAGCAGGGCCGTTCCAGACTATTCGCCATCGGGGTCTGGAGCGCAACCGCGCTCATACTCGCCGTCGCGGTGGTGCTCGGCAACGTGTCCCTCTCCAGCGCTGGAGAAGGAACGCTCGCAGTATTGCTCTCCTTCGCCGGGGGCGCGGTGCTCGCCTCACTGGCCGACACCCTGATGCCGGACGCCTTCAGGGAGGGCGGTAAGTGGGTCGCCTTCGCCACGGCCGCCGGTTTCCTGCTGTCGTTTCTGATCGCGGAAGTGTGAAAGCGGTATTGGAAGGTTCCCCTTCCAATACCGCGCTGGTCAGCACGCTCCGGCTTCGCCTCCGCTTGTCAGCACGCCGCCTCGCTTTGCTCGGCGGCTTGTAAGCATTTCAGCTAGTCGTCCTGTAACCTCGCTCTGAGCGTGAACCCGACCGTGGCAGACTGCTCTTCTCATGCGCTGCCGGGCGGGGCCAGAACGGGAGAAAGCTGAGAAGCTGACAAGCGAGGGCCTTATAGGCCCGAAGCGTGCTGACAAGGCGCCAAAAGCGCCGGGCTGACTAACTCCTTTCCAGCGTCTCCAGGGCTTCTGCGGCGGCGCGACGGAGGGAGCGGCTGGAGTCGACCTGGAAGACCTTCTGCAGGTCGCCACGGGCTCGGGCCATCTCGCCCAGTGCCGCGAGGGCAGAGGCCCGATTGTAGTGGGCTATGCCGAGTTTGGGATCCAGCTTTATGGCCTGGTCTGTGGCTTCGAGAGCGGCGCCGGGGTTGCCAGATGCGTCGAGGCTCGCCCCGAGGGCCGAGTAGTAACGAGGTAGAGGACGGCGGGCGCAGATCTCATCGTAGAGGTTCGCCGCCTTCTCGTACTCGCCCTTGCGGAAGGCGGTCCCGGCACGGCGTTCGTCCGGGGTGACGGCGCGGGTCATGAGCGCCGTGAGGACGGCGGCGCCGCCGAGGTAGACGAGGAGGACGGGCCCATAATTCTCGACGGTCGCTAGGTTCATCACGAAGGGCAGACCCGCGATAAAGACGCCCGTGGAGAGAGGTGGTATCAGCCGCAGGAAGAAGTCCCTATAGGCCCTTACGCGCAGCAGATCCCTGTTCTGACGGCCGATCAAGAAGGTGAAGACCATCAGGATCACCAGCGCGCCCAGCGTCGGATAGAGCAGCTTCAAGATAGTTCTTCCAGCATCCTTTTGGAGGCCGACCGGAAGCGGCGGGGGAGGTCTGTCTCCTGCGCCTTCTCCAGGTCCTTGACGGCCCTGCTCTTCTTCCCCATCCTCTGCAAGACGAGGGCGCGGTTGTAGTAGGCGAGGCCGTACTCGGGGTCCTCTTCGATGGCCTTCGTCGAGGCATCCACGGACTCCTCGTAACGCTCCGAGGCCCCGAGGGCTGCCCCCAGAAACGCTTTGTTTCTGGCGAGCGGCTTCTCAGCTGCCAGCTTCTCGTAGAGATCGACCGCCCTGGCGTAATCGCCGGCGCGGAAGGCCCTGTTGGCATTGCGCTCCAGGGAGGATGTGGAGAGGAAGCTGGCGCCGATTATGGCGACCGCGGAGACGGCCATCCAGGCCAAGAGCATCCGCCCCTGTCCAAAGCTCTGCACCAGGAACAGGCTGAGCACCAGCAAGAGCAGGGCGAGGAAGGGGAGGGCTTTGCGGGCGAGATCTCCCCAGGCCCTGGCCCTAGCCAGGTCGCGGTTGGCGGCGTAGATCGTCTGCCAGCTCACGAAGAGGAGCAGGAAGATCAAGACTATCGTTATCGCTCCTGGGCCCATGACTCCTCCTCAGGAGCCGACCGGCGCCGGCTCGAGGCTCTCAAGAACCTCTAGCGCAGGGGCGATCAGCCTATCGAAGTCCTCGTCGGAGAGTGCGGCCCGTGCTCCTTCGACGGAGACGGGTTCCTGGAGCCCGATCCAGGACTTGCATCCTCCGTACTCATCCCGGTAGGGAAGCTCGACCTTTTCGGGGAGCAGATAGGCGCGCAGGACGAGCACCGTCAAAGGCTTCTTCGGGCGCCACTTGAAGCGGCTCTCGGCGTACTCGGGCGTCCACATGTGGTGCGCATCGAGCGCCGAAAGCTCTGCGGCGTCGGAGATCTCGTAGGCTCCCTCGACCTCCGCGAACGACGTGAAGCGCAAGGGTCCATCGGCGGTGAGATCAGGGATCCCGTCCATCAGGGGACGGTATTCCTCTTTGAGTAGTTCCGGCCTCTGGTGCTCGTAACCGGGTAGAAGCAAAAAGCGCGTGCGCGGCACGGCGAAGGCTTTCTCCCTTATGCCGCCCTTTCTCACGACGATCGCCGTCTCCCCACGCTCAAGCGCCCTGACGGCGACCGCCCACTCCTTGAGCACGTGCTGTAGAGTATCCAAGACATCACCTCTCGTATAATGCAACCGTTGCACGCCAGATTATATGACGAGAGCGTTCCGGCTTCGATAGAGGAGGTACAGGTGACCCAGCAGGAGATGCCGCACCGCGTAGAACGAGATTCGATGGGGGAAGTGCAGGTGCCTCGGGAGGCCCTATTCGGCGCCCAGACCCGCCGCGCCCTGGATAACTTCCCGGTAAGCGACCTCAGATTCCAGAGACGTTTCATCCAGGCCCTCGGCGCCATAAAGCTAGAGTCGGCGAACGTGAACAACGAGCTGGGACTGCTCGACGACGAACTAAAGGACGCCATCGTGGAGGCGGCACAGGAGGTCGTAGAGGGACGGCTCGACAACCAGTTCGTGCTCGACATCTTCCAGACAGGGAGCGGCACCTCGACTAACATGAACGCCAACGAGGTCATCTCCAACCGGGCCATCCAGATCCTGGAAGGCGAGCTTGGCTCCAAGAGCCCGGCCCATCCCAACGACCACGTCAACCAGGGCCAGTCCTCCAACGACGTTATCCCGACCGCCATCCACCTCTCCGCGCTCGTGGCCATAAAGGAGGACCTGCTCCCGGGCCTGCACAAGCTCCAGGAGGCCCTCGACGTGAAGGCCCGCGAGTTCGATAGTGTGGTAAAGACCGGGAGGACGCACCTCCAGGACGCCACCCCGATCCGTCTGGGGCAGGAGTTCCGCGGCTACGCCGGCCAGATCGAACGCGGCATACAGCGCGTCGACAACGCCGTAGAAGACCTCGCCGAGGTCGCCCTCGGTGGCACCGCCGTCGGCACGGGCGTCAACACCCACCCGGATTTCGCTCCCAGAGTCTGCGAGAGACTCAGCGCCCGCTTCGGTATCGAGGTGCGTGAGACGGAGAACCACTTCCAGGCCCAGAGCGCGATGGACGCGGCCGTTTACGCCAGCGGCGCCTTGAAGACCGTCGCCGTTAGCCTGCTCAAGATCTCCAACGACATCCGCTGGCTCGGGGCGGGACCGCGCGCCAACCTCGCCGAGATAGCCTTGCCGGAGGTTCAACCTGGTTCTTCAATTATGCCCGGTAAGGTCAATCCTGTGATCGCGGAGAGCGCCGCCATGGTCGCCGCGCAGGTTATAGGCAACGACGCCACCATCGCCATCGCCGGACAGAGCGGCAACTTCGAGCTAAACGTGATGCTTCCGGTTATCGCGTACAACCTGATCCAGAGCACAGAGATACTGGGCTCCGCCTCGGCCAATCTCGCAGACCAGTGCGTCTCCGGCCTAGAAGCGACGGAGCGAGGCCCCGCTCTCGTCGAGCAGGGTCTCATGCTGGCCACGGCCCTCGCCCCCGTGGTCGGCTACGACAAAGCGGCGGAGATCTCCAAAGAAGCCTACAAGACGGGCAAGACCATCCGCGAAGTAGCCCGCGAAAGCACCGACCTATCAGAAGAAGAGCTCGACAGGTTACTTGACGCACGCAAGATGACTTAGATCCAGGACCCGACGGAAGTGCTTCGCGTAACCTCACGGGCGCCCTTGCAGTTTCATGGCCAGTCGGCAAGCGTCTCATATTTGATACCTGACCCACCTGATGTTATACATCGTGTACATACATCGGAGGTGTCGTGGAGAGGACGCAAATCTACCTTACAAAAGAAGAGCGCAGGACTCTGGCTGTCATAGCGGAGCGCACGGGACGGACGCAGAGCGAGTTGATTCGTGAAGCGGTGGACGGCTTCCTCGACCGTTATGGGGAGAGAAACCGGCTGCAACTGCTTCGCGGTGCGCGGGGCATGTGGAAAGACCGCGATGACTTGCCCGACTTCGGGGCGCTGCGTAAGGAACTTGATGAGCGTGGTGAAGCTGCCGAAGAAGGGTAGTGTGTGGCCGAGAGGCTGCTTATAGATACTGATGTGATGATCGAATACCTCCGCGGTCGAAGCGAAGCCGTAGAGTACCTGGAGGGCCTGACGTCGGACCTTTGCATCTCGGTCATCTCGGTAGCCGAATTGTTTGCCGGAGTCAGAGGCGATGAAGAAGAGAGATCCCTCAAACAATTACTCCTGGCGTTTGTCGCCCTGCCTGTTACGGAGAAGACGGCCCGTCTCGGGGGACTCTACCGGAGAGATTATGGAGGGAGCCACGGCACCGGCCTCGCAGACGCCCTCATCGCCGCGACCTCCGAAGAGAATGGCGCGGACCTCGTAACCTTCAACCGCCGCCACTTCCCCATGGTCTCCAGGATCACGGTGCCGTACGAGCGGTGATCCAGAGATCAACGAATCCATCGAAAGTCGCTGCGGGACGCGAGCGCCTCGCGTATAATTCTCGCGCAGGGAACAGGAGTGACGGGTATGATCTCCACACCATCGACGCCGGTTGATGTGCCTGAGCCGGGCTCAGCGGAGGAACTCGAGCGCTTCGCGGCTTTGCAGGCGAAGCTCGAGCCGCTGGCGCGGCGCGTGATCTCTGATCCTCGCGCCCCCCAGACGGTCGTGGTGGTACCCAGCCTCACGCTCGACGTGGAGGAGCTGGCGAAGATCCCCGGTGTACACCATTACGAGGAACGGCTCCTTTGCATGCTGATGCTCTTGCGGTTGCCCCGCACCCACCTCGTCTACGTCACGAGCCAGAACATCGCGACGGCCATAGTAGATTACTTTTTGCACCTGCTGCCGGGCATCCCCTTGCGCCACGCCCGCAGCCGGCTGACGCTCCTCTCCTGCCACGATGCCTCCGACGTGCCGCTGACCCAGAAGATACTCGACCGTCCTCGTCTGGTGGAGCGGATACGCTCTGCGATAGCAGACACGGATGCGGCGCACATGACCTGCTTCAACAGCACGGCCCTGGAACGTAGCCTCGCGGTCCGGCTCGGCATCCCGCTCTACGGCAACGATCCGCAACTCAACTACCTCGGGACCAAGAGCGGCAGCCGCGAGGCGTTCAGGGAGGCCGGGGTCCCGCTCCCCGAAGGGTTCGAGCACCTGCGCGACGGGGAGGATGTGATCGAGGCCGTCGTCGAGCTCAAGCGCCGCAAACCCGGTCTGCGAAGGGCGGCCATAAAGCTGGATGAGGGTTTCTCGGGCGAGGGGAACGCCGTCTTCGCTTACGAAGGCGCGCCAGAGGGGAGGGATCTTGCGCGCTGGGTAAGGGAGGAGTTGCCGGGGCGCATCAAGTTCGAGGCGGCGGGAGAGACCTGGGGGCGTTACGAGAGGAAGTTCGAGGAGATGGGCGGCATCGTAGAGTGCTGGCTGGAGGGGGAAGAGGTGCGCTCACCTTCCGTGCAGTGCCGAATCAATCCTCTTGGACAGGCGAACGTCGTCTCCACCCACGACCAGGTCCTGGGAGGGCCTTCGGGCCAGATCTTCCTCGGCAGCACGTTCCCAGCCGACGCCGAGTACAGCCGCGACATCAAGGAGGCCGGAGACAGGGTGGGGAAGGTGCTTAAGGACCGCGGTGCCCTGGGACGATTCGCCATCGACTTTATCTCTGTCAGACGCGGCGAGGGCTGGGAGCACGCGGCTATCGAGATCAACCTCCGCAAGGGCGGCACCACGCATCCTTACCTGATACTACGCTTCCTGACGGACGGTACTTACGACGCGAACGACGGACTTTACTGCACGCCGACGGCGAAGCCCTGCTACTACTACGCCTCTGACAACCTCCAGAGCCCCGTATACAAGGGTCTGACCCCCGACGATCTGGTGGACATAGCCGTCGACAACGGTCTCCACTTCGACGGCGCTTCCCAACAGGGTGTCGTTTTCCACCTCATCGGGGCGCTCTCCCAGTACGGTAAGGTCGGCACCGTCTGCATCGGCGACAGCCACGAAAACGCCCTGAAGTTCTATCGAGACACCGTTGCCGTCTTGGACCGCGAGGCGCAACAGTAAAGGATCGGACCGGTCGAGCCGGCGGTCAGACTCCTTCCCAGGTCCTTCCGCTAGAACAACCAGACCCTGAATAGCAAGTGATAGACGACGTAAGCGACCGCTGCGACGCAGAGCGCAGACACCAGGATCACCGTGATCTTGCCCCAAACAGAGGCTCGCCAGACCTCGTAGACGTATCCTCCGAGCTTCCTAAGCCACACCTCGAGCCAGTCGAGGAAGCGGGCCGCGGGGAGGAGCTCGCCGGCCAGGATCATGAGCCCGATAAAGACCGTGCCCCAGCCGGGGCCGGGCAGGGGGGCGAGGATCAGGCTGCCCAAGGCGATAACGGCGCCGAGCGTGATCAGGAAGATCCTCCACAGAATGTGGCCCTGCTCGTCCTGCCGCCGGCGACGGTAACGGTCCTTGAAACGTTGCCCTGGTTTGCTCTCTCTAAACTCCCGCCAGTGCTCCTGCAACTGCTCGAACATAATCTAAATAATTCCTCATCTAGACCCATTTGACAACCCGGCTTGAATCCTACCCGTACCGGCGCCGTGCACCCGAGTAACGAATGCGGTATACCGAGGGCGTCCAAAAGATACGAACGGAGAGATGAGAGCCATGGCGCTTGACGATAGGATGAACGGCTCTGCGAGGGAGGTCGCCACGCTCGGGGGTGGTTGTTTCTGGTGTCTGGAGGCGGTCTACCAGGAGCTGCGGGGCGTGGAGAAGGTCGAGTCCGGGTACTCTGGCGGACACGTGCCGAACCCGACCTACAGGGCAGTATGCTCGGAGACGACAGGGCACGCCGAGGTCGTGCAGGTTACGTTCGATCCCTCGGTTGTCTCGTACAAGGATATTCTGGAGGTCTATTTCACTATCCATGACCCTACGACTTTGAACCGTCAGGGTGCGGACGTGGGGACGCAGTACCGGTCTGTGATCTTCTACCACGACGACGAGCAGAGGCGTGTCGCGGAAGGGGTGATCTCCGACCTGGAATCCGAGGGTATCTGGAGCGCCCCGATCGTGACCGAGGTAGAGCCGTTCGACGAGTTCTACGTCGCCGAGGACTACCACCAGAATTACTTCCGCAACAACGGTTTCCAGCCTTACTGCCAGGTCATCATCGCGCCGAAGGTGGCCAGGTTTCGCAAGGAGCATCTCGACCGCCTGAAGGCGTAGGCTCGTAACGGAGCTCGTTCGAATCTTGAAAAGAGCCATTCTGGCGATCCTGTTCGCTGTGGTTCTCTGTTCCTGTAGCACGGGGTCGACGGCCTCGGATGGAGCAGCAGGGGAAGACGCTGGCGGGCCGGCCACGACCGTGGAACAAACCGTCCGGGAGACGACCGCCGCGCCGGACGAAAGTAAGTCCGAAGAGACCACCGAACGGGGGTCTTCTGCGACCACCGCAGAGCCGGAGGTGTGGGAAGGCCCCGCGAGCCGGAACACGGCGGTCCGCCCGGCGGTCGGGACCAACGGCATGGTGAGTTCGGCGCACCCGCTTGCGACACGGGCGGGGTTGGAGATCATGGAGGACGGTGGAAACGCCTTCGACGCGGCGGTGGCGGTCGCCGCCTCGCTGGGCGTCGTCGAGCCGATGATGAGCGGCGTCGGCGGGTACGGGGCCATCGTCGTCTACAGCGCCGAAGAGCGCCGGACCCGCTTCCTGGAGGTCGGGAGCCGGACACCCGCCTCGCTCGACCCTTCCGTGTTCCGGCCCCCGACGCCAGGCTACGCGGAGAATCGTTGTGGTGCCAGGGCTATCGCCACGCCGGGCAACCTGAACGCCTGGGAGACGATGTGGGAGGAGTACGGGGAGGCGGAGTGGCCGCGCCTGTTCCGGCCCGCTATCGGGTACGCGGATCGGGGCTTCCCCCTCGACCGGGAGACGGCGGCCTGGCTCGGCTCCGAGTACGCAGCGTTCCCCGCGCACGCGCAAGAGATCTACGGCCCCGAGGGTATCCCACTGGCCGCCGGCGAGAGCCTGGTGCAGGACGACCTAGCCGACTCTTTGCGCCTCATCTCCGAAGAAGGCTCTGAGGCCGTCTACGAGGGACGGCTCGGCTCCGCGATGGCCGCCGCCGCGCAAGAGGGGGGCGGCTTCCTCTCGGAAGAGGACCTGCGCCGCAACCGTGCCGAGTGGCGGGAGACCATCGGCCTGGACTATCGAGATCACCGCGTAGTCACGGCCGCCCCGCCTTCCACCGCGTGGGCCGCGCTAGTGCGGCTGGGGGTGATGGGCCGCTACGATGCGGTACCGGCCGGCCACAACACCACCGCCTACGTCCACGCGGCGACGGAGATCTCCAAACGAGTCTCTAAGGCGACCCGCCGGTTCGCCGCCGATCCCGAGAAAGCACCGACTCCATTGGACCGCTTGCTCTCCGACGAGTACCTGGAGCGCGAGGCAGCAAGTGTGGACCCGAACGCCGTCGCACCCTACGATCCGCCCGCGCAGTTCGACACCGCCGCGACCTGCTCTCCCACAGGCTACCGGCCGACCGGGTATCCCGAAACGCAGCGACACACCACGCACTTCGTCGTCGCCGACCGGGAGGGTAACGTCGTCTCTGCGACGCAGACCCTGGGCAACGTCTTCGGGAGCAAAGTCATGCCGGAGGGGACCGGGATCTGGCTGAACGACGCCCTCGCGTGGTCGCGCTTCGAGCCCGTGGGCAACGTCTTCGACGTGTATCCGGGCCGCCAGCCCCTCTACGCGCTGTGCCCGACCATCATCATGCGCGACGGAAAGCCTCGCATCGCGCTCGGCACCCCCGGAGGACGAACCATCCAGCAGACGACGCCGCAAATGATCGCCAATATGCTCGACTTCGATATGAACGTACAACAATCTATCTCCGCGCCGCGCTTCAGCCACATCGTCCCCGACCTGCTCGTAATCGAGGAGGGCATCCCGCAGTACGTCAGCGACGACCTCTCTGCCCTCGGCCACGACTTGATCCCCGCCGAGTATCCCCTGGGCAACGCCCACGCCCTGACGATCGAATACACTCCCGGCGGAGAGACGACCCGCTTTACCGGCGCCGCCGACCCGCGCGGCGGCGGCTCCGCTGCCGGATACTGACAGCGCCGTGCATAAGGGCCCTTATGCACGACGAGCCATCAACATCCCGCAACAAAAAGCTGACGGCTGAAGGCTGAGAGCTGACAGCGCGAGTTGGCGGAAGGCATGCCTTCCGCCAACTCGCTATAGCCCGAAGAGGTCGTCTTCCTGGCTCGTCTGGAGGGCTTCGATTAGTTCCTCGAGGCCGCCCATCCTTACCTTCATGGGTCCCTCGCCGGCCGGCGGCGGGTTGATGGCGACGTAGTCGACCTCGTACCCGACGGACTCCAGCGCCCTGACGAGACCGGCGCCCGAGACCTCGACGGGCGTGAGCGCGGCGCCAAAGTCCGTGGAAGCCACGAACGCTCCTGCCTTCACCTCGGAGTCGAAGAGCGGCACGGCGCCGCGGTCGTCCACCAGTATGGTGAGCGGCCTGGCGTCAGGGACCACTTCCTCGAAGAGGAGCACGTAGGGAGGCTGCGGCATCTCGTTCGAGATCACGGCTCAGGAGGGGCGAGGGGCCATCGTCACGAGGATGACCAGGTTTTCCCGCGTCTCGTTTCGGACGCCGTGGGGGTCCCCGGCGCGGGCGATAACGGCGTTGCCCTCCCCGAGATCCTGCTCCTCCTCGCCCACTCTAAAGCGTCCCGTGCCCCGCAGGACGTAGTAGACCTTGTCCGATCCCTCGTGCGCGTGGACCTTTTGCGACTGGCCGGGGAGTAGGCAGTAGGCGTCGTAGAAGAGATGAGGCGAGTCAAAGAGGGCGTTCTTCTTCATCTTCTCTTCAGAGAACGCTACCGCGTCTGGGATGGACCTGATCTCCATGAGGTTTCCTCCTAACGAGTCCGGACCGAGGCACGGCTGGTCACTCCTCGATCCGTGAGGCGTACGATTGCCCGTTACGCTTCTACTGTCTGATCCGAAAATCCTTCGGGAACTTCGTCAGGTTGCGGCAGCCATCTTCGGTCACGACTACCAGGTCTTCTATGCGGACGCCGCCCACGTTCGGGTCGTAGACGCCGGGCTCTACGGAGACTACGTCGCCGGGGATGAGCTCCTCGTCGGCCAGGGAGACGCGGGGGGCCTCGTGGAGCTCCAGCCCGACCCCATGCCCCGTGCCGTGGAAGAAGCCCTCCGTGAGCGGCTTGCCCTCCTCCTGGTCGTGAACGTTCGTCTTGTAGCCGGCCTCGTGCAACACCTCAGCGACCTTGCGGTGGACGTCCTTGCCGTTGACGCCAGACCTTATCATGGAGAGGGCCGCCTCCTGGCTCTCCAGGACTGCGTCGTACATCTCCTGCAGCCCTTCGTTCGGTTCGCCTTTGACGAAGGTGCGGGTCATGTCCGAGTAGTAGCGGGTCGAGAGGTCGACGGGGAAGATGTCGACGATGATGGACTCTCCCGCCTTCAGGGGGCCGTGGCCGCGCTCGTGTGGGTCGGCCGCCTGCGGGCCGCCGGCCACGATCGTGCCGTCGGCCGCGCAGCCTCGCCTGAGGAGCTCGACGTCTATCTCGGAGCGCAGCAGCTCGCTCGTGAGGGTCTCGCCGCGCCAGTCGAGGACGTCGTCCTCCCCGACCTCGGCCTCCTCCAGGATACCGACGCAGTGGGCACAGGCGGCCTCGATGGCGCGCTGGGTCCCCTCGATGTAGGAGATCTCCTCCTCCGTCTTGGCGCGCCTGAGGCCGCCGAAGAGTTTGCCGTCGGGCGTGAGGGTGATGCCGCGGGCGCGCAACTCGTCGGCGTAGACGATGCCGAAGTGGGCCGGCACGACGACCGGGGAGTTCGAGGCGCCGATCTCGTCCAGGAGGTTGGCCACGGCGGCGCCGTAGGCCCTGGCGCCGCTCTTCAGTTCGCGGGCGAGGTCGATAATCCCCAACTCCTCATAGGAGAGTAACTCGTCCACGGGAGCCTGTTTCTCGGCCCGCCCGTATTCGAGGGAGGAGACGGCCAGATACCTCTTGCCGGCCACACGAAGGCAGATCACCGCGTCTGGCGCGAGAAACCCCGAGAGATGGTAAGCGTCGGCGTCGTGCTCCGGCGCCCCGATGACCAGCAGGTTCTGCCCTACGTCACTGTTCATAAAGGTCCTTCCCTAAAATTGGTCTACTCAGGCGTCCCATTCTACTACCGTATCAGGCGAAATCCGTCCCCATAACCGGATATAATCGGCGGCGAGATGCAGCGGCAAAACCTGCACAGCAGGGTAGAGGACGCGCTGGACAAGGTTCGGCCGGCGCTGCGTGCCGACGGGGGAGACGCCAGGATAGTAGCCTGCGACGAGAAGAACGGCTCCGTCAGCATACAGATGCTGGGGGCCTGCAAGGGATGCCCGCTCTCGCAACTCGATTTCGTCTACGCCATCGAAAGCCTCATCAGGCGCGAGGTGCCCGAAGTGCGGGAGATACTCGCGGTATAGCATCTCAGCACGGCGGCTGCGCCGCCTTGTCAGCCCGCTCCGCCTTCGCCTACGCTTTCAGCTGTCAGCTTCTCCTGTTCCGGCATCGCTCTGCTGCGTATGACGAACCGCTGCCATAGGCGGACGGGTTCTACTCTCGCGGTGAGGCTACGAGACAGCTAGCTGAAATGCTGACTAGCCGCCGACCGGAGGGAGGCGGCGGGCTGACAAGCGAAGGCGCCAGCCTGAGCGTGCTGAAAGCTGCCGAAGGCAGCGTGCTGAGAGGCTACTGCCTCTCCTGCGGTGCAGTGCGCAGGGCGCCCGGCGGTAGGGCCTTCCTGGCTTCGGAGAGGGCGTCGATAGCCTTCTTGCGGCTTCTGCGGAGCCTGACACGTTTGAGGAAAGAGGCATCGGGGAGGGCCTCGTTGGTGAGGTGGGTAAGGGTGATCATGTCGTTCGCGCAAGCTCTGTAGCCGAGGGCGCACATCTCGACCCGGACCTCGTCCGAGGGCGACTCTTCGAGGGCGTGTTGGATCTCCCTGGCCCGCTCTACTATGGCGTGGGAGAGCGCTTCGGGGGAGTTGGTGTAGGGATCACGGGCTCGGTAGCCGGCGATCGCCTGGGGCGAGAGACGTCGTATGCCGTAAGCAGGACCGCCGAGCCTGCGGCGGACGATAAACGCCGCGACGAGCGTCAGCGTGATTATGGGGACGAGAAACCAGAGACTCAAGCCCGCCAGGGACGCGACTGCCACGACGGCGACTACCTCAGCCACCAGTATCGAGGTCAGATAGAGCTTGAACATCGCCTGCGGTACCTCTCCGCCACCATCTTCGAGGGACCTAAGTCTAATTTTCTGGCAGCGATTTGGCAAGCGCGGTTCCGACGGTCTGTATAATTCTGCGTATGCAAAAGGATCCGTCCCCCGAGTTCGACCTGCGACGCCCCTTCGCGAGCGCGGTCGCGGTGATACGCACGGTCCTCTTCTCTCCGAGAAGCTTCTACGTAAACTTCAAGGTCGAGGGGCCTCTGAAGGAACCCGCGGCCTTCGTGCTACTCGTCGGCGCGGTCTGTGGCATCCTCGGCGCGGCGGTGGCCCTCTCCACCAACCTTCTCTTCGGCGACCTCGACGCAGGGGACCTGAGGGCGGCGGCGCTCGACGCCCTCCTCTTCGCACTACTCTCGCCGGTCGGGGTCGGCGTGGTAGCCGGAATCTACCTTCTCTCGATAAGGACCTTCGTCGGGAAGGTTTCGGGCTTCAGGGAGGTCTACCGCATGGCGGCCTACGCCGCGGCCGCCCTGGTACTCGCGTGGATACCCGTGCTCGGCGCTTTCGCGTTCTCCTACGCCCTTATAGTCCTTCTGGGTATAGCCATCCAGAGCGTCTACGGGACCACGTTCTTGACGACCTTCGTCACGACCGTGGTGGGCTTCGTGCCCGTCGCGTCGGTCGTGATCTGGCTCCTCATCGCCGGGGTGGCTTCCTAGGGCGCCTCGGACCAAAGCGCGAAGGCTGCAGGCGCTCTATGCTACCTAACGTGACCATCCGCCCTCAGGAACTCGCCAACGCCATTACGAACGCACTCAACCCGTTCGTCATCTTCACGGCGCTCTTTGCCCTGGTCGCCTTTGTACAGGCCGGTGTCTACAGGGGCCTGCTCTACCTGGCGGTGGAGTCGACAGCCGCGGCGGTGGTCGCGGGGTACGTGCTCTCTATGCGACGACGCTCGCGAGTAGGGGACTTCTGGATCTCCGCCCGCGCCGAACGTCTCGCGCCCGCCGTGTTTCTGCTCGCGGCCTTCGTGGCACTGCTCGCGGTCCTGGTACTGCTCGATGCCCCACAAGACCTCTCTTTGATGACCCTTTCGATGGGCCTCGCGAGTGCGGCGGTCGCCGGGATCACACTTCTCTGGAAAGCGAGCGCCCACTGTACCGTCGCCGGACACGCCGCAGCCGCCGGGGTCCTGCTGCTCGGTCCTCCTGGCCTCGTCTTCCTCCTCGTGCTCCCGCTCGTACTCTGGTCACGGGTGACCCTCAAAGCGCACACCATATCTCAGACCCTCGCTGGCGCGGTGGTGGGGGCGGGGTTTGCGGTACTCTTTCTGGCGTAGGGAAGAGTGTCTATGCCTTGCGTCCGCTCGAGCGTGCCGTTGTGCGCTTCTCCGATGCATGCTCACCGCCTGATGGGTTCAGGCGCGTCGGCGTATTTCTTGTACTTGCCCAGCAGTCGTCCTACGGTCACCTGCACGGGGAAAACAAAACGTTGCACCACCGCCGGGATCTCCGCCATGTAGAACTCGCTCCGGTACCGCCGCATCAAGAACGCCGTCTCGAACGGCTTCGGCCGGCTTCCTCCGCTCTCGCGCTGCAACTCGTAGATCACCGTGAGGAAGTACTCCACGTTATCGGCCGGTTGGATGTAGCCCGTGCACAGGAGGTTCTCTTCCCCGGCGTTCCAGAACCTGTGCGCCTCCCCAGGCTCGAAAGCGATCGTCTCACCAGGCTCGGCATACTGCGGCGGCTCTCCGGACCGCTGGTAGCCGAGTCGTCCCTGTTGGATCGTGAGTGACTCCTCCTGGTAGGTGTGGACGTGCATCGGGGGTCCGCTGCCAGGCTTGACGAAGTTCTCGACCTCCAGGCGATCGCCGGCGGGGTCCTGGACCCGCCGAACGAAGGTGATTCGCTCTCCGGCCCCGTTTTCGATGGTATGAGGGTAACTGTAGGTGCTCATGCCCCTAGTGTACGAGGTTCTGGGTCGCATAGTAGCTGCTTGTGCCGCCGCGCAAGGTAGTAACCCGCAGAAAGGAGCGGTTCTGTACGATGCGAGTCTCGCGGGTGTAGGCGGGCGCACGAGGGGTGGCCTACCATCCGCAAAGGTGGGGTGAGATCATTGGAAACCGGGTTGCTGGCGAAGAAGGAGGCGCTTCGGATGGCCGTTTACGTCCTGGTGGGTGGTGGTTGGCTCGGGGGCTGGTGCTGGAAGCCCGTCGCCCGTCGGCTCAGGGAGGAGGGCCATGACGTCTACCCCGTCACCCTCACCGGCCTGGGTGAGCGGGTACATCTCGCCACTCCTGAGGTCGACCTCGAGACCCACATCACCGACGTGGTCAACCTCGTCAGGTTCGAGGATCTCCGCGAAGTGGTACTCCTGGGGCACAGCTACGCTGGTGTCGTGGTCACGGGCGCGGCCGACCGCATGCCCGAGCGCATCTCCCAGCTGGCGTACCTGGACACAGGACCGATCCCTGACGGTACCCCCCTCATCGATTCCTTTCCACCCGAAGTTAGAGAGCACGTCGAGCGGCAGGTAGGGGAGTTGGGCGGCGGTTGGCGATTCCCGGTGCCGCCCCGGGAAGAACTGGCTACATTCGGCAGTCTGGAAGGTCTGGACGACACCAGGCTAGAATCGCTGCGCTCACGGGCCGTGGACCAGCCGTTCGGCACCTTTACGCAGCCGCTGCGGTTGGAGAACCCCGCCAGGGAAGAGCTGCCGAAGGTGGGTATCCTTTGCAGCTTCTCGCTCGAAGAGGTGCGGGCGATCATCGACAGCGGCAACCCGGTGTTCCGCGAGATGGCGAGCCCGAGTTGGCGATTCGTCGAGCTACCCACGGGTCACTATCCCATGTTCTCGAGGCCAGAAGATCTGGCGTCGGTGCTCCTCGACCTTTCATCGGGTACGTCGACGTAAGGTGATGACGATTGGGACGGCTTGAGTGAGAGCGGCGGCTCCTGACCTCGAGAGCACAGAACCGATTCGGACGCTCCAGGCTGGCCTTACTGACGATTAGATTCGGTGCGGAGGCAGTAGGAATCCGCTTGGGTAAACGGACTTTCGAGAGTGACCCCACCGGGATTCGAACCCGGGTTTTCGCCGTGAGAGGGCGATGTCCTTGGCCTCTAGACGATGGGGCCTCGCCGACGGGCAGAGGGAGATTCTACCCGACGCTCCCCGCTTCGTCAAAAGGGTTCGGAGCCGTTGTCTAGACCGGTAGACGCTGCATCTTCTCGGCGGCGTCCCTGGCGCGGAGCAGGCTGCGTTCGCCTCCCAAAAGCTGCATGGTCTCGAAGAGGCCCGCGCTGACGGTGCGGCCCGTGACGGCGAAGCGCAGGGGGTGTATCAGGTGGCGCGCGCCCTTCTCCTTTTCGGCGGCGAGGCCGCGCACCGCTTCCTCGATCGAGTCTTCCGTCCATTCGGGGAGGGCTCCAAGACGTTCGACGAGCTCGGGGAAGTTCTCGCGGACGAACTCCTTGCCGAACTGCTTCTCGAACTCGGCCTCGTCGTAGTCGAGTGGGCCACCGTAGAAGTAGCCGACCGAGTCGGGGATCTCGGTCGTAAGGGCGATGCGCTCCTTCAGGAGATCCATGATCTCAGCGAGGCGCGCCGGGTCCCGTTCGAGCTCATCTTCGGTAGCCGCGCCAGACTCGACGAGCATGGGAGCGGCGATGGCGGCGAGTTCCTCGGTGCTCTTGCGTCTCAGATACACGGCGTTCACGGACCTTAGCTTCTTCTCGTCGAGGATCGCCGGGTTGCCGCTCACACGGTCGATGCGGAAGCGCTCTGCCAGCTCCTCGGGGGCGAAGATCTCCTCGTCCGCGGCGTAGCCGGCGCCGAGGAGCGCGAGGTAGTTGAAGAGCGCCTCGGGCAGGTAGCCACGCTCCGCGAAGTCCTCGACGCTCGCCGCGCCGTGGCGCTTGCTGAGCTTCTTCTTGTCCGGTCCCAGGACCTGGGGGACGTGGGCGAAGGCGGGGAGTGGGTTACCGAGGGCCTCGTGGATCAGGATCTGGCGCGGCGTGTTGGAGAGGTGGTCGTCGCCGCGGATGACGTGGCTTATCTCCATCTCGGCGTCGTCGAAGGCGGCGGCGAAGTTGTAGGTCGGGGTGTTGGAGGACTTCATGATCACGAAGTCCTCCAGGTTG
>DATMVF010000286.1:0-12930 GCA_035563475.1 Rubrobacter sp.
TTGGCCATTGTCTCTCCCGAAGATAGGTCGTCCGTCTCCGAACGAGTTCCTTTCCTGGCGCACGCGGTCGACGAGACCCGCCCTTTGGCCTTGCCTTTCGACCCCCCCCGTATTCATGCCACCGCCCGAGATAGAAGAGCCGGCACCGGTGCCGCCGTACCCGGCGGGGTGGATGCCAGGAACGGCGCCGTTCGGACACTTTGCCCACAGGCCGCAAGAGAGGCTGTTACCGATAACCTTCTCGGCCCCCCACACGACGCCCATGCAGATCACGAACGCCACGGCGGCGGCCAGGAACCCCTTTATGAGGATCGAACGCCGGCTGAGTGCCGGCAGGTGCGTAAACCAGTCGAGGGCTGCCCGCATCCTGCCGACGAAATTGTCCCTGAGGTCGGGGCGCCCCGGCATGGTGCCGCCGAAATCTCCGGCTCTCTGTTGCCCGCGGTTCGAGCGTATTTTCGTCGGCATCCCGCGGACGCGGCCCGAGACGGTCTCCATATACGACTTGAGGATAGCCGACCCGCCGGTGATGATCATGGCTGTCAGGGCGGCGCCGAGCAGCGTGCCGGCGACGCCGAAGCGGGAGGTGACGAAAGATGCCAAAGTAGCAGCGAGCCCCGCTGCCATGACCTGATTCGGGCTTACCATTGGATCTGCGCTCTTGACACTCACAGACAGTGAATCTATCAGCCTGTTCGCGTCCTTTCAAAGGCCGCACGAGGGGTTTTCGTGAACAGTTTCTCGTGGCCGATTCTGTGGCGGCGGGGGTCACAGCGGGAGTAGAATCTCCACAGAGCGATCAGCGGAGGGAAGAGAATGACGGAGCGGGACGACGCGAGGTTTACGGAGCTTTTCGAGGTGATACGGGCCTACTCCAGCAGGGGCTACTTTTATCAGGACAAGGCACTCCAGATCATCGCCGGGACCTACGTGTTTATGTTCGAGGATGAGGAGATGCCGGACGTCCGTCCCATCGTGGACGACATCCTCGGGCAGTACGACTACGTGTTCACTACCCTGGAACGCGGCAACCTGGATCCCTTGAGCGTGGACGCCGTGGTGCGGGTCGCCCTCTATGAGGACGAGTACGTGGAGTGGGGCATAAACCGTCTCGGGCGCATCCTGGAGAGCCTCCACCGCCGCTCGCGCGCCGACGAGAGCTACGCCGACTTCGTCGAGGACGCTGCGGTCGTGATCCGCGGCCTGGAGAACATCGTGGCCGGCTCCGCTCTGGAGGAGATAGTGGAGGCCGCCGAGGATGCGAACGGAGCCGACTAAGAGCCTCTACCGGCCCACAGACCGGCTGACCTCATCCTCTGCCGCGGAGCCGGATCGGCTCCTCCATGAAGATCCCTCCTGCGGCAAGCAGGGCGGTTCGCGAACGGGCGGGTTTGAAACCCGCCCGTTCTACGTGTGCAAAACGCTTTAGCCTGCGGCCACGACCTCGGGCATGAGGCCGCGTAGGAAGCGGCCCGTGTGCGACTCTTCGACGCTGGCGACATCTTCTGGGGTTCCCGTCGCGATGATCTCGCCGCCGGCGTCACCGCCCTCGGGTCCCAGATCTATTACGTGGTCCGCGGACCGGATCACATCCAGGTTGTGCTCGATGACGATGACGGTGTTCCCCGCGTCTACGAGCCTGTGCAGGATGGAGAGCAGTTTCTCTACGTCCGCGAAGTGGAGCCCGGTCGTGGGCTCGTCCAGGATGTAGACGGTCTTGCCCGTGGCCCTCTTGCCCAGCTCGCTCGCCAGCTTGACTCTTTGTGCCTCGCCACCGGAGAGCGTGGTCGCCGGCTGCCCTAGCCTGATGTAGCCAAGCCCAACGTCGCGTAGGGTTTCCATGCGCCGAGAGATCGCGGGTACCGGGGCGAAGAACTCGCAGGCCTCTTCGACCGTCATGTCGAGGACGTCGGAGATGGACTTGCCCTTGTAGGTGGCGCGCAGGGTCTCGTTGTTGTAGCGGCGTCCCTTGCAGACCTCGCAGGGGACGTAGACATCAGGGAGGAAGTGCATCTCTATCCGGATCTGGCCGTGCCCCCGGCACGCCTCGCACCGTCCTCCCTTTACGTTGAAAGAGAAGCGTCCTGGCTTGTAGCCCCGGATCTTGGCCTCAGGCGTGGAGGCGAAGAGCTGCCTTATGTGGTCGAAGACCTTGGTGTAGGTCGCCGGGTTGGAGCGGGGCGTCCTCCCGATCGGGCTCTGGTCTATGTCTATGACCTTGTCGACGTCCTCGACACCCCTGAGTCCAGCGTGCCTCCCGGGACGGTGTTTTCCGCGGCTGACGGCGTTGGCCAGGGCCTTGTAGAGGATCTCGTTGACCAGCGTGCTCTTCCCCGACCCCGAGACGCCCGTGATACACGTGAAGACCCCGAGCGGAAACGCGACGTCGACGGCTTTCAGGTTGTGCTCCATCGCCCCGAGCAATTCTATGGAACCTGTCGGCTCCCTGCGCTCCTCGGGAGGCTCGATCCTCCGCCGTCCGGCCAGGAAGTCGCCCGTCACCGATCTCTCTTCGGCCTCGATGTCCTCGACGCTGCCGGTCGCGATGACCTCACCCCCGTGCACCCCCGCGCCAGGACCGACATCTATGACGAAGTCGGCCGAACGGATGGTCTCTTCGTCGTGCTCGACGACGATTAGCGTGTTCCCGAGGTCCCTTAGCTTCTCCAGGGTCGTCAAGAGACGCCTGTTGTCCCGCTGGTGCAGCCCGATGGAAGGCTCGTCGAGCACGTACAGGACACCGACGAGGCCGCTCCCTACCTGTGAGGCGAGCCTTATCCTCTGGGCCTCTCCGCCCGAGAGCGTCCCCGCAGAACGGCTCAGGGTGAGGTATCCGAGCCCAACGTCGACGAGGAAGCCGAGGCGTTCGCGGATCTCCTTTACTACCCGCTCGCCGATGATCCACTCCCGCGCGGTGAACTCCACGCCGTCGAAGAAACGCTGCGCGTCCGTGACGGAGAGCTCTGTGAACTCGTAGACGTTCTTGCCGCCGACGGTCACGGCCAGGGCCTCTGGCCTGAGCCTGGCACCCCCGCATTTGGGACACGGAACGTGGCTCATGAACTCTTCGATCTTCTCCCGCCTGTACTCCGAGTCCGTTTCGGCGTAGCGCCGCTCCAGGTTGCCGACGACGCCGTCGAAGCGGGTCATGTACTGCCTGCGGCGGTTGTAGCGGTTGCGGTAAGAGACGTAGATGCGCTCGCCATCGGTGCCGAAGAGGATGAGAAACCTGTGATCCTCAGGCAGGTCGCGCCACGGGACGTCCAGGTCGATACCGTACTTGTCGGCGAGCGCGCCGAGCACGCTCCTATGGTACTCGGTCTGCGAGTTGGCCCACGGCACAACGGCCCCTTCGTTCACGCTCAGACCCTCGTTCGGTACGACGAGAACCGGGTCTATCTCCAGACGGCTCCCCAGCCCGTCGCAGCGGTCGCAGGCTCCGTGAGGGCTGTTGAACGAGAATGTACGCGGCTGTATCTCCGCGATGGAGGCCCCGCAGTTCGTGCACGTGAAGCTCTCCGAGAAGAGCATCGACTCGCCCGCGCCGTCACGCTCGACGGTCTCGACCTGCACCAGGCCTTCGGCCAGCTTCAAGGCCGTCTCGATCGAGTCCGTGAGGCGGCGCTCTATGCCTTCCCTGATCACCAACCTGTCGACGACGACCTCTATGTCGTGCTTGTAGTTCTTGTCCAACCCGAGGTCGACGGGCAGCTCGTGCAGCTCGCCGTCGACCCTTACGCGGGCGTAGCCGCTCTCGGCCAGATCCTTGAACATCCTCCCGTACTCGCCCTTGCGGCCCCGCACCACGGGCGCGAGCACCATAAAGCGCGTCTTCTCGGGGAGGGTAAGTATCTTCTCGACCATCTGTTGCGGCGTCGAGGAGGCGACGGGGAAACCACAGACGTGGCAGTGAGGCCGCCCTGCGCGGGCGTAGAGCAGGCGCAAATAATCGTAGATCTCCGTCACCGTGGCGACCGTGGAGCGGGGGTTGTTGGACGTGGTCTTCTGGTCGATAGAGACCGCAGGCGAGAGACCGTCGATGTGGTCGACGTCGGGTTTATCCATCTGGCCGAGGAACTGCCTGGCGTAGGCGGAGAGACTCTCGACGTAGCGGCGTTGCCCCTCCGCGTAGATGGTGTCGAAGGCTAGTGAAGACTTGCCGCTACCGGAGAGTCCGGTCACAACCACCATCACGTCCCGCGGCATGGAGACCGTTATGTCCTTGAGGTTGTGTTCGCGCGCCCCCCGCACGACGATCTGATCTTCCGCGATCTCTTCTCACCCCCTTTTTCGGGACGCCTCGGGCAAGTATACGGCCCCCTGTTGGGAGGCCAAAGAAGCAGTTTGCTTTTGACCCTATTCTAGCACCCCGAAGAACCATTTCCGCAGCCGGGTTTGCGATTTTCTGCCCCTGGGCCCAAAATAATACACGCCGGTTACACCCTGCTCGTGAACGGAGCCCGCAGTGATCCTGAAGGACTTCTCCCTGATCCTTCTACAAGAGTTGGACGCGGACTGTCCGCTGCCGGGTGATGCCACCAGGCGGGTGCGCGGCCTCGCCGTCGACGAGCCGATCAAAGGTTGGATCTCAGACGACCAGGTGGCCATAACCACCCGCGAGACTCTGGACGAGGAATTCCTGCAGGACGTCGCTTCCGTCGGTTCACCCGCCATCGTCTGGCGACTGGAAGGCGAGGCACCGGCGGAATCGGTCGAGCGGGCCGCCGAACTCGGGGTTGGTCTTTTCGTGCTTGCCCCTGAGGTGCCCCTCCGAAGGCTCTTCGAGATCTTCTCCCAGGACGACGGGCTCCTGCTGCTCTCGCACGGAGCGGGCCGCACGCTCCTGGAGAGCGCCGGCGGTGAGACCACGATCGAAGAGCTGGCTGGCAGGATCTCGGGGATGCTAGGACGTTCCGTGGTCGTGGAGGACCCCGTGGGGCGCCTGATAGCCAGCTCCGGGTCCGCGGAAGAAGACCACCTTCGCGCGACGCTCGAAGAGCAGGGACTCCGCGCCTCGAAGGGTTCGAGTGTCGACGAGACGCGTCGGGAGCGTCGCGACCGTTACGCCAGGCTACCCGACGGGTACCTCTCCGTACCCATCGAGCGCTGGCGGGTCGCCGACGGCGAGCTGTTCTGGACCCCCATCGGCGCCGGCGCCCCGGCCGGGTACCTCTGGCTCGACCTGGAAGGCGGCAACTTGAGGCCAGAAGACGTGGTGCTTCTTTACTGGGCCAGGCGCGTCCTCGAAGCCGAACTCGGCAAGGAGCGCATACGCCTGGAGACGGAACTGGCTGCCAGGGGGGACTTCGTGGACGATCTGGTGAGCGGCCATTACGGCTCGGTCGAGCTCCTCCTGCAACGCGCAAGGTACCTCGGCGCCGACCTTGCGGAAGGGGCCCTGGTCATGGTCGTCGACATAGACGACTTCGCCCGCTACCTCGCACGCCGTAGGCCGAAGGAACCCGCCATCCAGGAGCTCAAGCGACGCCTGGCGGACGCGGTACGCTTGCAGACCCGCCAACTCTTCTCGAACTTCCTCCTCGGCCCGCGCTCCGACAACGTCATCCTCTTCCTGGGGTATGCGGAAGGCGAAGGTCCCGAAGAGCTGCCGGAGAAAGCGCAACTGCTGGCCAAAGGTATACAACGCTACGTCAAGGGTCTCCTACCCGACCTCACGGTCTCCGTCGGGATCGGAGGCTTCAAGCAAGACCCCTCTCAACTCCCCGACGCGTACTCCGAGGCCGGAGTAGCGCTGGAGATCGGGCACCGCATCCACGGTCCCTCAAGCGTCTCGACCTTCGGGAAGATGGGGACATACAAACTCCTCTTCAGGGTGCTCCAGGAGAACCCCGTGGAGCTCGAAGCCTTCTACGGCGAGACCCTGGATCCCGTCGTCCACTACGACTCCCGCTACGGGACCGAGCTGGTTCAGACCCTGATCACCTACCTCGGCAACGACGCCTCGACCGTCAGGACGGCGGGGGATCTCTTCGCCCACCGCCACACGATCCGCTACCGCCTCGACCGCGTCGGCGAGCTGACGGGCCTCGACGTGGACAAGAGCGAAGACCGCGAACGCCTCACCCTCGGCATAAAAGCCATGCAACTCCTCGGCCGCGTCCCCGAAAGACCATCGAGCTTCTCAGACAGATAGCAATTCAGCACGCCGGCTGCGCCGGCTTGTCAGCACGCTTCGGGCCTATAAGGCCCTCGCTTGTCAGCTTCTCAGCTTCTCCCGTTCCGGACCTCGCCCTGGCACGCACGAGTAACCGCTTCCAAAGTCGGTCGGGTACGACGCTCATGGCGAGGCTACGGAACGACTTGCTGAAATGCTGAAGTGCTGACAAGTCACGAAGCGCCGTGCTGACTTGCTGCCCCACCGCCTTGTACATCCGCTTGAATAAGAGTAAGTGGCGGGGCACCCATCTTTATACATGTGGCTAAAGACGCTCTTGTGGGCGGTGCCTAGACTATGTTCCAAGAGAATATACCCTGTAGAGATGGAGGAAGCTTTTGCGGAGGCTCGCACTATTATCGACCACGGTTTTGTTGTTGGTGCTCGCGCTACCCGGGCTGGCGTTCGCGCAGAAGGGTCCTTCGACGGCGGATCTCTCGCTGGCGATGGACACGATGTGGGTGATCATTGCGGCGTGTCTGGTCCTCTTTATGCAGGCAGGGTTCGCGATGCTGGAGGTCGGGTTCTCCCGGATGAAGAACGTGGGGAGCGTGGTGGCGAAGATTCTGGTAAACCTCGCCATCGCCGCACTGTTGTTCTGGGCCTTCGGGTTTGCGCTGGCCTTCGGTTCGGGTAATGCGCTCATAGGCACCGAGGGTTGGTTCCTCGCGGTGCCAGCCGGACAGGTCAATGATATCTACGCAGGGCTGTCGTGGACGCAGGTCCCGCTCTCGGCCAAGTTCCTCTTCCAGGTCGCGTTCTGCGCCGTCTCACTGGCCATCGTGTGGGGCACGATGCTGGAGCGGACCAAGTTCGCGGTCTACGTGGTCTTCGCCATCGCCTTTGCGGGCTTGATCTACCCCATGGTGGGGCACTGGATCTGGGGCGGAGGCTGGCTGACCGAGCTCGGGATGCAGGACTTCGCGGGCTCGACGGTCGTCCACCTCTCGGGCGCGATGGCGGCGCTCGCCGGTACTCTGCTACTCGGTCCGCGCCTCGGCAAGTACGACGACGAAGGCCGCCCCGTGACCATCCCCGGCCACAACATGCCGCTCGCCGTCCTCGGCGTCCTGATACTCTGGATCGGCTGGTGGGGCTTCAACCCGGGATCGACGATGGCCGCCGTTCCCGACATCGCCGACATCGCCCTGACTACGAACCTCGCAGCGGCCGCCGGGGTCCTCGGAGCGATGGGCATGAGCTACCTGTACAGGCGCAACGTGGACGTCGGGATGGGCGGCAACGGCGCCATAGCGGCCCTCGTCGCCATAACCGCGCCCTGCGCCTTCGTCGCGCCCTGGGCCTCGATCGTTATAGGCTTCGTCGCCGGCATAATAATGTACGCCACCCTGGTCTACGTGGATAAGATCGGGGTCGACGACCCGCTCGGCGCCATAGCGGCGCACGGTATGGGCGGTATCTGGGGCACCCTCTCCTGCGGCCTGTTCACCACCCCGGCCCTCGCCGCCGTCGGTCAGCCCGGCCTGTTCTACGGCGGCGGCATCTACCAGCTCGGTGTTCAGGCTCTCGGTATAGCCGCGGCAGGGGGCTTCGTCTTCCTCGCTTCGCTGGCCGTCTTCGCGACGCTCAAGGCCACCATCGGCATCAGGGTCAAGCCCGAGCAGGAGCTCGACGGGCTCGACATCCACGAGCACGGAGTCTTCGGCTACCCCGACCTCGTCGCAACCGATTACCAGAACGGGAACGGTAAGATCTCCGATCCTCTGGAAGGCGTGCCAGAAGGTACGGCGTAGGGCCCAAACGCGTTGGCACCGGCCGGGCTATCCCCGGCCGGTGCCTTTTCACGCCCGCCCAAAATCGGTAGCGCCGTCTTGTATCCTGGTGCGAGAGGCGGTCCGCAGGCGGCACGGAGGATGGCTTGGAATCAGGACCCATAACGCAGGCCACGGGGCACAACAATACGATCGTCGGCGTCTACGAAGACAGGATCGAACTGAGGACGGGATGGCAATCCCAGAACGTCGAGCGCGTAGGCCTGCGCGACGTCGCCGTGATCGGCATAAAGGGCATCGTCAACGTCACCCTGACGATAGAGACGAATACGGGTCGTGTCTACCAGCTGAACCGCATGGCCCTTCCTGACGCGCGCAGGATCAAGAACACATTCGAACAACAAAAACGTAGGGCCGGCCTCTACGAGTAGCTTCTCAGCACGGCGCTTCGCGCCTTCTCAGCACGCTCCGGCCTGCGTCCTCCGCTTTCAGCACTTCAGCGTGTTACGCACCTCCAAAACCTGCCAAAGATCCTCCGCCTGACCCTCCGAGATCACTCCCTTAGAGACCGCCCAGGTAAAGTCCTTCTTCCTTACCCTCATCTCCTCACCTCGCTCCTCCTGCGCGCTACTGCTTCTTACAGTGTAAGCTTACTTTGTAAGTATAGCGCTTATGCTGTAAGCTGTCAAGGGTGTAAGCAGAAGGAGGTCATTGATGGCGGTTGTAAAGCGGCGGCCGTTGAGCCGGCGGCGGATATTAGAGGCGGCGGTACGGTTTGTGGATCGGGAGGGGTTGGAGGCCCTCAGTATGCGGAAGCTTGGGAGTGAGCTTGGGGTCGAGGCGATGTCGCTCTACAACCACGTCCCGAACAAGAGCGCTCTATTGGATGGGATGGTCGAGGTCCTGCTCGGTGAGTTGGAGATACCGCCTGAGGATGAAGGTTGGGAGAGGCGGGTCAGGGAGGCATACCGGGCTTTCCGTCGGCTGGCGCACGAGCATCCCAACGTCTTTCCCTTGCTCGTCGTTCGTCCGCCGGACACTATGGATGGCATCTGGCTGGTCGAGAAGTTCCTCAAGACGCTGAGGGAGGCGGGCTTCGATCCCCAGACGGCGTTGTACGCCTTCCGCGCGCTCTCCGCCTACGCTTCCGGCTATGCGATGGCCGAGATCCGCGGTTTCGCGATGGAACCTGCCGGCGCCCGTGACGGCGCCGGCACGCTCCCAGTAGACGACTTCCCGCACATCCACGAGTTGGACGCGCCTCTGCGCGAAGTGGACCACGATGCAGAGTTCGAGTTCGGGCTCGACCTCATTCTCGCCGGCCTCGAGGAGAGGCTCTGACAACGAGCCCCGATTGTACAGGAGCGAGCAGGTGAGGGGTTTCGCAGGCCGCCGTCCCTTCGCCTTCTCCGTGCTCGTCACTCTGGCTCTGTTCGGGCTGGATCTCACGAGCAGGGCCGTTTTTGCGAGGGCCCCGGTGGGCAACATCGAGAAGCTGCCGCAGGATGCTTTCGAGCCGCCCGTGGGTCTGGGTTTGATCCTCTCCGACATGAGGAGCCCTGACACCCTGTTCTGGGCACTGGCGACGGTGCTCGCCCTCGGCCTGCTGGTGTGGACCGGCTGGTTGGGCGAGGCCGGCTTCAACCGGATGTCGCAGTGGAGGAACCTGCATCTACTGCTCTTCCCGTTAGTCGTCTGTGCGCTGACCCTCTCTGGTGGTCTCTTCGGATCGGGGCCAGCGTCGCTGGTCTCGGCGTTCCTCACCGCGCTCATCGCCGCTTTCGGTGAGGAGATAATCTTCCGTGGTCTGCTGTGGCGTGCGCTCGCGCCGGCGGGTGCGGTGCGGGCCGTGATCCTGACCTCTTTGCTCTCCGGCCTGCTCGTCCTCGGTATGACCGCAACTGAGGGACCCTGGCCCGAAGCCGCCCGCCTTACGGCGCTGGCCTTTTGCGGAGGGTTCACCTTCGGCGCGCTTCGCTGGCGCACCACCTCCATCTGGCCCGTGATCCTGGTCCACACCGCCTTCACCTTCGCCGTGAGCATCGCGACGCTGGGCGCCGTCACGTACCCTCTCATGATGCTCCTCAGCACCGCCGGCTTCGTCGCCTACGGGCTCTACCTCCTCCGCAACTCCCAGGTGAGGGCGGACGGAGACCTGAAGAAAACCGCGCCATCCCGCGCGAGATAGTAGGGCACTTGCCTACGAAGCTACCTCTTGTAGCTGCTTTTCGAGGTCTTTGATCTCATCGCGGAGTTTGGCGGCGTACTCGAATTTGAGCTCTTCTGCGGCTTCGAGCATCTCGGCTTCGAGGTCAGCGATGAGGGTGCGTAGTTCGTCGGGGTCTCGTGGAGCCTCTCGGCCGCTCTTCTTGCCTGCTTTGTAGAGGCCTTTGGCCTCGGCGGCAATGAGGATGTCGGAGACGCCTTTGGTTATGGTGCGTGGCTCGATGCCGTGTTGCTCGTTGTAGGAGTTCTGGATCTCACGCCTGCGTTCCGTCTCGCCAATGGCTACGCGCATCGCGTCGGTCTCTTTGTCTGCATACATGATGACCCGGCCGTTGACGTTGCGGGCGGCACGTCCGATGGTCTGGATGAGGGCCCGCTCCCCGCGCAGGAAGCCCTCCTTGTCGGCGTCGAGGATAGCGACGAGGGTCACCTCCGGTAGGTCCAGGCCCTCGCGCAGGAGGTTGATGCCGACGAGCACGTCGAACTCGCCCGTACGAAGCCCACGGATGATCTGGATGCGGTCCAGCGTCTCTATGTTGGAGTGCATGTAACGCGCCTTGACGTTGTGTTCGAGCAGGTAGTCCGTGAGGTCCTCGGCCATCTTTATGGTGAGGGTCGTGATGAGCACCCGCTCGCCGTGTTCGACGCGCTTGGCAACCTCGTTGAGGAGGTCGTCGATCTGGTTCTTTGTGGGACGCACCTCGACCTCGGGATCGACGAGGCCGGTCGGGCGGATGATCTGCTCAACTATCTGCCCCGAGTTCTCGAGCTCGTAAGGCCCCGGCGTCGCCGAGACGAAGACCATCTGGTTTGTCTTGAGCAGGAACTCGTCCCAACGGAGTGGCCTGTTATCCAGAGCACTCGGCAACCTGAAGCCGAACTCGACGAGCGTGGTCTTCCTACTACGGTCACCGTTGTACATGCCCCTGACCTGGGGCAGGGTTATGTGCGACTCGTCGATAAACGTGACGTAATCATCGGGAAAGTAGTCCAGAAGCGTATACGGTGTGGAGCCCGCCGGACGCCCGTCGAGATGGCGCGAGTAGTTCTCGATACCCGAGGTGTAGCCGAGCTCGCGCATCATCTCCAGATCGTACTGGGTGCGCTGCTTGAGGCGGTACGCTTCCAGGACCTTGCCCTCGCCTTCCAGCTCGCCCAGCCGTTCCTCGAGCTCCGCTTCGATGTTCTTGACGGCGGTCGCGAGCCTGTCTTCGCCCGTGACGAAGTGGGACGCGGGGTAGACGGTCAGGATCTCATGCTCGCGCAGGATCTCCCCCGTCAGGGGGTCGGCCTCGGTCATGTTCTCGACCTCGTCCCCGAAGAAGGAGATGCGGTAGATCGTATCCTGGTACGCGGGATGCACCTCCAGCACGTCCCCGCGCACCCTGAAGTTGCCGCGGCCCAGCTGGAAGTCGTTCCTCGTGTACTGGATCCTGACGAGGTCCCTCAAAACGTCGTCGAGGTCGTAGAAGCCCCCCTGCTCCAGAAGGACCATCTTCGAGCGGTATTCCTCGGGACTTCCGAGACCGTAGATGGCAGAGACGCTGGCCACCACGATCACGTCCCTACGGGTGAACAGAGAGCTCGTAGCGGAGTGACGCAGCCTATCAATGTCCTCGTTGATCTGGGCGTCCTTTTCGATAAAGGTGTCTGTGCGCGGTACGTAAGCCTCGGGCTGGTAGTAGTCGTAGTAGCTGACGAAGTACTCGACGGCGTTGTTGGGAAAGAACTCAGCGAACTCGCTGGCGAGCTGCGCGGCGAGCGTCTTGTTGTGCGCGATGACGAGCGCGGGACTACCGGCCTTCTCTATGACGCGGGCCATAGTGTGGGTTTTCCCAGACCCGGTAACGCCGAGCAAGGTCTGCGCCTTCATGCCAGCGTCGAGTCCCGAGGCGAGCTGCTCTATGGCCTGCGGCTGGTCGCCGGTCGGCTGGTATTCGCTGTTTACCCGGAATCCGTTCCGTGTCGTATTCTCCATACAGAGACCTCGGGATCTTTCGTGGGTTGTGAAGCGTTGCGCTTCTGGAACATACGACTCGATTATACTGCGAATGCGGACTTTTTCTCGGTCTTTTCGGCGCTGGCAGCACGCGCAGCGCACCCATGAGAGCGTGGTACGCACTTACCGGTGGATTCCCGCTTTCTATCCTGGGTTGTGTTGTAGGTTCTTGCCGTAGAGTTCCTGATAGGTTCTCTGCGCCTCGAGCGCCCGGTCCACGTAATCGCGGGTTTCTTTGAAGGGGATATCATTCGCGATGTCGAAGCCTTCATCCGAGACCCAGGCGTCCACGTTTCCTTCTCCCGAGTTGTACGCAGCGAGCATGAGCCTCTCCTCGCCCTTGTAGCGGTCCTCGAGGTAACCGAGGAACCAGGTTCCCAATCTTATGTTGACCTCCGGGTCGCGGTAGTCGCCCTCTATGCCGCTCTGGCGCTGGATGAAGCGCGCTGACTCCGGAAGCAGCTGCATGAGACCGTAGGCCCCCCTGTGGGACTCGGCGTCTGGCTTGAAGCGGCTCTCCGTGTAGATTACGCCGGCCACGAACGTGGGATCCAGGTCGTTCTCCTCGCTGGCCTGACGGATGGCCGATTCATACCGTAGGGGGTACATGATCCGCATCACGGCGTCGGGTAGCCTGAGGGCGAAAGGCAGGATGGCGAGGATTCCAACGACCACCAGCAACACGAGGATTGCGCGGCGGCGGGCCCGCGACCTGCCATACCTGCGTCTCTTAGTGTGGGTCGTCGTAGGATCCTCTCCTCCGCGAGAACAGGCGCCCGAGCTCGTGCGCCTGTTCT
>DATMVF010000287.1:0-6259 GCA_035563475.1 Rubrobacter sp.
CGTAACCGAGGACCTCAACCTCGACGCTACCAGCGTGGAGATCGATGAGCGCGGCATCATCCAGGTTGACGGGTACGGCCGGACGGCCGAAGACGGCGTGTACGCGGCGGGGGACGTAGTCGGGGGTTTCTGGCTCGCCCACGAGGCCGGGCACGAGGGCATCATCGCCGTCGAGCACATGGCCGGCGAGGACCCGATGCCCAAGGACAGGAACCTCGTCCCGCGCGTCACCTTCTGTAGGCCCGAAGTTGCCTCTTTCGGGCTCACCAAGGCGCAGGCCGAGGAGGAGGGCTACGAGGTCAGGGAGACGAAGTTCCCGTTCAGGGCCATCGGCAAGGCGCTTATCGAAGGGGAGTCCAACGGGTTCTTCAAGGTCGTCGCCGACGAGGAGACAGACCTGATCCTCGGTATGCACGCCATTGGGCCGAAGGTTACGGACCTCATCACCGAAGGCGTCTTCGCCAAGCTCGTCGAGGGCACGCCGGAGGAGATCGGGATGACCATGCATCCCCACCCGAGCCTCTCCGAAATCGTCGGAGAAGCCGCAATGGCCTCGGAAGGACACCCGATTCATTTCTAGCTGTCAGCGATCAGCCTTCAGCCGTCAGCAGGGGCCGCTCTCTGCGGCCCCTCGCGTGACACGGCACGGGTCTTCCTCCGTGCGATACCATTAGCGCAGGATGCGAAAAAGATAGGAGCGCCGTGGCCCGCAGACAGATCAACTTGAAGGTGTTGGACGATGGTACGAAGACCTTCGAAGTCCGCCACCGCTGGGAAGACAGACCAGTGCCCCCGCCGCCCGACGGGACGCCGACGGAGTACCTGCCTTTCCGGCAGCAGGCGAGGGGCGTACCGGGCGCCCACGGTCGTCCCGAATGGCTCAAGGCGCGCATCCCCGACGGTGAGGTCTACCGCGACATAAAGGAGACCATGCGCGGGCTGAACCTCCACACCGTCTGCGAAGAGGCCCGCTGCCCGAACATCGGCGAGTGCTGGAACAACCGCACGGCGACGTTCATGATCCTCGGCAACGTCTGTACCCGTTCGTGCGGCTTCTGCGCCGTGCTCACGGGCAAGCCCACCGAGCTAGATCTCGACGAGCCCTATCGCGTCGCCGACGCCGCAAAGAAGATGGGCCTGGAGCACGCCGTGATCACGAGCGTGAACCGCGACGAGCTCGCGGACGGCGGGGCTTCGATCTTCGCCGGGACGATACGCGCGATCAGGGAAGAGGTCCCCGGCTGCGCCGTCGAGGTCCTGACCCCCGATTTCAAGGGCGATCGCGACGCGGTCAGGACCGTCATAGACGCCCGTCCCGACACCTTCAACCACAACATCGAGACCGTCCCCCGCCTCTACTTTGCGGTCCGTCCGCAGGCGAAGTACGAGCGCTCCCTGGAGGTGCTGCGCTACGCCAAGGAGCTCAATCCCGATGGCCTGACCAAGAGCGGCTTTATGGTCGGTTTGGGCGAGGTCGAAGAAGAGATTCATCGGACGATGCGCGACCTGCGAGATCACGGGGTGGACATCCTGACCATCGGCCAGTATCTCAGGCCCTCCGAGAACCACCTGCCAATGAGCCGCTACTACACGCCCAAAGAGTTCGCCGACCTCCGGAAGTACGGCTTCTCACTGGGCTTCAAGCACGTCGAAAGCGGCCCGCTGGTCCGCAGCTCTTACCATGCCCACGAACAGACCTCGGACGCCAGAAAGAGCCCCGCGGCCGGTGTCGCCAGCGTCTAGAGCCCGGGCATGACCCTGGAGAAGCAGTCCCCGGCTACCACGAACGTCGATGTGCGTCGGCTGCCTGGATTGACGCCTTACGCGGAGGCCTGGGAGCTCCAGAAGGATCTTGTACGGCTCAGGAAGAACGACGGGATCCCCGACACCTTCGTCCTGTGCGAGCACCCACCGGTCTACACGGTGGGAAGGGCTGCGAAGGATGCCGTAAACCTGGGCGCCGGAGAGGAGTATCTGCGGACTCTGGGGGCCGAGGTCTTCTGGAGCGACAGGGGAGGGGACGCAACCTTCCACGGTCCGGGCCAGATAGTGGGATATCCCATCCTGCGCCTGAAAGTACGCGACACCCACGCCTACCTGCGCGAGTTGGAAGACGTCATCATCAGGGTCCTGGCCGACTACGGGCTCGAAGGTTCGCACCATCCCGAGTACACGGGTGTGTGGGTGGGGGAGAACAAGATCGCCGCCATCGGCGTGAAGTTTTCGTCAGGTTGGATCACCTCCCACGGCTTCGCCCTGAACGTGAAGACAGACCTTACCTGGTTCGATCGCATAACACCCTGCGGCATAAAGGAGTTCGGCATCACGAGCCTGAGCCAAGAATTGGGGCGCGACGTCTCCCTCGCCGAAGTGGAAGACAAGATCGTCGACCACTTTCTCCGGGCATTCCGTTAGTTTACTTACTGTTGCCTCGGCTACTGGTTGTAACCTGACCGCGAGCGACACATCGACAGGAGGCAAAGAATGCTCGAAGGTGTAGCGGTGATCTGGATGCCTGTGCAGGACATAGAGCGGGCCAAAAGCTTCTACGGGGACACTCTGGGGCTCCGAATTACGAACGAGGACGGAGATTGGGCCGAGGTGGACGCAAACGGCCTCACACTCGGCCTGAACGGACGCGAGCCCTCGGGAGCCCGGGGCGAGGGTGGCCCCGTCGTTACCTTCCAGCCTCAGGCCGGCCTGAAGGAAACCGTAGACGACCTGAAGGGCCAGGGCGTCGAGGTCCCGGCCGGTATCTCCGAACACCCCTGGGGCCGCGTTGCAACCTTCAAGGACTCAGAAGGCAACGACATACAGCTCTACGAGGCACCGAAGAGTTGAGCGGTCGAACCGGGTCCGTATAGAGGCGACCACGTCCGGTCTGCGCCCGGGGACGCACCGGAGTGCTTTTGCGCCGTTCCCATCTCTACTCTTGTCGTACCCGCAAGAGCGGAAATCCACTGCAGAGTAGAGGTGAGGGGACGATGTCGGGCCGCGTTTTGGGTGCCGTGTATCCTGATACGGTGGACGAGGGTCCGAAATAGAAGAAGCGGTGCTCATCACCGGCGTGTACGGCTCGGGGAAGAGCTCGGTCGCCGAGGAGATGGCGGCCGTGCTCGAGGAGCGAAACGCCCCTTACGCCCTTCTCGACCTCGACTTCCTGGCGTGGTTCGACACGGGAGAGGAGGGCGGGCCGACGGAGCACCACATGATGCTGACCAACCTCGCCGCCGTCGTCGGCAACTACCTTATGGTCGGCGTACGGTTCTTCATCCTGGCCAAAGCGGTTCGCGACGCGTCAGAGCTGGACGACCTCAAAGTCGGGCTCCCCATGCCGCTGAAGGTCGTCCGTTTGACGGTCCCGTTGGAAGAGATCGAAAAGCGGCTCAGCCACGATGTGACGACGGGGAGGCGAGACGACCTGCGCGAGGCGGCAGCGTGGGTCGCTGCTTCTTCCGGAATCGGTATCGAAGACCTGGCGATCCCGAACGACCGCCCGGTACGCGAGGTAGCGGTACGAGTCCTGAACTGGCTGGGGTGGCCGGAACGGGGGTCGGATCTGCCAGGCTAGCTCCCACTGTGGCCGCGGAGTTTACGGCGAGTGTCGAGCGCTCGGCTTCAGCGAAATTGTAAGCTGAGGTGCTGACACGCTTCCACAGGAAGCGTGCTGATCAGCGCGGTTCAAGGAATCGGAATTGCTCGAACCGTATTACGCGCTGCCTATAAGGATGCCTGAGGCGAAGACGAGCGCACCGCCTAGAACGACTTGCAAAGCCGACATCAGAAAGCTCATGTCGAAGTAGCGGTAGCGTATAAAGGAGATGGCGAGCAGCTCGAGACCGACGACCCCAAAAGCCACATAGAGCGCCAGGTCGACGTGTGGTATGAGAAAAGGCAGGGTGTGCAAAATGCCGCCGACGAACGTGGCGAGGCCGGTGATCGTACCCCGCAAGAAAGGGCTCCCGCGCCCGGTTAGCGACCCATCGTCAGAAAGACCCTCCGAGAAGCCCATGCTGATCCCAGCCCCCACCGCGGCAGCAAGCCCTACCAGAAACGTGATTCTCGGGTCCCTGGTCGCAAATGCCGTCGCAAACAACGGCGCCAGCGTAGAAACAGATCCGTCCATCAAACCAAGAGTGGTAGTCTGGACGTACTGAAGGACGAAGGCCCTATCCTTGCGCCGGAGAAAACTCGCCGCCCTCAGTACCATCCCGGCTATCATGCGCCCATCACCACTCTCAGCACATAAAAAGTCAAGAACTCGCCTCCCGAATACACGACTCTCGACACACCCATTATTCTAACCAAACTCTGCCATAAATCAAGAACAATTCTTGTTATTGGTTAATGGGAGTCATTTGCGATACGGCGGGGTAGAGGAAGGCCTTCCTCTACCGCGCTGGTCAGCAAATCAGCACGCTCAGGCTAGCACCTTCGCTTGTCAGCCCGGCGGCTGCGCCGCCCCGTCAGCCAGAGCTTTCGGTGCGCTAGCTGAAATGCTGACGAGTCGCCTGGAACAGGCGACGTGCTGAAGTGCTGAAATGCGCGTCGTGCGATAAAGCTCTTAGGAGCTTTATCGCACGGCGCTATAGAGGTCGAGATCCGCTTTCACGACCATCTCTTCGGTGTCGCGGCGGAGGTGGAAGCCGAGCTCCTTCGAGATGCGTTGCATGGGGTGGTTGTCGAAGAGGATCTCTGCAGTGATACGGCTTAGATTCTCGGCGCGGCCGACTTCGAGCAGGTGCTCTAGGAGCAGGGTGCCGATGCCCCTTCGCTGGAAGCGGTCGCTGACGAGGACCGAGAACTCCGCCTCATCGGGGGCGCCGCCGCGGCGACTCAGGCGGGACACGCCCATGATCTCACGTTCGCCGGTCTCTGGATCGGTTTGCTCGGCGACCAGCGCCATCTCGAGATCGTAGTCTATGAAGCAGATGCGCGTCAGGCGCTCGTGGGCGGTACGCTGGTCGAGGTTCATCATGTGGAAGTAGCGCATGTAGACGCTCTGTTCCGAGAGGGTCTCGTGGAAGCGCACCATCAGGGGCTCGTCTTCGGGCCGGATCGGGCGTATCGTCACGGGCGTGCCGTCGCGCAACACTTCGTGGGAGACGTACTGTTTCGGGTAAGGACGGATCGCAGTTCGGGGGAGATCTTCGTCTTTGGTCTCGGGGTCGTGCAGAACGATACGGGCGTCGAGGGCTATCAGGCGCTCCGGCGAGGCGAGGAGCGGGTTGATGTCGAGCTCTTTGATCCAGGGCTGCTCGACGACGAGCTGGCTCGTGCGAACGAGCAGCCTCTCCAGCGAGCCGACGTCGACCGGCGCCCTGCCCCTGACGCCACCCAGCGCCTCGAAGATACGGGTCCGTTCCATCATCCGTCTGGCGAGCGTGGTGGTCAGCGGCGGGAGGGCGAGGGCCCTATCCCTGTACACCTCGACCAGTGAGCCGCCGGACCCGAAGAGCAGGACAGGACCGAACTGCGGATCCAGGCTGCTGCCGACGATCAGCTCGTAGCCGTCGAGGCTGACCATTCTCTGGACGGCGGCGCCGCCGAAGTCCTCGGGTCGGTAGTTCTCCTTGATAGAGGACTCCATCTCCTCGTAGGCCCGCCTGACCTCGTCGGGATTCTGCAGGTTCAGGCGCACGCCGCCCACGTCGGTCTTGTGGGTTATCGTCTCGGAGTCGAGCTTGAGGACCGCTGGGTAACCGAGGCGGTCTGCCAGTTCCACGGCCTCGCCAGGGCTACGCGCCACCTCCGTCTGCACGGTCGGGATACCGTAGGCGGCGAGGATCTGCTTCGCCTCGAACTCGGTAAGGATAGTGCGACCGGAGTCGCGGACGCGGGCTATGATCTCCTCTACCCGCCCGCGGTCCGCGCTTTCCTCTTCGGCGGGCTCGGGCGTTTCGTAGATGCTGCGCAGGTTGTACGTGTACTTCCACATGTTCGTGAAAGCTCTGGCTGCCGTATCGGGGTAGTCGAAGGTAGGGATGCCCGCGCCGTTCAGGATCGACTCCCCCGCCGCGACGGCCTGGCCGCCCATCCAACTCGCGAGCACGGGCTTCCTCGTGCTGATCGCGTAGGGCGCGAGCAGTTCCGCCGTTGCCGTCGGGTCGGTCATGTCCTGCGGCGTGAGGACGACGAGCAACCCGTCGCTTGCAGGATCGCCTGCCGCGGTCTCGAGCGTCTTCGCGTAGCGTTCGGGGTCGGCGTCGCCGAGCACGTCCACGGGGTTGCCGTGGCTCCAGGGAGCGGGGAGGAACTC
>DATMVF010000288.1:0-4125 GCA_035563475.1 Rubrobacter sp.
GGCGAGCGGTCGAGGAAGCGAAGCAGGCGGTGCACGTTTTTGTCCCGCTCGGAGCCGTAGATCATCGAAGGTCGAAGTATCGTCCACGCCAGCCCGCTCCCGCGCACGAGTTCCTCCATCTTGAGCTTCGGACCGGAACGGAAGGCGTAGGCCGAGTGCGCGCTCGTGCTGCCGACGATGAGAACCCTATCGACGCCGGCCCGGCCAGCCGCCCGTACGACGGGGGGAGCGTACTCGATCCCTGCGACGTGCAGGAGGGCGTCCGCGTCCCCGAGCGCCCGGTAGAGATCCTCCTCCCTGGCCGCATCCCCGTGGAGGATCTCCACCCTCTGCCCGTCGAGCCTGGAAGCATTGGGACTGTCTGCGCGAACGAGGCAGCGCGTCTCATGGCCCCGGGCGAGCAGTAGTTCCAGTAACGCGCCCCCCAGCAAGCCCGTGGCGCCCGTGAGGAGTATCCTCATCCGGCCCGGGGACGTGCTGGCTCTCGGGTGCGTCCCTCTTTATGGCCCTCAGCCCGTCTTCTCACCGCCCTGGTCGTCCTGGGAGTCTCCGCTGGTCTCGAAAAGTCTCACGCTGCGGGCCCGGTTACGTTCGTTCCTCTCCACGTACTCGACCTGCGCCTGCTGGCCCTTCTTCATGTCCTCCATCTTCGCCTCGTTGCCGTCGAGCGTGATGCTGGTCTCGTTGGCGAGCCTGAAAACTACCGGCTTGTTGCCCTGTTCCTCGATGGTCGGACGCACGCTGAATCCCTCGGTCTTGGGGTTCACGAACGTGACGGTGCCGAATACTACCTTCTTCTTGGGCGCGTTCTCGCCCTGCTTCTTGGACGCGTTCTCGTCCTGCTTCTTCGGCGCGTTTTGGCCCTGCTCCGTCTGGGACCCGCCGTCCTGCTGCGACCCACTCCCCGACTGATCGCCACAGCCCGCGATGAGTATGAAGACGATCGTGACCAGGAGGAGCGCCGTAGTTATTCCTCTCTGGTGCATCGAGTCTCCTTGTCCTGCAGCGTGCTTTGCGGGGCTAAACTACCAGAAAGGGTGAAAGGCCGTCAATCGGTGGGCGCTGCCCCACCACGGTCCCAGCCAGGGTAGAACTCGTTCATTACGGGGGTGGTAATCTCCTCCACCATCCTCGCCTGCTCCGGCGTCAGGTCCTCCCGCCATCCGCCTGGCCTGGCCTTGCGGCGGGGCTTGTTCGGCCCCTTCTGCCTCTCGGGGATGTTCTCCCAGGCGTGTTTTTCGACCACCCTTCGTAGCTGCTCCTCCTCGATGGGGATGGCGAGCGAAGAGTAGATCTTCTGCAGCTCGCCGAGAGCATCGTACCTGAGGTCCTCGTACCTGATCGCGACCTTGCGCCCATCGTGCGCCTCGTAAGCCACCCAGGCCTTCCCGAAGCTCGCGTCGTACATCCTGGCCCGCTGCCGCACGAACTCGTCCGGGTCGGTGTCGGCCAGTGCGTCCTCGCCTGCTCCCCAGCTCCCCCCTCTTTGGGCGGCCAGAAGCGAGGCGACAACGTCCCTGGGGTCGCGGACCAGCAGGATCACGCGGCTCTCGGGAAGGGCCTCTACGAGGAGCGGCGCGCCAACTGAGCCGTTCGGTTCCTTTACGACCAGGTAGCCGTTCTCGTCCAACTCGGGGAAGCGCGCGCCGGCCCCTTCGAGGACGAACGTCCTGAGGGACCTGATCCAGGCCTCCCTGTAGGGGTCGCCGAGGATGTAGTCCTCCCTCATCCGCTGCTGCTCCCCGGCACGCATGTAATAGGCGTAGCCGAACACGTCTCCCACGTAAGGCTCGTACCACGTGGCGTGGTCCTCCAGGTCTCCCATCATGGCGCCGAGCCAACTACTGCCGGTCCTCGCGACGCCGAAGACCCAGATGAAATGCCCGGGAGGGATGCCACCGCCGGTGGCATCGCTGCCTCCCTGGGCGAGGCGCGTCCTCAGCCGGGAGATCTCCCGGTCTCTGGAGGCGAGCTGCTCGCGCAGGAGGTCCCTTGGTCTGCCGGGAACCTCGCCACGGACTATCCCTACCTCGAATCTCAAGTACGCCCTCACGTCCCCGGTCACATCCAACACCGCGCTCTGCTGTAAGTAAGGCATTAGCTATCTCCCCCGCGTCCGTGCGCGGCTTTTCGGTCTTCGTCCGCAAACCGTATACTACCCAGTCCGGTTCGAGCCGGCCGTTCGGGATCCGCGATGGAGGGACAATATTGTCCTTAGCCTCCGCAGCGGGCAGGACGGCACAGAGCGGGATGTTCAGGGGAGGACCCGTAATATACCGGCCGGCGGGGTCGGGTATCCGCGGCTCACGCTTGAAAGAGCTTTCCTTCGCAAAGTAGACTACGCGGGTAAGTAACGTCCAGAGGGAGGATTGGGCAGGAGTGTTCGTCTCCGATAGCCGCAAGGTGGTCTTCGTCCACATTCAGAAGACGGGTGGACTCACTGTGGACAGGTTATTGAAAGAGCGTATCCCTGATCTACGGCGCATCGGGGCAAGGCACGGGTTTGCGAGCCTGGGGATGGATGAGCTAAACGATTGGGATGAATACTTCAAGTTCGCCTTCGTGAGAAATCCGTGGGATCGATTGGTCTCCTGGTACAGCATGGTAACGACGATGCCGAGAGAAGGCAACGAACTCTGGCGCTATGTGCACGATAACAGCTCGACCTTCGAAGAGTTCATCTACAACTGCACGGACGAGGTAGAGATAAAGGATGGGGTCTATTACTCGTTCGCGTACAACCAACTGGATTACGTGACGGACGAGCATGGCAACTTGCTCGTTGATTTCATAGGCCGACTGGAGAACTTCGATAAGGATCTCCAGGAAGTATTCCGTAGGATAGGCTTCCAGTTAGAGACGGTCCCGCACATTAGAGCTGGCTCAGACCACCAGCATTACAGTACGTTCTACAGCCCCGACACCGAGTTGATCGTAAGAGAGAGATTCAAGAGAGATATCGAGTACTTCGGCTACGAGTTCGAAAGCCCCAGAAGGCCTGGAGCTCTCTTCGTCTGTGGCAGCGACAGGAGCGGGACCAAGGCCCTCGCAGACTACCTGAACCGGCATCCCAAGATCCTCGTCTGCCAGGAAAGCTCAGAGAAAACCGAGCAGGGGGAGACCGCCCTCGATCCCGCCACGTTCGAGCGGATGCTCGAGCCACTGCCGAAGGATCCGGGGGACGCAACGCCACACAACGACGGGGAGCGTCTCATCGAGCCACGCGCGGAGCTTTTGGCGAACAGGGATCCGTCCGGGCTGCAGTGGATCGGCGCCAGCAACTCCGACTACCTGATGCGTATGGAATCGGTAGCGGCGAACAACCCCGGGGCGCGCTTTATAGTCGTGTACCGCCCCATCGAAGAGGTCGCGGAGTCGTGGGAGCCGGAAGATGCCGAAGGCCGCCAGAATGGCGACGGCGGTTTCGGACGCGCGGTGCGTACCTGGAACAGAGGCTTGCAGGGCACGCGGAGGTTCATAAGAGAGAGCCTGATTCCGAGAGTACTGATAATCGACTACCACGACTTCCTCTACCGGAGAGAGACCGTCGCGCCCCTGATCTCACGTTTCCTCGAGCTGGAGTTCGACGAGACCCTAACGGCGGAGCCCTCGGATGAAGTCCCGCCACCCGAGAGGTCAGGGGAGAGACGATCCCTGATACAGAATCAAGCCAACCGGGCCGCCGAGGCGTGGATTCTCGATCGCATCGAAAAACAATGGGTGAAGCCGGGACTCTACATCCAGAGAACCTCGAAGTCTGCGCTCGCAACCTCCCTGGACGAGGCGGAAGCCAGGACCTGGCGACTCCAGGAGAAGGTCAGAGAGTTGGAGCGCGACATGGAACGCGGACGCCGGAGATTCAAACAGCTTCGGAGCTCGAAGACCTGGAAGCTACTAGAGAGGATCAGCAGCATCCGGTCCAGGATAGCGGGCAGGTAATACCGGCGCCGCGAGGAGCGTCAAGCTGGCTGCCTCTAAGGCATCACGATTCGTACGGCGCCCCGAACGACCCTACCACCCGAAATCGACGTCGAGGCATTCGTAGAGCCGTTGGTTATGGGGTTCGAAGTAGGCCTCCAACCGTTGCCTGGTGGACGGGTCCATCTTCTGTTTGTAGGTGCCTGA
>DATMVF010000289.1:0-8407 GCA_035563475.1 Rubrobacter sp.
CGACGACGCTCGTCAGGCTCGGCCACGAACCGGCACGCGTCAAGACCGAACGCTTCGGACCGACTGGAGGATAGCGATGGACGAAAACAGGCTCGACGGCAACGCCGCGGCAGGCTTACTGGCCGAGATCTTCACCCTGGAGATCACCACGGCCAGGGCCGCCTGCGTCCGTTGCGGCGCGGCGGGTGAGATCGGCGCCCAGATGGCTTACGTGAGCGAGATAGGTACCGTTGTGCGCTGCGCCACGTGCGACAACGCCCTTATCCGCGTCTCCCGCCAGGACGACGGGCCGCAACGTTACTGGTTGGATCTCAAGGGCGTAGAGTACCTGCAGCTCGGATAGCGTATTCAAGCGTGCTACTGCAAGTCCTTTAGGTACTGAACACCTGCGGCAAAGTGGATTCCCGCTTGCGCGGGAATGACGTGTATGGGGCCTCGGTGTGACCGCAGAGCCCGAACGTGGTCTCGTTCAAGCGGGCTCGGTGTTACTTGGAGTCTGGATCTTTGATGAAATAGGCCGGGTCGGCGGTGGCTATGGAAAGCCACTCTATGTCCGCGTCGCTGGGCTTCCGGCCGGGCTCCGCTACCTCTTCGAACGTTGTGGGATCCGGCCCATCACCGTCTACTCTGCGGCCCTGTGGTTCGTTGGGCATGGTTTCCCCCTTTGCTAGAGGGAGCCGGAGTTCCCGGCTCCCTATTGCCTGAAGCCTGTAACCTACTTCACGAACTGTTCGTTCTCGGTGGAGCCGGGCAGACCTGTGACTGGGCTCTCCGGGCTGTCGAACTGGGCTTCTTCTGTGGAGCCGGTGAGGGCCGTGGTCGAGGCGGCGCCGCCGGCGACGATCTGGGCTATCTCGTCGAAGTAGCCAGCGCCGACCTCGCGCTGGTGCTTGGTGGCGGTATAGCCGTGCTCCTCTGCGGCGAACTCGGCCTGCTGCAGTTCGGAGTAGGCGTCCATGCCCCGTTCTTTGTAGTTGCGGGCGAGATCGAACATCGAGTAGTTCAGGGCGTGGAAGCCTGCCAGGGTGACGAACTGGAAGCGGTAGCCCATGTCCCCGATCTCCTCCTGGAAACGTGAGATCTCCTTCTCGGAGAGCTTCTTCTTCCAGTTGAAGGAGGGCGAGCAGTTGTACGCGAGCAACTTGCCGGGGTGCTTCTCGTGGATGGCATCGGCGAATTGCTGCGCCTGCTCGAGGTCAGGCTCTGAGGTCTCGCACCACACCACGTCAGCGTACGGCGCGTAGGAGAGGCCACGGGATATGGCCTGATCCATCCCCGCATTGACCCCGTAGAAGCCCTCCATAGTGCGCTCGCCGGTCAAAAACTCATGGTCGGACGGGTCCACGTCGCTCGTGATGAGGCTTGCCGCGTCGGCGTCGGTCCTCGCGATGATGACGGTCGGGACGTCCAAAACGTCAGCAGCCAGCCTGGCCGAGACGAGGTTCCTGACGGCCTGCGATGTCGGAATCAGGACCTTGCCGCCCATGTGCCCGCACTTCTTCTCGGAGGCGAGCTGGTCCTCGAAGTGGACGCCAGCAGCGCCGGCTTCGACCATGGCCTTCATCAACTCGAAGACGTTGAGCGCGCCACCGAAACCGGCCTCGGCATCGGCGACTATCGGGGCGAACCAATGGATGCCGTTCTTACCCTCAGCGTAGTGGATCTGGTCGGCCCTCTGCAACGCCTGATTGATCCTCCTGACGACGTGCGGCACGCTGTTGGCAGGGTACAGACTCTGATCCGGATACATGTGCCCGGCCAGGTTGGCGTCGGCGGCCACCTGCCAACCGGAGAGGTAGATAGCCTCCAGCCCCGCCTTGACCTGCTGCACGGCCTGATTGCCAGTCAAAGCCCCGAGTGAGCGCACGAAAGGCCGCTCTTGCATCAGCCTCCACAGCCGCTCAGCGCCCATCCGCGCCAGGGTGTGCTCGATCCTGATCGAACCCCGCAGCCTGGCCACATCATCAGCCGTGTAAGGACGCTCGATCCCCTCCCAACGCTCGCCCTCCCATTCCCTGGCTATCCGGCTCACCCCGTTCTTCTCGCGCTCCATAACCCTCTCCTTCACTCCTCGATGCCGTGTCGATACTCTGCTTTATGCACCTATATGCTCACATATGTGCTTACCGGGCGCAAGGAGCGCCCCCTTTCGTGTTATGGGGCGTTGGTACGTGGCCGACGCTCCGTGGCAGGAGGACGGGGGCCGGTTGCCCTCCAGTTCCTCCGGCCCTGGTCCTCGGGGTTTGCATGGTGGTCGGGATGGGTGCTCCTCTCTAGTCCAGGTACTCGTAACCTGGGAGGGTCAGGAACTCTACAAACTCGTCCTCGGTCGAGATACGGGCGAAGAGTTCGGCGGCCTTACCGAACTCGTCGGATTCCCAGCGTTCCGGGCCGACGATGTCGGTTTTGATCTTCTCCAGTTCCTCGTCGAGGGTCTTGTCGAAGAGGTCTTCCGTCACCTCGGTACCGTCTTCGAGGATGCCTCTCTGGTGGTGGATCCACTGCCACACCTGGGCGCGGCTGATCTCTGCTGTCGCCGCGTCCTCCATCAGATTGAAGACGGGGACGGCTCCGCGCCCTGCGAGCCAGGCCGCGATGTACTGCACACCAACGGAGATGTTGTTGCGGAAACCGTCCATGGTGATGTTGCCTTCGGGCTTCTCCAGAAGGTCTTCTGCGGAGGGGCTGACGTCGGGTATCTTGTCGAGCTGGTTGGGCTGCGGCATGTACTCGTCGAAGGCCTCTTTGGCGAGAGAGACCATACCAGGATGGGCGACCCAGGTTCCGTCGTGGCCGTCCTTCGCCTCGCGCTCCTTGTCCTCCCGCACCTTGTTGTTGGCGAACTCGGTCCATTCAGGATCGTCGCTGCGTGGGATCTGGGCCGCCATCCCCCCCATCGCGTGCGCGCCGCGCTGGTGGCAGGTCTTGATGGTGAGCAACGAGTAGGCGCGCATGAACGGGACGGTCATGGTCACCGAGTTGCGGTCGGGGAGGAGCATGTCCTGCTCGCGGAACTTCTTGATGTAGGAGAAGATGTAGTCCCACCGGCCGCAGTTGAGGCCTGCGGAGTGCTCGCGGAGCTCGTAGAGGATCTCGTGCATCTCGAACGTGGCGAGTATCGTCTCGATCAGGACCGTAGCCTTGATGGTGCCCCTTGGTATGCCTAGCTCGTCCTGGGCCGTCTCGAAGACGTCGTTCCAAAGCCTGGCCTCGAGGTGGCTCTCCAACTTGGGCAGGTAGAAGTAAGGACCTGAGCCGTTATCCAGCAGCGTCTGCGCGTTGTGGAAGAAGTACAGGCCGAAGTCGAAGAGGCCGCCTGGGACTTGTTCTCCGTCAACGAGCATGTGCTTCTCGAAGAGGTGCCATCCGCGCGGCCTTGCAAGGATCACAGCCAAGTCTTCATTCAACTCGTAGTGCTTGCCCGTCTTCGGATCGTCGAAGGTGATGGTGCCCTCGATCGCTTCTTTCATGTTGAGCTGGCTCTCAAGCATGTTGTGCCAGGTCGGGCAGTTGGCGTCTTCGAAGTCCGCCATCCAGCAGCTCGCCCCGGAGTTCAGGGCGTTGATCGTCATCTTCCGGTCGGGTGGCCCCGTCAGCTCCACGCGCCGGTCCTGAAGGTCCTCGGGGATGGAGGCTATCTCCCAGTCGCCCTCCCTGATCTCCCGCGTCTCCGGCAGGAAGTCGGGCATCTCGCCGGCGCTGATCCTCTCCTGCCTCTCGGCCCGCCTGGCGAGGAGGTCTTCCACCCTCCCCCTGTACTGTCGCGAGAGCTTCGCCACGAAAGCGACCGCCTCGGGCGTGAGTATTTCGGCGAACTCGTCGGGGACCTCGGCCGTAAGCTCGATACCCTCGGCGTAGGTGCGCGTCCTATCCGTCATGACCTCCGGCTCCTCTCTACAGCTTCCAAAGAGAGGCTACTCTAGCAAGCCTCGCCCCAGAACGCTCGGAACCGAAGGCCTGCTCAGGCCGCAGGCCTGGCCTCCTTACGGACCTCCCTGACCACCCTGTGCACGTAGACGATGCACGAGGTCGGCACGCAACGCCACCTGTAGAGGACCCGGTACTCGTCGAAACCTATCCTCACCCGCGTCCCGATGGCCGGCGCACCCTCCTCGTAGCGGTGCTCCAAAATCTCCTCCGTCTGCGGGTCCCTGTACTGTACCGGAATCATAGCTGGCTCCTCTCAACCTCGCCGTCGTGAAAGCAAGATACCAACCCACTCGGTATTATTCCAATTGTTTGCATGTATCGCAGGTATAAGTTTTACTTATACCTGCGAGCTAGTCAGCACGCTTCGGCCTGCGGCCTACGCTTGTCAGCACGGCGGCGTTGCCGCCTTGTCAGCATGTCAGCGAGATACAAAACTGACAGGCTGAAATGCTGAAAGCGGAGGCGAAGCTGGAGCGTGCTGACAAGGCGCCGTCAAGCGCCGTGCTGACCAGCTGGCGACCGAAGGGAGACAGCGTGCTATTCAGACAGTTGGAATGTTTTCTGGCGGTAGCGCGGCTGGGGAACTTGAGCCGGGCTGCTGAGGAGATGTACCTTACGCAGCCTACTTTGACGGCACGTCTCAAGGCGCTCGAGGAGGAGCTTGGGGACCCGCTCTTTGTAAGGACGAGTCGTGGGATGCGGCTCACGGAGGCTGGCAGGGAATTCTTGGATTATGCGGAGAGGGTCGTTGGCAGCTTCGAGGAGGGCAAGCGGCGGTTGGAGGAGCTCAGGGGGGCATCGGGGGGACGGCTCAGGATCGGGGCTTCCCCCGGAGTTGGGACGTACGCGTTGCCGGGGCTATTAGAGAGGTTCGCGGCGGAGCATCCGAGGGTTTCGATCTCTGTCAGGACGGGGCATGCCGAGGCGATCCTGGAGATGACGCTCAAGGAGGAAGTGCAGCTCGGTCTGACGCGGGCGATGCGCCACCCCGAGATCGAGAGCCTGCCGCTCTACGAGGACGAGTTGGTGCTGATCGTAGATCCAGGGCACCGATTCACCAGGAGGGGGACTGCGAGTCTGACCGAGATCGGTGAGGAGCAACTCATCTTCTTCGACCACGACTCGAGCTACTTCGAGCAGACGCACGCCCTGCTCAGGAACGCCGGCATAAGGGAGCTCAGGACTATGGAGGTCGACAACATCGAGGCCGCCAAGCGGATGGTCGAGCACAGGTTGGGGGTCGCGTTTCTGCCCCGCACGGCCGTGGTCAGGTCCGTCTCTACCGGAAACCTCGTGCTCATATCCGTAGAGGAGAATCCGGAGATGAGCCGTTCGATCGTTGCGCTCAAGCGCCGGGACGTCCCGGCGACAGGCCCCGTTGCCGCCTTCCTGGACGTCGCCGACACGATGGGCGAGAAGCGGGATGGCGCCCCGCTCTCACCCACCCTGGCTACCGAATTCGAGAACTTGCAGCTGATAGACCTGTTCACTTAGAGCGGTTCGTATCCGGGCGGTTCGGGAACCGTGTTCCGGGTGAGTTTGAAACCCGCTCCTACAGGTTGCCGTTCGGATTCATGTGCACATCTTTGCGCCCTACCCTTGTTGTCTGATGTCTTGGTGTTGCGGAGCACGAATGTGTGTAGAGGTGGATCGTATACTCTAGGGGATACTCAAAGAGACTATTCACAGAGGTGCGACGAGTGGACCCGAAGACGATCGTTGTAATGGAGGGTGACCAGACGGGCCAGGAGCTGCTCGAAGAAGCCTTACGGGTGCTCGACCCTGCGGTGACCGGGCTCGAGTTGGATTTCGTGCGCTACGACCTGTCGCTGGAGAACCGACGTGCCACGAACAATGAGGTCGTGCACCAGGCTGCGGCGGCGATGAAAGAGTCTGGATTCGGCATCAAGGCGGCGACCGTTACGCCGGAGCAACCGGGGGACGTGGGCTCGCCCAATGCGATCCTGAGAACGGGGATAGACGGGACCGTTATCGTGCGTACGGGGAGGCGCATCCCTGGTGTCAACCCGACGAGCGGCGTGCACGCCCCGATCTCCGTGGTCCGTATGGCCGTCGATGACGCTTACGGGGCGAAGGAGTGGCGCGAAGGCGAGGGCCTCGACGAGGTCGCCTACAGGACCGAGAAGATCTCGCGCCGGGTGTGCCGCGGCGTAGCGGAGTTCGCCTTTATCCAGGCGCGCAAGATGCGGGCCAAGGTCTTCGGCGGCCCGAAGTTCACCGTCTCCCCCGTCTACGAGGGGATGCTCAAAGAAGAGATGGACCGCGCCGCGGAGAACAGCCGCGACGTCCGCTACGACCCCCAGCTCATAGATGCTACCTACGCACTGCTATTGACCACTTACGGCGAGCCGCTCGTCATCCCCACCCTCAACCGTGACGGTGACTGCATCTCGGACCTCGTGATGCAGATGTTCGGCTCCATAGCGGGGGCCGAATCGCTCCTGATCTCGCTCGACGAGGAGGAGAATCCAGAGACGGTCATGGCCGAGGCGCCGCACGGCACGGCTCCTTCGTTAGAGGGTAAGAACGTAGCCAACCCGATGGCCATGATCCTGGCGGGAGCCGCGCTCCTCACCTTCCTCCACGAAGAGGACGCGAGCCGGGTCTCACGCGCCATCTACGAGGCGACCTTCGAGACCGTCCTAGACGGTGTAAAGACCGCCGATCTCGGTGGTTCGGCGGGCACGACCGAGTTTACCGATGAGATCATACGCCACATCAGGACCAAGCTGGAGGTGTGGAGTGCTCTGGCGTAAGACCGTTGGGGGCGGGTTTGAAACTCGCCCGTACGGGAGCGCGCTCGCGTGAGCGTTTCTAGAGCCCTCGGCCTCGGCGCCATCTCAGGCCTGCGCTCCCTCTCCGGTCCGGCCTTTGTGTGCCGCGCCGCGAGCCATGGTCATCTGGATCTAGATGGTACGGTCTTCGCCTTTCTCGGCTCACCGCACATCTCCAAGGCGCTCATCCTCATGGAGCTTGGGGAGCTCGTCGGGGACAAGTTACCCGCCACGCCGAGCCGAACCTCCCCACCTCCCCTGCTCGGGCGCGCTGCCTCAGGAGCCCTGGTGGGGGCAGTGGTCTTCGTCTCGGAAGGCCGTCGCGCTACGATCGGGGCGGCGCTTGGTTCTACGGCGGCCTTCATCGCTGCCTTCTCAGGAGAACGGCTCCGCGCGCTGGCAGTCGAGAAGACCGGTCTCCCCGACCCCGTTGTCGCACTCGCTGAGGACACGACTGTCTTGCTCGTCGGTCTCCGCTCGCTGAAGAACATCCGTTAGCGCAGGCCCATGGCCGAAGAGAGGGACAGGCTCAGGACGACCTTCGATGAGGCGGCGTCGCTCTACGACGAGGTTCGTCCCGGCTATCCGGAAGACCTCTTCGACGACATCGTCTCGCTCTCAGGAATACCGGCCGGAGGAAGGATACTCGAGATCGGGTGCGGCACGGGCCAGGCCACGGTGCCATTCGCCCGCCGCGGCTACCGCATCCTGTGCATCGAGCTCGGCGAGAACATGGCCGCGGTCGCCCGCCGCAATCTGGAAGGGTATCCGAACGCGGAAGTGAGCACCGGAGCCTTCGAAGATACCTCTTCGCAGGAAGGAGCTTTCGATCTGGCGATTTCGGCGACCGCCTTTCACTGGCTAGATCCCGCCGTGGCCTATCCCAAGACAGCCAGGGCGCTCAGAGTCGGAGGTTCGCTCGCCCTCTTCTGGAGCGTTCACGTCCACAGCGCCGCGAGCGAAGGCTTCTTCGAGGCTGCGCAGAGAATCTACGAGCGTGAGGCGAGGGAGATCTGGGATCACAAATATGAAGGGCCTCCCAGGTCCGACGAGGTGCCGGACAGGACATGCGAGATCGATAGCTCTGGCCTCTTCGAGACGGTGACCCGCTGCATCTATCGCTGGGATGAGACGTACGACACCGAAGGCTACCTGCGCGTTCTGAACACGTACTCCGGGCACAGGAGCCTAAACGACGACACCCGTGAGCGTCTCTTCCGCGGCATCGCCGACCTTATCGACAATCGTTTCGGAGGGCGCATCGTCAAGGGCTATCTGACTACTCTGTACGTGGCCCGCAGAAGGTAGAGGTCATCCCACTTAATGGCGGCCATGAATGTGCCGAGGATCAAGATGTGTCCCGTAAGAGAGGAAGTTGCGTAAGGCTCGCAGGTGGTGCAACGAGCCGCCGCAGCATCCGGTTGGGAGGATACGACTATTCTTGCCCGGGTGTTTACTTCCTCACCGTTTGTGCTGCACAACGCGGGCTCTTGTTCGGTGGGGTCTCGGAAGGCAGAGTGGTCGAGAACGCGAACGCAAGCATCGTGCGCGACTGTTGGTCAGACTTACCAAACCATTATCCGCACGTCTCATTGGACGCGTTCGTGGTGATGCCGAACCATATACACGGGATTATTGTTTTGCGTGACGCCGATGGGGCGGGGTTGCAAGATCGGGCCGGT
>DATMVF010000290.1:0-11297 GCA_035563475.1 Rubrobacter sp.
AGTCCCGATCGTCGAGGTAGTCGCGCATGTGCTTGACGACGCGGTGGCGGAGCAGGATCTTGTCTCGCATCCTCCCCCGGCGCAGGTCGAGGTAGCGGTACTTAAGGCGGAGCGTCTCGTCGACGGGCCGGTCGCGTTCGATCTCGAAAGGCGGTGTCTCGGAAGGGTTCAGAATCTGTAGTCCCGTGGCCTCGACCTCTATCGCTCCCGTGGGCAGATCGGGGTTCTCGTTGCCCTCTGGTCGGCGCACCACCTCGCCCTCCACGGAGACGGACCACTCAGGCCTGAGTTGCTCGGCCGAGGAGAAGATCCCGTCCCGTTCGGGGTGGAATGTGACCTGCGTAATGCCCCAGCGGTCGCGCAGGTCTATGAAGATTAGGCCTCCGTGGTCCCTACGCCTGTGTACCCAGCCCGCGAGCCTTACTCTCTCCCCGGCGTTGTCCTTGCGTAGCTCGCCTGCGCTGTGGGTTCTGTACGGATTACTCTGGTGCTGAAGGTGCAATTTCGTTCTCCTGGCGGTCGTTTGCAGGCCGGTCCACGAATGTTAGCCGAAAACGCTGCGGACCGAGACCGATGGTCTATCCGGATGCATATTGCGGTGTTTTCCCCACCGTGCTAAGTTAGCGGGAATCGGATCGGAGGCCGTGGATTGCGCCGGATCTCCGGAGAATGTAGGGGAGAGGTCTATCCTGGGTAAGGGCGATGGAGGAGCACACGCCGGAAGCGTAGTATATCTGGCGTTCCTTCTCGGTTGCCTGTTCGTGTTCGCGGGATGCGGAGGGGACGAGAGCCAGGCCCCCGTAACGCCCACCCAGAGTCCCGAGACGTCGACCCCCGCAGGCACGCCCACCGAAAACACCGTGGTGGGAGAAGGTCAGGCCGAGAGCACGCAGGACGAGGCTTTCAGGCTCAACACGGCCCAACCCGTGCCGCCCAACTTCGAGGAAGCCTACGGGCGCAGGGCCAGGCTCGTGGTCCAGTTCTACAAACTGGACCAGGACTCGCTCTCCTATCCACAGGGTCTCTCCGTGGACCGCAAGGTCAACCAGGCCATGATGCGCCTGAGCTCCAAGTACCCGACCATCGAGTTCTTCTCCTACGGCATCGCGAATCCCGGGCCCGTGGGCGAAGAGCAGAGCCTGCAGCCTGGCGAATACGGTACGCTGGCCGCGCAACTCGGGGTCGGGATCACGCCGTTCATCGCGATGCTTGCGCCGAGTGGCGAAGAGTATGTGATCACCAACCTCTTCGAAGGATACGTGCCAAAGCCCGTGCTCAGCCAGGCGCTCTTCGATCTCGCGGCGGTACAGGTTGAGGACAACACGAGCGATGCCAACGTGACCCTAGAACAGGTTCAGACCACCGAAGAAGGCGGCGGAATCGAGTACTTCACCGTGCAAAATCGTGGGACCACGTCCGTGAACCTGCAGGGTTTTACCGTGCGGGTCCTCGACCCCGAGACCGCGCAGGTTACGCCCGGTGCGCCTGGCGTCACGATCGACAGCGATATCAGGGTAGAGCGGGGTCAGAGTGTCTCCGTAGGCCGCGTTCCCGACATAGTAGACGACGAGGGCGAGCGCGTCGCGGGCACGTTCGAGGGGGGCACATCGCTCGATCTGGCGCCGGGAGACCAGGTCGCGCTCCTCGACCCTGGTGGCGCCGTCGCCTCCACCATCACCGTCTGATGGCACGTCGTGCCATCAGACGGTGAGCATTTCAGCATCTCAGCACGCTCAGGCTTTTAGCCTTCGCTTGTCAGCACGGCGCTTCGCGCCTTGTCAGCGTGTCAGACGAGGCTCGCACACGCTGCAAGCTGAAATGCTGACAAGTGCCCGACAGGGCACGTGCTGAAATGCTGACCAGCGCGGGTTGAGGAAGGCCCGAGCCTTCCTCAACCCGCTAAACGGCTGACATTTTGGCCCTTTAAGATAAACTAGGCTCGATCATGACCGAGCCTGTTTACCTGGACAATGCCGCCACCACGCCGCTCGATCCGCGGGTCCTGGAATCGATGCTTCCTCATCTCGGTGGCCGACGCGGCAATCCTTCTTCGCTGCACGCGTTCGGAGGCTTGGCGCGTGAACGGCTGGATGAAGCCCGAGACTCCGTAGCCTCCCTGATCGGGGCTTCGCCCGGGGAGATAGTGTTTACCAGCGGCGGGACCGAATCGGATGACCTGGCGGTCCTCGGTCTGGCGAGATCCGCCGGCCCCGAAAAGCGGCACGCGGTCGTCTCTTGCGTCGATCACGCGGCCGTGCGAGAGGCGGCGAGACGCCTAAAGTACGAAGGTTTCGAGGTGTCCTGGATCGGGGTCGACGCCGACGGCCTCGTCGACCCTGACGAGTTCGCCGCCTCGCTGCGCCCCGACACCGCGCTTGCCGCAGTCGTGTACGCGAACAACGAGGTCGGCACCATCGAGCCCTTGCCCCAGCTCGCCGAGATCTCCTCTGAAAGGGATGTTCCTTTCCACGCCGACGCCGTCCAGGCCGCCGGAAGGGTGCCTATCGACGTCTCGGAGACGCCCGTCTCGACGCTGGCCCTCTCGGGGCACAAGCTCTACGGCCCTCAGGGCGTCGGTGCCCTCTACGTGCGTGAGGGCGTCTCGCTCGAACCGATCATCTACGGAGGAGGGCAAGAGGGGGGACTGAGGAGCGGCACCCAGAACGTCGCAGGGGTCGTCGGGTTTGGCACGGCTGCGAGGTTGGCCCGCGAGGAGATGCGCGGTCGCGTCACCCACGAGATGGCGCTGCGCGACCGCGTAATGTCCGGAGTAGAGACCATCCCAGGTGTGTTCGTAAACGGGCATCGCGAGCGGAGATTGTCCAACAACGTCCACCTCACGGTATCCGGCGTGGAAGCCGAGAGCCTGGTGCTCTTTCTCGACGCACTCGGCTATGCTATAGGAAGTGGCTCGGCCTGTTCCTCGGGTGGGCACAAGGCCTCACCGGTCCTGCTCGCGATGGGGTTGACCGAGCGAGAAGCGTTCTCCGTCGTCAGGATCACGGTCGGCAAAGACAACACCCCGGAGGAGATCGATGGCTTCCTGGGGGCGTTCTCGACCGCGGTCGAGCAACTGAGAGAGATCTCCCCGCTGTACGCGGGTTGAAGGCGGGTTAGACGTGTCCGATCGTTACAGACCGCAGGTCATAGACCACCTCGTCCGGCCGCGCAACGCCGGTGAGTTATCCGATCCTTCTGGCAGGGGGGAGTCTGGCGACGCCTCCTGCGGCGACGTCGCCTGCTTTACGGTCGGTATCTCGGACAACGTCGTGGAACATGTCCGATACAAGGTCTACGGCTGTGCGGCGTGCATCGCCGCCGGCTCGGCCCTTGCGGAACTGGTCGAAGGCAAACACCTCCTCGACGGGGCCCGCGTTTCGAAGGCCGATCTGGAGGGCGCGCTCGGCGGACCCCTCCCCGCCGGCAAGGAGCATGCGCTCACGCTCGTTTTGGACGCTTTGCATAAGGCCTTCGAGGACCACTGGAACCGCAAGGCGGGCGATATGCTCGGCGCGAACGGAGGACGGGGAGCCGGCGGCAGGAGCGTTGTGGCCGCGATGAGCGGGGGAGTCGACTCGGCGGTCACGGCCCTGCTTCTCAAAGAAACCGGCTACGACGTCGCAACCGTGACTTTCCGGCTGCACGATGGCGAGAGGGGCAGCCGCTCGTGCTGCTCGCCGGATACGGTACTCTTCGCCCGCGACACGGCGCACAGGATGGGACTGCCGCACTTCACGCTCAACCTCAAGGAGCTCTTCCAGAGGCGCGTCATGCAGGACTTCGTTGGCTCCTACAACGAAGGCAAGACGCCGAACCCCTGCGTCGCTTGCAACGCCCACGTAAAGTTTCACGCGTCGTCATTCCTCGCGGACGAGCTCGGATTCCACCACGTCGCTACGGGGCACTACGCCAGGGTGGAGGAAGGCCCCACGCTTGCGCGCCCCGTAGACGAGAGCAAGGATCAGACCTACGTCCTGTGGCCCGTGCCGCGGGAGCTGCTTTCGCGTACGATCTTCCCCCTCGGCGATTACCGAAAGACGGACGTCCGCGCCATCGCCGAGGAGCGTGGACTCGCCGTCGCCTACACCCCGGAGAGCCAGGATATCTGCTTTATCCCTGATGGAGACTACCGCGGCTTTATCCGCAAGAAGGTGGCAGCGAAGCCGGGAGACGTCGTCGACGGCGAAGGGCGCGTACTCGGCCGTCACGCCGGCGTGGTCGACTTTACTGTCGGACAGCGGCGCGGGATAGGCGTCTCGGCGCCGACGCCGCTGTACGTCAGCGAGGTAAGACCGCGATCCGGGCAGGTGGTCGTGGGGTGCAGGCAGGACCTCGAGGTGCGCGAGGTCAGGGTGAGGGATCTCAACTGGTTCCTCGGTCCCGAGCAGGCCGCTTGCGTTCAGGTCCGCTACAACGGCTCGCCGGTCCCTTGTACGGTGGAGGAGACCGCTGACGGAGGGTGGGTGGCCTACCTCGACGAGCCGGTCATGGGTGTTGCTGCGGGCCAGTCCGCCGTGTTCTACACCGGGGACGGGGAGCGGGTCGTCGGGGGTGGCGTCGTCGCCCGCCGTAGCTCTTGAGAGCGGTACCTTTTGCGCGTAATCACAGCTATAATCCGGGTTTACAGGGACCCCGTAGGGAGGTGCTGTAGAGGTTGGAATTGTTCGTAGAGCTGATGAAAGGGTTGCTCTTCGCGGGGATAGCCGTCGCGTTCTTCGTCCTCGCGTGGATGTTCTTGAGGCTGGCGAGTATCTTCTCGACCACCGAGCAGACGATCAAAGACGTCTCGGGGCAGGTCGTTCCGCTGCTTGGGAAGACGCACATCACGGTGGACAACATAAACAGCCAGCTCACGCAGCTCGACGAGGCCGTCGGCGACGTGGCAGGCATGACGGGCGAACTCGACCAGACCACGGCCGTGATCACGCGCGGCGTTAGGGGCGGTGTGATCAAAGTCTCCTCCGCGACGGCGGGTATCTCGCGCGGGCTCAGCACTTTCCTCGGCGGCGAAAGACGACCTGAGAGGGAGGAGTAGCGATGGCTGGTTGGGGTAGGGTCGTGGCCGGCGTCGTGATCGGGGTGGCAGGCACGATCTACGCGACGAACGAGGACGTGCGCAAGAATTTGCCCAAAGCGGCGCGCGACCTCCCCGACAACGTCCGTCGCCGCTACAGGAGCGCGGTAGTGGCGGCACGCGAGGCCTCCACGAAGCGGCGGGAGGAGATCCTGCACGACCTCGAGGAACACGGTGGCGGGAACCACGCCGCGCGCGGGGTGAAGCCCGATGCTGCCCCGGTGAACGAGTCGGACGAAGATGCATCGACAGATATGCCCGAGCAACGCTAGGGAAGGGACCCTGACTTGACCGAAGATTATCCTCAGGAATACGCTTACCTGAGGCTCCCGCCCCACGAAGAGTTGCGTTCCTGTGCCGGTCTCGTGCTGGCAGGGATGGCGGCCCGGGCCAGGGTAGGAGTGGGAGGATTGGAGGAGGCCGTGGAAGTACTGGAGGGTCTTCACGCCGATGACGCTCCGACCCGCTTTCGCTTCTCACTGGCCGAGGATGGGGTTCTCGCCGAGGTCGAAGAACCGGCCACCGGGGAGAGCACAGAGACGAGCTGGCGCACAGTAGTCGAGCTGGTGTCGTGAGTCGACGGTATCGCAGGCCGGACAAAGCGCGCACGCGGCGTCTGCTCGTGCGCTATCACAAGCAGGGCGACGAGAACGCCCGCGAGCGGGTCATTCAGGAACAACTCCCCCTGGCCGAGTTTTTGGCCCGCAAGTTCGCGGGCCGCGGAGAACCCCTGGACGATCTGATCCAGGTCGCCTCCGTCGGCCTGATAAAGGCGGTGGACCGCTTCGACGTTGACAGGAAGATCGAGTTCTCGACCTACGCGACCCCTAACATCCTCGGGGAGATCAAACGCTATTTCCGTGACAAGGGCTGGGCGATGCGGGTCCCGCGCGGCCTGCAGGAGCTGCGCCAGTCGGCCAAGGAAGTCATCCGCAACGAGACCGTCAGAACTGGACGCTCTCCCACCCTGCAGGAGCTCGCCGAGACGCTGGACGCCGACGTCGAGGGCGTCGCGGAGGCGTTGACCCTCGGGCGGGCTTACAACACGGCCAGCCTGGATGCGCCCGTAAGCCAGGACGAGCCTGAAGGGGACACGATGATGGACTTCCAGGCCGACGATGCGTCCCCGATAGAAGGGCTGGAGGACAGGATCCTGCTCCAGGAGGCCATCGAGGGCCTCAGGGACCAGCAGCAAGAGATCTTGAAGCTCCGCTTCAACGAGGGCAAGACGCAGACCGAGATCGCAGACCACATAGGCGTCAGCCAGATGCACGTCTCCCGCCTCTTGAGGCGGGCACTGGAAGACCTGCGGGTCGAACTGGAGTACCTGGAGAACGAGCGCGAGACCAGAGAGTTGTCGCCGGATGGGGCGCATGCAGAGTAACGAGATACGACGCCGGTTTTTGGGGTTTTTCGGGGAGCGGGGCCACAGGCTCTACCCGAGCGCATCCCTGATCCCCCACAACGACCCTACGGTCCTCCTCACCACGGGCGGGGTCCAGCAATTCATCCCCTACTTTCTCGGTCAGGAGAGGCCACCTTCACCGCGGGCGATGAGCGCGCAGAAGTGTTTCCGCACCCCCGACATCGAGGACGTCGGGGACTGGCATCATCTCACCTTCTTCGAGATGCTCGGAAACTTCTCCTTCGGGGACTACTTCAAGAAGGAAGCCATAGGGTGGGCCTGGGAGTTCGTGACGGAGGAGCTGGGCATCGATCCCGAGCGCCTGTGGGTAACGATCTTCGAGGGCGACGAAGACGCCCCCGAAGACGTGGAGGCGAAGGAACATTGGATGGGCGTCGGCGTGCCCGAAGAGAGGATCTTCGGCCTCCCCAAGAGCGAGAACTGGTGGGGGCCGCCGGGAGAGACCGGGCCGTGTGGCCCGTGCTCGGAGATCTACTACGACCACGGTGAAGAGTTCGCCAGGGGCGACCCTCACGAGGACCCGAAGTACGGTCCCGGCGGAGAGGAGGGGGATCCACGCTTCCTCGAGATCTGGAACCTCGTCTTCAACCAGTACGAGCAGTTGAAAGACAAGTCATTCGTGCCCCTGGACAAGACCGGTATCGACACCGGCATGGGATTGGAACGGACCACCGCCGCGGTACAGAACGTTCTCTACGTCTACGACACCGACCTCTACGCATCCATATTCGAAAGGGCGAGCGAGTACACGGGCGTCTCCCTGGGCGACTCGGAGATCACGGATCGCGCACTGCGCATCGTGGCCGACCACGCGCGCGGCATGGCCTTCCTCATCGCCGACGGTGTCAGGCCCGGAAACCAGCGCAGGGAGTACGTACTTCGCCGCATAATACGCAGGGCGATGTTACAGGCGCATTCCCGCCTCGGCATGAGCCCTGGCCAGCTCGCCTCTCTGGCCGAGGTCGTGGTCGACTACATGGGCGGCTTCTACGAGGAGTTACGGACGGCGCGTGAGGACATACGTCGCATCGTCACCGGCGAGGCCACGAGGTTCGTCGAGATCTACGAATCGGGGATGTCGCTTCTGGCATCCGAGATAGAGCGGATGCGGGGCGGGCACTTTCCTGGTGAGGTGGCGTTCATGTTGCACGACACGTACGGCTTTCCCGTGGAGGTGACGCGGGAGGTGCTCGCCGAGAGGGGTCTGTCGCTCGATGAGGCGGGTTTCGAGGCTGCGATGGGCGCGCAACGGGAGCGGGCCAGGGAGGCCATGCAGGGCTACGAACGGGTCGTCGCGGCGTTCAGGGATCAGGAGATAAGGAGCCGCTTCGTCGGCTACGAGCGCGAGCAGGTAGAGACGAGGATAGTCGCCGTGGAGCCCGTGCCCGACGCGGCTGGGGAAGTCTACGTCGTACTGGCCGACAACCCTTTCTACGCCACCGGCGGCGGGCAGGTGGCGGACGGGGGTTGGATCACCTCGGAGGACGGTCAGCTCGAGGTCTTCGATGCCATCCCGGCGGGTGACTATCAGGTGCTCAGGGCCAGGACAGAACGCGGCGCGTTCGAGGTTGGGGATGCGGTAACGGCCTCTATAAACAGGGTGCGCCGCCAGCAGATAGAAGCGAACCACACGGCGACGCACATCCTGCACTGGGCGCTGAGGGCGGTCCTCGGACAGGACGTGGTGCAGGCGGGCAGCTACGTCGGGCCCGACAGGTTGCGCTTCGACTACCGTTACGGAGGGAGGGTCACAGACGAAGAGATCGGGCGCGTCCAGGAGCTCTCTCTGCAGAAGATAACCGAGAACCAGCCGGTCAGGTACTTTACGACCACGCTCGAGGAGGCTCGCAACCTCGGTGCGATAATGCTCTTCGGGGAGAAGTATGCCGACCTGGTGCGTGTGGTCGAGGTCGATGGATTCTCGCGCGAGCTGTGCGGCGGGACGCACGTGCGCGGCACCGCCGAGATCGGGGCTTTCAAGATACTTTCCAACAGGAAGCACGGCGCCGACCTCTACCGCATCGAGGTCATAACGGGTAGGGAGGCGCTCTACTACCTAACCGGGGCGACCGAGAAGGCAGAAGAGGTCTCCGAGTCGTTGAAGGTCGAGATCGAGGACCTCCCCGGGGCCGTAGGACGGCTGCGCGAGGAGGTAGAAGCGTCTCGCGAGGCGGCCAGGGAGCAGGCACTAAAGCGGGGTCTCGAGGAGGTCGGCGACCTCGTCGAAGGCGCCCAGCAGGTCAACGGTACGAGGGTGGTAACGGGCCAGGTCGCCGCCGCCGACGTCAGGGGGCTGCGCCAGATCTCCGACGACGTCAAGAATCGTCTCGGCGCTCCCTCCGCGGTGGTGCTGGCCGCTGCTCTCGGAGGCAAGGCCGTGCTCGTCGCCAACTTTCACCCCGAAGTCTCCCGCAGGGTCGAAGCCGGGGAGATAGTGCGGGAAGTCTCGGGCGTACTCGGGGGTGGCGGCGGTGGCGGCGCGACGATGGCCCAGGCCGGCGGCGGAAACCTCGAGGCCATCCCCGACGCCCTCGCCAGGGTGCGCGAGATCCTCGACCAACGCCTCGCGGACCCGGAGTAAGTCCTGTCGCCAGCCGACCGCGGGCGAGTCGCCGCCCTCGACCTCGGCGAGGTGCGCACCGGCGTTGCCGTTTCGGACCCGGGAGGTGTGATCGCCAGCCCGCTCGAAGTGATACCTAGTGAGGATCTCCCCGCTTACCTGAGCCGGCTCGTCGACGAGGAGGATGTCTACGAGGTCGTCGTAGGCGTGCCGAAAACGCTCAGGGGGGAGGTCGGCTACCAGGCCCGCAAAGTTTTGGCTAGACTAGACGCCTTGAAGACAGAGTTCCCTGGGGTGCGCTTCGTGGAGTGGGACGAGCGATTCACGACCCGCCTGGCCGGCCGTGGCAGAACCAAGGGGGCTATGAGGGTGGATCACCTGGCTGCCGCAGCGATGCTGCAGGAGTACCTCAGGGCAAGGGAGGGTCTTTGAGGCGCTACGATGAGGGAGGGCGACGAGACCAGGAGGAGATCGATGCCAGGCTCGACGCGCTCCAGAAGTCCGGTTCCACAAGGGGCCGCCGCAAAAGGCGCCCGAAAGCCGGATCGGCCGTGCTGGGCGTTGTTCTCGTGCTCGGCATTCTGGGAGTTATCTACTTCATTTACTCCGCGGCAACAGGAGGCGAGGACGGGTCAAAGGAAGCGGCGAGGGTGCAGGTCGTCAAAGGCGATACGCTCTCGGACGTCGCCGCCAAACTCGAAGAGGCCGGGGCCATAGAGAGCGCCTTCGTCTTCGAGCTGCAGGCCAGGTACGAAGGCTACGGCACGGAGATAAGGACCGGAGAGTATACCTTCCGACCGGGCCAGGCTAGCGGGGAGATCCTCCATGAACTGACCGTCGGACGGCCCGCGCCAACGATCACGGTTACGATCCCCGAGGGACTCACGATAGAAGAGACCGCAGGGACCGTCGCCGCAGACAGCAGTGTAAGCGCGACCGCGTTCGAGGAGGCCGCGCGTAGAACCGACTATGGGTACGCCTTTCTCGACGATCCCGACGTCAAAACGACAGAAGGGTACCTCTTTCCTGCCAAGTACGATTTCGAGAAGGGCGTTACCGCCAGGCAGATAGTGGACAGGCTCCTCGAGCAGTATCTACTAGAGACCCAGGATATCGACTTCGCCGAGGCGAAAGAACGTCTCCACCTTACGGAGGATCAGGTCGTAACCGTGGCCTCCCTGATCGAGAAAGAGGCCGCCAGCCCCGGGGAGAAGCCCCTGATAGCGTCGGTGATCTACAACCGCATGCGCAAGGACACGCCGCTCCAGATCGACGCCACGATCCAGTATGCGCTTAAGAGACCAAAGGCGAACCTCTCGCTGGCGGACCTGAAGGTAGACTCGCCTTACAACACCTACGAGAAAGAGGGGCTGCCCCCGGGACCCATATGCAGCCCTGGAAGAGAGTCACTCCTGGCCGCGCTGAACCCCGCGAATACCAACTACCTCTACTACGTCCTCGAGGCCAACGGCGAGAAGCATTTCTTTACCAAGAGCTACGAAGATTTCCTCCGGGAGAAAGAGAAGGCAGAACGGTGACCTTGCAAACCTGCGGCTTTTCGTGGAAGATCCCGCTCTGCAGGGCCGATCCGCGCAGGAGTGAGTTCGCTCGTGATGCGTTCGAGCCCGCCGAAACTCCTTGACGGAGCACATGTGGCGCACGAGAAGAGGCCTTCGTGGCTTCCGCTCGTGCGTAGGGGAGAAGGCCCAGGGCCTACCCCCTTTCGATGCTGGCTAGAGACGAGAGGGCGAATTTGGGCGAGCAGGCGATCAAAGGGAGAATTGGAGGAGGGATCACACGCCGGAGGTTTCTGGGGACCCTCACGGCAGGAACCGCCCTGGTCGCGCTCTCCGGCCCCCTCGCATGCGAGCCCGGCTCGCGCACCCGGGCGTCCGCCGCGCCCCAGGGGCCCGGACGGGCCAGGACTTTCCGCTCGCGCCCCGATCTCCGTCCACCCGCCATCAAAGTCAACGCGAATCTGCCCGGCACGGCCCCTGGCCACATCTTCGTCTCGCCGAAAAAGGGCCCGGATGAGGAAGCTCCCACCCAGGACGCACCGCTAATCGTCGACGCCAGCGGCGAGCCTGTCTGGTTCCATCCGCTGCAGGATGCCGAGGCCGATGCTTTCACCTTCGAGGTCCAGACCTACAAGGGGGAGAGGGTGCTCACCTGGTGGGAGGGACTCCATACCGGCTACGGCCAGGGCCACTACGTCATCCTCGATAGCTCCTACCGCC
>DATMVF010000291.1:0-7283 GCA_035563475.1 Rubrobacter sp.
GAGCGACCGGCGCGGCGCGTCCTCGACGACTGGGACGAGGTCTTGCCCAGATTCGTCAAGGTAATACCCCACGACCTCAAGCGGGTCTTGCAGGAAAGGCAGGAGGCCGAGCTCGAGGTCGCAAGCTAATGGGAGATCCCAAGGGATTCCTCAAGATCGGACGCAAGCCGACCCCGAAACGGAAGATAGAGGAGCGCGTCCGGGACTACCGCTACGTCTACGAGCCGATGCCGGATGATGAGCTCAGGGGCCAGGCCTCGCGCTGCATGGACTGCGGCGTGCCTTTCTGCAACACGGGCTGCCCCCTAGGGAATCTGATCCCCGACTGGAACGACCTCGTCTACCGCGAGAACTGGAAGCAGGCCATAGACCGCCTGCACCAGACCAACAACTTCCCCGAGTTCACAGGGATGCTCTGCCCGGCCCCGTGTGAGGCGGCATGCGTCCTCGCCATCAACGACAAGCCCGTTACCATAAAGGAGATAGAGCTCTCCATTATCAATAGGGCCTTCGAGGAAGGATGGGTCGTCCCCAGGCCGACACCGCCGGAGAAGCGTACGGGCAAGAAGGTCGCGATCGTCGGGAGCGGGCCTGCCGGCCTCGCCGCAGCTCAGCAGCTCAACTGGGCCGGGCACACCGCAGTCGTGTTCGAGAAGGACGATAGGATCGGCGGCCTCCTCAGGTACGGAATCCCCGACTACAAGATCGAAAAGTGGGTCGTCGACCGCCGCATCGCCATCATGAAAGAGGAGGGCGTCGCGTTCCGCACCAACGCACACGTCGGCGAGAACCCGACCACAGAGGACCTAAAGAGCGAGTTCGACGCCATCGTCCTGGCCATCGGCGCCCTGCAGGGACGCGACCTCGACGTACCTGGCCGCGAGCTCGGCGGCATCCACCTCGCGATGGACTACCTGGTGCAGCAGAACAGGAGGGTGGCGGGCCTCCCGACCAACACTGAGGTCGAGATCTCCGCCGCCGGCAAGAACGTCGTAATCCTGGGCGGCGGAGACACGAGCGCGGACTGCCTCGGCAACGCCCACCGCGAGGGCTGCGCCTCGGTAAAGGTACTGACCCACGGCCCCCGTCCGCCCGACACCCCCGACCACCTCACCTGGCCCGACTGGCCCTTCATCCTGCACACCTACCCCGCCCACGAGGAGGGCGGCGAGCGCGGCTTCTCCGTCGCCGTCAAAGGCTTCTCCGGGTCCAACAGCCACGTCGAAAGGATGCACGCCATCGAGACCGAGCGTTCTTCTGACGGCAAGACCATCCCCAGAGAAGGCACGGACTTCGAGATAGAGGCCGACCTCGTGCTGCTCGCCATCGGCTTCACGGGCCCCGTACGTGACCGCTTCCTCAGAGACATGGACCTCGGCTACACCGAGCGCGGCGCCATACACTCCGAGAACGGCTTCGGCACTAAAGAGCCTGGCATCTTCGTCGCCGGTGACGCCCGGCTGGGGGCCGACCTGATCGTCACCGCCATCGCCGAGGGCCGCAAGGCCGCGAAGCAGGTTGACGAGTTCTTGATGGGCCGCAGTTTGTTGCCTGGATAGTCCACAGGTTTCAGGCAACCGCGAATACCTGATACCTATTCGATACTCGTTACACTCGGGTACCTACCGTATAACTAGAAGGTTCTCGACGGTCGACTGGAGGTGGGACTTATAGAGTTCTCGGTTGAGAAGGCGCGGGAGTTGTTGCTCGCGGCGCAGGGACTGGGCACTGTACCGAAACGTGCCACGAAGGACGATGTTCGGGAGATCATCCGGCGGATGGGGGTGTTGCAGATCGACTCCATCTCCGTCGTCGCGCGCAGCCCTTATCTGGTGCTGTGGAGCAGACTGGGCTCCTATGAGCCGCGGTGGCTGGACGAACTGTTAGCAGAGGGAGCGCTGTTCGAGTACTGGTCGCATGCGGCGTGCTTTATCCCGATCGAGGACTACGGCCTGTACCGCCGGCTAATGATCGAGGGAGGGGAGAAGACCAGAACCTGGATGCGGGCCCATCATGAGGAGATCGAGCACGTGATGGAGCACATTAGTGGGAAAGGTCCTGTGCGCGCCGCGGAGTTCGCGCGCACGGACGGAAAGGCCGGAGGCTGGTGGGAGTGGAAGCCCGAGAAGCGGGCACTGGAGCATCTGTTTGCTTCCGGAGAGCTCATGATCTCCCGCCGTGAGAACTTCCACCGCGTCTACGACCTGCGGGAGCGCGTCCTGGCGAGCGCGCTGCCTGACTGGGAAGACGCCCGCGCGCCGAACGAGCAGGAGGTGCGGCGGGCGCTGGCCCTCAAGGCGGTACGCGCGCTGGGCGTCGCCCCGGCTCGCTGGGTTCCTGACTACTTCCGCACGCCCAAGAAGGGTGTCGCCGGGCTGCTAGAAGAGCTGGCCGATGAAGGAGAACTCGTCCGCGCCCGGATCGAGGGCGAGCCCGCCTACGTGCACCCCGACAACGCAAGGCTGGCCGAGAAGATTCTGTCCGGCAATCTGCAGCCTGCCTTCACGACCTTGCTATCCCCGTTCGATCCTGTGGTCTGGGATCGGGCGCGGGCTCTAGAGCTCTTCGACTTCGAGTACAAGATCGAGGTCTACACCCCGGCTGCCCGCCGCCGGTACGGATACTACTCTCTCCCGATACTTCACAACGGCGCCCTCGTTGGCAGGCTCGACGCCAAGGCCCACCGCAAACAGGGAACATTCGAAGTCAAGGCGATACACCTCGAGCCAAATACGCCGGTGAACGAAGACCTCATCTCCGGTCTCTCTGGCGCTCTGCGTGATTGCGCCGGCTGGCATGGAACGCCGGAGGTGGTGGTCCGCCGGTCAGAACCTTCGGATCTCACAGAGACGCTCCGGCTCGCGCTCGATGAGGAAACCGTACCGCCTACCCCTGGCTCCACAAAGACAACCTAGCCACGACGAAGTCGACAAGATCGTCTTCAGGACAGCCGGAATCTGAGTCTGGGAACCAGCCGATCCGCGCGTACACTCGAATTGCATCTGATAGCGTAAGCCTGGAAAGGGGACGAATGGACACCGGAGTAAATCCCATCCCGGAGGGTTTCCACACCGTGACGCCGTACATGACGATCAAGGATGCAGCGAGCGCCATCGAGTTTTACAAAGAGGCGTTCGGAGCGAGGGAGATATTTCGCTGGGCAGATTCGGACGGGCGCGTCAGGCACGCGGAGATCGTGATCGGCGACTCGCCGATCATGCTCACCGATGAAGCCCCCGATTTCGGTATGAACAGCCCCCAATCGCTCGGCGGCTCGCCTGTGCACGTGTTCCTCTACGTCGAAGATGTGGACGAGCTATTCGGCCGGGCCATCGCGGCGGGGGCGACGGAGCTGATGCCGGTAGAGAATAGCGAAGACGGCGACCGCCGCGGCGGGCTAACGGACCCCTTCGGGCACGTCTGGTACATCGGCACGCATATCGAAGGCATCTCCCGCGAGGAACTCCAGAAACGGTACGACGCCTTTGCAGACCGGTAACCGTCCGTGGGTCCGGAGAACGAAGAAAAGTCACTAACGCGAAAGCTACGCCCGCCGGCTGGTCACGAGTGATAATCGCCGGCCCGGCGACCGACGTCTGATACCAAGTCCCAAGAAGTGAGGCATGTCAGGCAGCCACGAGATCGCTTCGTATCCGATAAGGACTCCAAAGGACGTGGATTCCCGCTTTCGCGGGAACGACGCTTAGGGATGCCTATCCGATTGTGATGGGACGGACCTGGTATGACTGCCCCGAACGTCAACGCGACCGGACGAGCGCCTCGACGCCGTCCAGTATGCGCTGCAGTCCGAACTCGAACGCGTACTCGGGGTCGTAGGCAGACCCGTAAGCATCCCCGGCGGCCGGCCCTACCCTCGACGCCGTCGGGTACAGATCCGGATCGAAGACCTTCTCGAGGAGCGGCTCGTTTGCCAGCCACCACTCATCGTCGGTCTTGCCGGTGCGCTTCTCCGCCTCGGCCACCTCCACCGAACGCCGCGCCGCGCCCTGAACGTGCTCCAGGACGAGGGCGAGAACCGAATCCATCTCGACCTCGGTCAGCCCTATCCCGTCCACCACCCGAAGCTCTCGGTCGTACTTGGCGATCACGTTCGGCCCCAGAGGCGGCCGGCTCGTCGCGGCTACCTGCAGCATCCAAGGGTGCCGATGATAAAGCGCCCAGTTATCGCGCGCGATCTTCTCTAACCCGGCCCTCCATCCCAACTCTACACTTCCAGATTCCGCCACCTCGCCAAGCACCGTATCCAGCATGACGTCGATAAGCTCCGCCTTGCCAGGCACGTAGGTGTAGAGGGACATCGTGCCGATCCCCAGCCTGTCGGCGACGCGCCGCATGGATAACGCCCCAAGCCCCTCGGAATCGGCGACCTCGACGGCCGCGCCCACGATCCGGCCCACACTCAGCCCGGGCTTCGGTCCCCTGGTCGGCTTCTTCCCGATCCCCCACAGCAGCGCCATGGTACGCTGCGGGTCCCCGCCACCACTGTACTCCAGCACCATCTCACACAACCTTTCCTTGTAAATCCGTACAGCGTACAGTATAGTGCATACAACTATGTACTACGTACGGAGAAAGGTGACGTCGTGAAGCTGAACCATCTAAACCTCACCGTTACGGACGTTCCGGCGGCCTGTGATTTTCTGGAGAGGTACTTCGATTTGCGTAGGATGGGAGGGAACGCCGGCATGGCCTTCCTATCGGACGACGATGGGTTTGTGCTTACCTTGATGAAAGCTCGTAGGGCCACTGGAAACGCCTATCCCGGCAACTTCCACATTGGTTTCTTCGTGGAGGGCGGCGAGATCGTGGACGAGATCAACCGCCGCTTGAAGGAAGACGGGTTCGATGTGGCGCCGCCTGAACAACATCATGCCTATACATTCTACGTCGAGGCGCCGGGCGGGTTCACGGTCGAGCTAGGCTCTTAGACTGATTCGAGTCGAGTTATGGAGGTGGTTGTGGAATCGGCGAGGTTCGCGGTCTTTGCGGAGGGGCTCGAGAAGCGTTATGGGAAGGTGAAAGCTCTGGACGGCCTGGATCTCCGGATACCAGGAGGGAAGGTGTGTGGCCTTCTCGGGCCGAACGGGGCAGGGAAGACCACGGCCGTGCGTATCCTTTCGACGTTGCTCAGGCCTGAAGGCGGCCGGGCTGAGGTCGCGGGTTTCGACGTGGTGCGCCAGGCCGGGCAGGTCCGATGCAGTATAGGTCTGGCGGGGCAGCAGGCAGCGGTGGATGAGATCCTCACCGGTCGCCAGAACCTGGAGACCTTCGGACGTCTCTACCACCTTGGTGTGCGGGAGGCCCGCGAGAGGGCAGACGACCTCCTGGAGCGTTTCGGGCTCGCGGATGCGGCCGGCAAGCAGGCGAAGAATTATTCAGGGGGTATGCGCCGGCGGTTGGACCTCGCCGCCAGCTTCATCCTCTCCCCGCCGGTGCTGTTCCTCGATGAGCCGACTACCGGCCTCGACCCGCGAGGCCGCAACGAGGTGTGGGAGGCCGTCCGTTCGCTGGTCGCCGGGGGCACCACGGTGCTCCTGACCACCCAGTACCTGGACGAGGCCGACCAGCTCGCCGACCGGATCTGCGTCATTGACGCCGGGCGGGCGATAGCGGAGGGCACGCCGGAAGATCTCAAATCCAGGGTCGGCGGTGACCGCATCGACGTCGTAGTGCGCAGCGCCGGCGAGTTGCCCGTGGCGGCGAGGGTGGTCGGCCGGGTGTGCGGGGCTGAACCGGAGATAGACCAGGAATCCCGCCGGGTCAGTGCTCCGGTGATGGATCGCTTGTCCGCCCTGACCGGGACGGTGCGGGCGCTGGACGACGCGGACGTTGATGCCGAGGATATCGGGCTGCGCCGGCCCACATTGGACGACGTGTTCCTAAGGCTCACCGGGCACCGTGCCGGTGAGAAAGAAGAAGAGGTGGCAGCATGACACATCCGACCCCGGCGATACCACGTAGCGTGCCCGATCGCCTGAGGTGGGCCATAGCGGACGCCTGGACCGTGGCCCGTCGAGACCTGATCCACTGGTTCCGCCAGCCCTTCGGTATCATCGTCACCCTGCTGTTCCCCGTGATGCTGGTCCTGATGTTCGGCTACCTCTTCGGCGGCGCGATCTCACTGCCGGGCGGGAACGCCGCGGGCGGCGGTAAATACCGCGAGTTCCTGATGCCCGGCATGTTCGCCATGACCATGGCCTTCGGCCTGGAAGCGACCATGACGTCGGTCGCGACCGACGCGGCCAGGGGCGTCACCGACAGGTTCCGTTCCATGCCCATGGCCCCCTCGGCCGTGGTTCTCGGCCGCAGCATCGCCGACATGATGAGCTCCGCGCTCGGTCTCTCCGTCATGATCGCGTGCGGCCTGCTGATCGGCTGGCGGTGGCACGAGAGCATCGGCCAGGCGCTGCTCGCCGTGGGACTCCTGCTCCTGCTGCGATTCTCATTGCTGTGGGTCGGGATCTTTCTGGGTCTCATGGTCAAGAGCCCGGAGGCCGTAGCGGCGGTGCAGATCCTGATCTGGCCCGTCCTCTTCCTGTCCAACACGTTCGTGGCGCCAGAGACGATGCCCGGCTGGCTCGGCGCTATCTCCGAGTGGAACCCCCTGTCGGCCACAGTCGCCGCCACCCGCGAACTCTTCGGCAACCCTGGGTGGGGCGGAGAGACCTGGATCTCGCAGAATTCACTGCTCTTGGCAGTCTTGTGGCCGACAGTGATCTTCGCAGTCTTCTTCCCCCCTCTCCGTCAGACGCTACCGGCGTCTGAGCCGCTGACGAGCGATCAGGGAACCGGCGCTCTCGTTACGCTACCTTTGTGTTCCAGTCGATGTGGTAGTCGTGCATCCACGCGAGGGATCCACCGCTGGCAACGCGCTTGAGGATCAGGGGCATCATCAGGTCGCGCAGCACCCGGGCGACGGGACCGGCGGCCTTGCTATTGCTCGTCCTCGCCCCGTGGGCGACGATGCGTTCCACCCTGGCCCTTCGTAGTCGCTCATAGACGGCGAAAGCCTGCCCGGTGTCCGGCAGGTCGCGCAGGCACCTGGCGAGCACGACAGCATCCTCGATAGCCATGGAAGCTCCTTGCCCGGAGGAGGGCGCAGTGGCGTGCGCCGCGTCCCCGATGATGATCATGGACCCCCTGTACCAGGTCGGTACGGAGGGAAGATCGTAGGTGGCCCAACCGGCGAGTTTTCCGGGGGTGGAACGGATGATCTCGACGGCCGGCGAGTCGTCCCCGGCGAAGAGGTCGCTTAATATCTC
>DATMVF010000292.1:0-4971 GCA_035563475.1 Rubrobacter sp.
CACTGCTCGGTGCCGATTGCGGCGAGCTCCGCCCTCGTCGGCTCTGCGGCGCGGGGAGGGTTGGCGAACCACCAGATCTCGCCGGAGGGATGAACCGCGTAGCCGAAGAACGCCCGCTTGCCGAAGACCATCCGGAACGTACCAGGTTCGCCCTGGACAGTCACACCGCGGGCGAATCCTCCGATGTTGAGCACAGGAACGTAGCGGGCACCTGGCGCCGACGGATCGATGATGCGGCGGGTGCGGGAGTGAATGCCGTCGGTCCCGATCAGGAGGTCTCCTTCCGCCGCGGTGCCATCCTCGAACCGCGCAACGACGCCGCCAGGCGTGGTCTCGGCACCCACGAGCCGCTTGCCGTACTCGATGCGGGCGCCGCGCCTGACCGCCTCGTCGCGTAGCGCCCGGTATAGGTCGGCCCGCTTGAGGGTCTGGCTGACGGTGCCGTCGGGTAGGGTACCGCCGTTGGGAACGTCGCCGAGGCGCTTGCCGCTCCCACTCTGGATCGTCATGCGCGGCGTGGGGAAGCCCTCTGACAACACAAGGTGGTGGGCGTCGATCGTGCGCAGGGCGTCCAGGCCGTTGCTGGCGAAGGTGAGGAACGAGCCGGCGTCGTCCGCTCCGCCCGCATACGCCTCGTAGACGACAGAGTCTATTCCTGCTTGCCTTATCGCCATAGCGGTGACCGGACCGGCCACGCCGCCGCCGACGATCAGGGCTTTCTCCGGGCGGCTCATGCGCCCTCCTTTGCTGGCGCGAAGATGCGCCAGAGCTTGTCGGTGACGGCCCAGAGCAGGAACGTGGCTGCGCTCCCGCCTATGGGACGAACGCGGCTGTTGTGGAACGCGGCAAAGCGCCATTCGCTGCCCTCGCGCACGGCGACGAGGGTCTGGATCGAATCCCGTTCCGGCGAAGGCTTCGTCTTGCCGCGCATCACCGTGCCTCCGGTCGCGTGGATGAGGGCCACGTCGGGGCTCGGGAACTTGATGCTCAGGATGCGTCCTGTAAGGCGCGTTCCCTTGAGGAACTTGTCGAAGAGTCGCTGGTGTGAGGCGGAGATCTCCTGGCGTCCTGCGGTGCGCGTCCCGTCGAAGGCGACGTAGTCGGCGTCCTCGGTGAAACGGGAGCCGTAAGCCTCGCCGTCTCCCCTGCCCCAGTCCTCGAGTAGGTCCTCGAAGAGCGCGCGTATCTTCGCTTCGTCGATCTGGTAGTGCGTGGTGGTTTCGTGCTTCATCGGGTCGAAAGGTCCTTTCTTGGTGGGGCCGGCGGCGAATGCGCGCCGGCCATACCTACCGCGGAGCTTCGACCTGTTATCCTTGAGGTTGCATGTCTCGGGTAACGGGTCTCGCCCTGCGCGGGCCTATTTACTCGGGGATTCCGACCCCCGGCATCAGGTGTTGCAGCACCCACCGGGGGTCTTCTCTGGTCAGATCACGGCTCGGCCTCCTCTCCACCCTCGGCAGCGCCCGACGAACCCTGCCCTGAATGAAAGGAGCGCCACTCCGATAGGCCGCCCAGCTCTTCGGCCTCGATCTCCTCTACGATCCCACGCACCCATCCCAGTTCGGCCTCTCGCAATATCAGCTCGTGCTCCGACTCTACGACGAACAGGCGGGGTAGGTTCCACTGCTCCATGGCAGCGTCGAGACGGAGTCTCATCTCCTCATTCTCTCTTTCCAGTCGCCGCACCCGCTCCCTAAGTAGCACGACAGCCTCCTCGGGAGGAAGCGCCGCCAAAAACGAGAGACCGGCCGCAAACTGCGTGTACTCCTTGACCGGCTCCCTCAAGAGCTCGCGCAACCAGGTGAGGAACTCCTCGCGTCCCGTGCCTGTTATCTCATAGACCGTCCGCTCGGGACGCCGCCCCTCGCGTACCGTCTCCCTCGGCACGATGAGCCCCTCCCGCTCCAACGCCCCTACCACCGAGTAAAGAGAGCTGTACCTGAGCCGCACCGACTCGTGCTTGCCCCGCTCGCGCATCAACGCGACCATCTCATAAGCGTGCATCGGCCGCTCGTAGAGGAGCGCCATCACCGCCAACGCCAGCGGGTTGGATACCTTCCTCTTCGACGCCACCAGTGCTCCTTTAGTCGATATAAACTAATCGAAGTCGACTATATACTCGGAATAGCCTGATGTCAAGTTGGGAGGTTTCAGGCAATTCAGCATTTCAGCACGCTCCGGCTGACGCCTCCGCTTGTCAGCAAGTCAGCACTTCAGCTAGTGATGCGGAATATGCATGAGGACTATTGCGGTGTATGACCTGAGGGAGTCGCACTCCCTCACGCTCATCACGACCGTCATTCCCGCGAAGCTTGTCCCCGCGAAAGCGGGGAGCGGGAATCCAGACAGAGGAGGCCAAGCCCAATGGCGGACTCTCGTCGGGCGGTTAGCATTTACCCGGACTTGTCATGAGTTCCTGAAAACGTGAGACCTGAAGCCTATTTTCTGGCCAGCACGATGAGGTGGTCGCTCGTCGAGGTGAACGGCTCGCCCTCGAAGCCGCCGTAGACCGCCTCTACCTCGAAACTCGTGAGCTGCAACATCAACTCCAACTCACTGCGTCCTACGACGCGGATGGCGAGGTCGTGGGCCCTCCGGCTCTCCAGCGCGCCAGAGGGCCCGTATCGTTCGTAGAAGAGCCGCATATGCATGAGCTGCGTGGCAGCGTCGTAATGCGAGATGGAGAAGCGGTCGAGCCAACCGTCTGGCAGCATGCGTGTGAAGTCGTGGCGTGGCGCCGGGCGGCCCGGCGGGTCTACCAGTTCTTCCGGTGAGAACGCGGAGACCTCTATGCCGAGCAGGCCGCCTGGCACGAGGTGGTCGTGGGCGTTGCGCAAGAAAGCCAGGGCGTCGTCTACTCTCCTCAGGCAAAGGAACGAGTTGAAGGCGCAGATGGCCATACCGTAGCGTCGTCCTGGACCTACACTGCGCATGTCGCCCACGATCCACTCGACGCTCTCGCTCTTTTCTTCGCCCCGCTCGACCATCTTCGCGGAGACCTCGACGGCAGTGACGTCGTGGCCTGCTGCGGCGAGTGGGATGGAGATGCGACCTGTGCCGGCGCCCCACTCGACTACAGGTCTGGCTTCGCGCTGGGCGATAGAGAGCCAGAACGGGACGTCGTAGTCGTGGGGGTATTCGAGGTCGTAGAGGTCGGATAAGTGATCGTATTCCGGCAATTGAGTTAGGAGTCGAGAACTGTGAATCGGGAACTGTTCATAACGTAGCCCTTTCCAACTTCGAGATTCACACTTCACAATTCTAACGTGCTGTGGCGGGATATAATGCATCTGGCATCCTAGTCCCGGAGGTATTGGATGGGTACTGTCTTGTTGATAGTCATCGTAGTGGTCGTGGTGATACTCGTGATCTACGCCATCGCCACCTACAACGGGCTCGTGCGGCGACGTAATGAGGTCGAGGAGTCCTACAGGCAGATAGACGTGCAGCTCAAGCGGCGGTACGACCTGATCCCGAACCTCCTCGAAGGCGTGAAGAAGTACTTCCGCCAGGAGCAGGAGGTGCTGACACAGATCACGCAGGCCCGCTCCCAGGCTATGCAACCCCAGTCTCCTGGCCAGCAGGCCCAGTCCGAGGCCCGTCTCTCAGGGGCGATCGGGAACCTGTTCGCCGTCGCCGAGAACTATCCGGAGCTGCGTTCCAACACGGTTTTGATCGACTTTCAGGAGGAGCTCTCGTCGACGGAGAACAAGATCTCCTTCGCCAGGCAGCACTACAACGACTCGGTCCAGTCCTACAACACCAAGATCCAGAGCTTCCCCGCGGTCATCTTCTCCCGTGCTATGGGATTCACCGAGCAAGAATACTTCGAGGCCCAGGGCCCTGAGCGGGAGTCCGTGACCGTCTCCTACGACTAGGACCATGAACCAGCGGGACCAGGGCACCTTCAGGGAGCGCATCGCCCGCAACAGGCGCAACAGCCTGCTGCTCATAGCCGCCTTCCTGGCCTTCGTCACCATCTTCGGCTACATAATCGGGTTCGCGTGGCTCGGGGACCCCACGCGCGCCCTCTTCGGCCTCGCCCTGGCCCTGGTAGTGGGCGTCGTCTCCGGGCTCGTCAGCTACTTCGCGGGCGACAAGATGGTCCTCGCCGCGTCCAGGGCCAGGGAGATCACACACGATGATGCGTCCGTGCTCTTCAACGTGGTCGAGGAGATGTCCATAGCCTCAGGCCTCCCGAGGCCGAAGGTCTACATCGTCGACGACTCCGCCCCGAACGCCTTCGCCACGGGCCGAGACCCCGAGCACGCCACCGTCGCCGTCACCAGCGGCCTCCTCGAAAAGCTCGACCGGGATGAGCTGCAGGGTGTCATGGCACACGAGATGTCCCACGTCGCCAACTTCGACATCCGCTACTCCATGCTGGTCGGTATCCTGGTGGGCACCACGGTCCTCATCTCCGACTTCTTCCTGCGCGGGCTCTGGCTCGGTGGCGGCAGGGGAGGGCGCAGGGGCGGAGACGGTGGCGGGCAGTTGCAGATCATCATGATGCTCGTCGCCATCGTCCTCGCCATACTCGCCCCCCTGTTCGCCCGTCTCTTGCAGCTCTCCATAAGCCGCCAGCGCGAGTTTCTCGCCGACGCCACCGCCGTCAGGCTCACCCGCAATCCCAAGGGACTGGCCGACGCCCTGCAGAAGATCAGTGGCGACAGGGAGGTCCTCGAGGTAGCCAACCGTGCGACTGCCCACCTCTACATAGTCAACCCCATAAAGAGGTTCGAGAAGCGTTCCAGGGGCCTCTTTTCTACACATCCGCCGATCGAGGAGAGGATCATGATCCTCCGCGCCATGGAGTCGGGCGGAGTAGCCGAGACCACAGGACAAACCTCGACGGAGACCCCATAAAGAGATACAATATCCGCCGTTGCATTGCCGGATGGTGTAACGGCAGCACGAGTGACTCTGAATCACTTAGTCCTGGTTCGAATCCAGGTCCGGCAGCTTCTAAAT
>DATMVF010000293.1:0-9662 GCA_035563475.1 Rubrobacter sp.
TGATGCTGATCGGGCTCGCCCTTCTGACGCGCATGGTGGGGCTGCCGGACCGCGTCGCCTTCACCGCGTCCGGACTTCTCCTGCTCCCCCTGCGGCTTACCCCGGCCTCCGTCACCACGCCGGCTGGGATGGCGCGCGGGCCGGAGATGTTCTTCGTCTCCGGTATCGCCCTCGTCGTCTCGGGCGTCTGGCTCGTCGTCTTCAACGCCGGCGTGCTCCTGTGGCTGGTCGTGGGGGCGTTCGGATGGATCAAGGGACTACCCCCTGTCCTCAAGATGGCGGTGAAGTACCCGACCCAGAGCCTCTTCAGGACCGGGATGACGCTGGCGATGTTCATGCTGGTCGTCTTCACGCTCACGGCGATGAACTTCATCCAGGCCGCGATGTCGGCCGCGTTCGGGGACACGCAGGGGCTCTCGGGCGGGTTCGAGATCCGGGCCGACGCAGGCTACGCCGACCCGGTTCCCGACATGGAAGCCGCCCTCCGGGACACCAAAGGCGTGGAGAGAGATGATATCGGTGCCGTGGGCCAGGTTTCCAACCTCCCGGCGAAAGTCAAGCAGGACGGTACCGACCGAGAGCCGGGATCAATCTTCGTGCAAGGGGTGGACGGGGGCTACACAGATAGCGTCGGGTACGGTTTCGGGGCGACCGCCAAAGGCTACGGCTCGGCGCGCGGGGTGTGGGATGCCCTCCAGACCGAAGACGCGGTCGTGATCTCCTCGGACCTCGCGCCCGACCGTAACGCCTCGACCTTCGGTCCCGCGGTGGAGCCGCCGGTCAAGCTGACCGGCTTCTACGCCGACGACGAGAAACTGCCGGACGATCTCTACCTGCGAGTGGAGGATCCCGATTCCGGGAGAGCGAAGGAGCTGCGCGTGATCGGGGTGCTCGAAAGCTCGGCCTCCTTCGCCGGGCAGGTCGTGACCTCGCAGAAGACGCTGGAAGAACTCGCCGGAGGCCCCGTCCCGCCACAGTCCTACTACTTCGACCTGCGCGGGGGCGCGGACGCGGCGGCCACCGCCGACGCCCTGGAGAAAGGCTTCGCCGATAACGGCTTGCAGACGGAGGTCACGGCCGAAGTCATCCGGGACAGCGACGCGACGAGGCGGATCGTCTTCCTGCTCTTGAGGGGCTTCATGGGCCTCGGGCTAGTTGTTGGCATCTGCGCTTTGGGCGTGATCGCGGCGCGCTCGGTGGTCGAGAGGCGCCAGCAGATCGGGATGATGCGGGCCCTGGGCTTCCAAAGGACCCAGGTGCGGCTCGCGTTCCTGATCGAATCCTCATTCATAGCCCTGCTCGGGCTGGGCGCCGGAGTGATCCTGGGGCTCGCCTTCTCGGGCACGCTGATCGACAACATCCGGGAGGGGTTCCCCGGCATGGAGTACCGGGTGCCGTGGAGCGCCCTGCTGCTGGTCGTCGTGGTCGGCTACGCCGCCTCGCTCCTGACCACCTACCTGCCAGCCCGACGGGCCTCACGAGTCTACCCGGCGGAGGCGTTGCGCTACGAGTAGGGGAGGCGTGATCGAGGGGCCGAATCCGCAAGCGCGACCATTGGTTGCTGCCCGTTTGGTCTCCTTTACCTGCTTCGCGAGGGCTGCGCCTGCAGTACATCAAGGGCTTTGGCACCCTCTGGCCGTCTCCAGGGCGTAGGTGATCGCTTGTTCGGTCGTCAGTGCCCGCCCGCCGCGCTCATCGCCGCGAAGGTCGTTGCGTCGAGTTTGGTCCGTGTGGCGGTCAGGTTACGATCATAGTCGGCGCAGTCGGCGGAGCCATGACCATGCCGGCGGACTCGAACAACGGCGCAGCCGCCCCGAAGATTTGCGCCGCTCGATCCGGCTCGCCTTGCGCGTTCGCTACCCCGGCAAGCCCCACGAGGGTCAGGGCGATGGTCCACGTTTCGCCGATCTCTTGCGCCATCGTCAGGCTCTCCGTAAAGCGGAAGGCCGCTCGCGCCGGGTCGCCCAGGGTGTTGAGCACGAGGGCGACGCTGCGCTTGTGGCCTAGGTTCCGCGAGAGTTAGTCCCTCCTCGAGCAACGCCCGCGACCGGTCCTTCTCCCCCTGGCCGAGCTCCACGCGGGCCAGGCAGAAAGTGTAGAGACGAGCCGCTTACTTGTAGAATCGATGAGTGCAGGGTTTCCGAACATGGGAGCTTCGAAGTGCCTGATTCTGCAACACCCGCCGGGCGTCCACCGTATTGGTCCGACTGCGAGAACATGAAACTTCCTGAGCTTGGGCGGTTCATCTACGACGCCCTCCTCCCTCAGGGTGGAGTGGAAAGAAGCCCCACTACAACATTAGCTCGGTGCGGTTCTAGGTCACTCTGGTCGCGACGTACTCGGAGTGGGTCGACAAGTACAGGAGTTATCCGCGGGGAGTGGGGGCCGGGCTATTCGGGAAGGGGGAGTGCTCCTGTGTCGAAAAAGATCGAGTACCCACAGTTGGTACACGTAGCGTAGTTGAATTGGGACTCTGGGGAAGTAGGGGGACCTGAGGACGTAAGTGGGTCTGAACTGGATCCTGCCAGGGTGCCTCTGGCCTCGAAGCTCTCCGTGACCTTACATATAGGGCAAACCAGAGGTCCCGCTTTCTTGCTGTTCAAGTGCGCGGCAAATCTGGTGTACCCGTAGCTGTCGTCCATAATGTCTCCTTTACTCAAATATCTCAGAGGCATACTAACCGATTTCCCTTTCGTAATGAATATCGGAGTATCCTACTTCTCGTCCTGATGCTCCGGTCCATTTCTTGAGGAGTTGCGGGCTGCTAGGGACTAGCGCTACCCCCTCACAGCCAACGTCGCACGTACGCGCATGTCATAAAAACAGAGGTTAGTTACCCTTCTGGACCCAGTTGCCCTTCTCGTTCTTCTCGTATTTTTGCTCTACGGCGCTCCAGGCGACCCTATGGGCACGATCCTCTTCACCGTACTGATCTTCCGCGGAGTTGAAGGCCTCCTTGTAGATCTCCTGGGCGTGCTTGGGTAAGTTGTTCTTCACGCTATCCGGTAACTGCGTGATCTGTTTGTAGGGCATCTCGATCCCCTTTCGTGGCTTGCCCGAAGATACTTACCCACTTCGTACGTCCGGCCAACCGAACCGTCAAGGTTCTGTCGAGAGCCCTGTGGGCCGGTGCCAGGAACCTCGCCTGTCTAGGTCTCTACCGTCCCTCAACGCTTGGCGGGGTCCTCAAGCTGGAAGGTGATCTCCACGTTGACCTTGTAGCCGGTGATGTTGCCGTTCTCGATCATGAGGTTTGAGTATCGAGATGCACCCAAGTTGCACACTTTGGCCCATGACACGCGCCCCCGCGAGCGCCACAATGTCTACCTGGACGGATTTCCGGCTCGAGAAAGTGTGCGGGTGGTGGCGATGATCTACGAGGACTCCGGCGTGAAAGCACACTCGCACAAGTGTGACGTGCGTGCCCACCAAGTCGATAGAGTTTGTGCTTTCTGGGTCGTGCTCGAAGGTGGCACCTGGACGTCCCCTCTTACGGTATGCTCACCCGAGGGCAGGGCGGCGATCGCGCTCTTCAGCGGAGAGGAAGAGGCGAAGATGTTTTGCCACTTCGGAAAGAAGCGGGCGAAAGGAAGCGTTCGAGTGACCTCCGCGGGTGGGGTGCTCTCACTCCTGTACGGCCCCTGGTCCGTGGCAAGGCACGTGGCCCTCGACCCATTCCCCGAGGTCCTTGGTAGCAGGAGGCTCTTGGAACCGTTGACGCTCGACAGGGAGCGCTTCGCCCGGAGCTTCGCAGGAGGAGCGGGTTCCTAGCTGTTCGCCCGGACGCCGCGCACGGCGACCCTACCAGAGAGGGCCATCGGCGACCCGGACGCGCTCCTCTTGGTGACGAACAAACTCGGGTGAATAGTGCCGGAACGGGTCCGATGCACATTTCGGCCCACGACGCCCCACCTGGCAAACATGACAATGGTAGAACACTCGGCCCGAAGCCACGTTATCCCCCCTCATCCGCCCTGCCCCAACGCGAAGAGAACGCAAACGAGGATCAGCAGCGCCGTGGTAAGCACCGTGAAGACTGTTGAGTAAGTCTGTCGCATCTCCTAACCCTACTCGGTACTCACACCATGGCGAACCGCTCGGAATGGACCCTCCTATCGGGTACCCCGAGCTCGACCAGGGCACCCTCCACGGCGTCCATCAGAGGGTCGGGGCCGCAGATGAAATATTGGAAGCTCTGGTATCGCTCGGGCAGGTGCCTCGAAAGCACCGCTGCTCCGATACGGCCTTCTTCTCCCTCCCATCCCTCGGGCGGGCGGCTAAGTACGTGCACCACCTCCAGGTCGAGCCTACCCTTGAGCTCATCGATCTCCTCGCGAAAAGCAACGCCCTCCCACTCGCGGTTACCGAAGAACAGGTAACAAGGCCTGGGATCCCCCCGGTCGGCCATCGTTCGGAGCATGCTCATCAGCGGGGTGATACCGACCCCCGCGCCGATGAAGACGAAGCCGGGACCGTTATAGCGGTCCACGGTGAACGCTCCGTAAGGGCCGTCCAGGTAGGCCGTGGCGCCGGGCTCGAGGCCGCCTATCTTTCGGGTGAAGTCGCCTGCGGCCTTGATGCTCATGGCCACCCGATCGGTCTTCTCGGCGCTCGAGGAGATCGAGAACGGGTGACGGGTGATCGCGAAGGGAGATCTGCCGACCGTTATCCAGGCGAACTGCCCCGGCTCGAAGCGGAAGCGGTCGAACTCGCGGGCGCGAAGCCTCGAAGGCTCGAGCACGAGGGTGTGGATACCACCCCGCTCCGGGACTACGTCCTCGACACGCCACGCTTTGCCGCGGAGCTCCAGCGGCCTGACCACGCGCACCCACAGCACCAGGCCGACGAACACCACCGACATCCAGAGCCACAGCGCTATCTCCAGGGGCTCGTTCACGTAGTAACCGACCATAAGTACGTGCGCGAGGGCGGCGGACACGACCACGAACCCGAGCACGCCGTGCGTCCATTGCCAGAGCTCGTAGCCGATGCGTAGCTTTTTCCTCCACACGGAGAGGGCTACCATGATGAGCAGCGCCACCACCGAGGTGATCCCCATCTTCGCCAGCAGTGGTGCATCGGTCACCTCCAGGAGCTCGAGGTACTCGTCATCGGCCACGAACAGGAGGGTAGGGTGGGCCAGGATGAACAGGAGGCTTACGTAGCCGATTTTGCGGTGGTACTGCAGCAAGACGTCCATACCGAACGGCGCCTCGACCCACCGGAAACGGGCGGCGAGGAGGAACTGCAGGCCCATCAAGGACAGGCCCACGAAGCCCAACGCGACGGAGAAGTCGATCAGGAAGCCCCTCCCTGGCTCCATCCCCGACCAGGCCAGGACGAGCGGGGCGATGGCCACCCCCAGGTACACGAGGATCCGAAACGCCCCTCCAACCACCCGCTTCGCAGCCTTGAGTCGGGTCTCCCACAAGCCGGGCGAGCGCGCTGCGGTATTGCTCGGCACTCTACCGCTGCGCTCTCGATTCTTTCCAGCTTCGACTCGCGGTTCGGCACTTTTCACACTATCGTTTCCCAAACTAGCTCCCTAATCTCTCGCCCGCCGACGCACTCGGGTACCGGTAGAAGGGCAACCGTGCCGACCGAGATGTGCGACCAAGAGCGGGTGCTCCACCGGCCGACGTCCCGAACGCCAAAACCGGGCAACAACACTTGAACTTACGCCTGCCCGTGTTACGCACGCGTTCAGTCGCCTTCCTCTTCCTCCTCTTCTATGCGATCGAAAAAGGCGTCTGCCGGGTCGTCATCCTGCTCGGCAGCTGGCTGCGGAGCCCCTGGCTGCGGAGCCCCTGGCTGTTGAGCACCCGCGGCTGCCATGAACAGCGTCAAGGTTACCGCGGCCACCAAACCGGCTATCAACCTCTTCGCGTTCATCCTTCTCCTTTCTGAGCCCTTTCTGACATGGCGGTGCTGATTGTGGGCGTCCGGGGCGGGCTGTACATCTGCAAAATTGGGGTCCTTCTCCAAAGAGGGGGAAGCGTTAGGGCTTCCCCCCTCATATGCCGGAGTGTTCTAGCGACGGCGCGCGATACCGAGGGCCATCAGCCCTCCGCCAAGGATCATCGCCAACGGCCCGAGGACCCATGCCGGAGGGAAGCCGCTGGTGTCCGGTAGTACGGGTGTAGCAGATGCCGTAGTGCCTTCAGAGGCCGTAGGACTCGCGCTGGGTGAAGCCGTCGGGCTCGCACTAGGCGAAGCGTCAGGACTCGCGGAAGCCGAGGCACTGGAGGCGGGGCTGGCCGCCGCGTTGTCGTCTTCGGCGCTGTTGTTCATTCCCTTGTCGTCGAAGCCCCTGTCGTCGGCACCCCGAGCATGCATCCCCCTATCGTCGAAGCCACGATCATCGGTCCCTCGGGCATGCCTGCCCCTGTCATCTACGCCCCCGTCATCTCCCTGGGCGGCCGCGACGGGTGCGAAGACCGACACGGCAAACACCACCGACAAGACAAGTAATAGCCATCTACGCATCGTTTCTCCACTTTTTCGCTTGTACATCCACGAAAAGGATGCACCACCCAGGTTCGTATGACCTATACAAATTTATGGATCTTTTCCAACCGCTGTGACGACGCGTCCGATGGCGGTTACTCCTCGAGTCGTTCCCTCGCGTGGATGCCCGGGCGACCCTCGACCGGTTCGCGAAACCATCTCTAGCGTGCCATCCTGCGTATGTACGGAAGGGAGACTACACTCTGGTCTCCTTTCTTGAAGGCTGCAGAAGATCGCAGAGGAGGTTCGTTGGGAGCGAAGGGCCACTCTCGAGAGAGTACGACAGTGGAGCCGCCGAGGCTGTCGGGTTCCCTGAGCGGCAACAGTAGCGTGCTTGTCGCCGCGGTGCTGGCGGCTTTGGTCGTGGTGTGGGCAGCAACGAACCTGGTTTTGGGGGGTGAGGGGTTCGCGGTGCTCGTCCCGGACAAGGTGGTGGGTGGGGAGGAGGCGGCCTCTGCTCTGGCTCGCCTCTTCGCCGCCCTCGTCCTCGGTCTGTTCCTGGCTGACGCCGTAGGTTGGCGTGCCCGCTGGGTGGCGGGGGGATTGGTGGTCCTTGGCCTGGGACACTTCGTATTCGGGTACCTGGAGCCGCTGATTCAGGAGGATCCCCCGGAACTCAACGAATCGCTCTATGAGGCCTTCGTCACCCAGACGCTGGCGTGCGCGCTCTTTATGGTAGGTCTGTTCCCCGGAAGGCCGTCTCGGCTCGTTGTATGGGCCGCAACGGCGATCCCGGTCGCCCTGGTAGCCGGCTACGTGATCATCTTCGAGTTCCTACATGGAGAAGAGTGGATGCCTCTCCTGTCTCGCGTCGCGAACCCGGAGAGAACGGCGACGCTCGGATCGCCCCTGGGGTGGCTGACTTTGTGGCACTGGGTACTCTCCATGCTGCCGTTAGGTCTTGCGGCCGCGGCCGTGGTCGGGGCCTTCTGGCAGACCCGCCGTGGGCTACTGCGGGGCTGGTTGCTCATTGCGGTGGTGCTCCTGGCCGGGTCGGTCCTGCACGATTACCTGTGGCCTTCGGCCTACGGGGGCGGCCTGCTCACCACCGCCGACGCCCTCAGTTTGGCCTTCGCGGTTGTGGTCGCGATCGGTGGCATCTCCGAGCTTCGGCGCGTCGCCTCGGAGCGCGCAAGGCTTCTGGCTACCGAGCGGGAAAGAGCGCAGCGACTCAACGAACTGCATGCCCTCAGGTCGGACTTCAGTGCGATGGTTGCCCATGAGTTAGACACACCTATAGCCTCCGTTCGCAAGCTCAACGAGTTGCTCACCGTCCAGGGGGAGGATCCCGAGATACGCGCTTACGCTACGAACGCTACCGAGAGAGAACTCGACGCCCTAGCCAACCTCGTAAGCGACGTACGGGCCGTGGCTGCGGTCGAACGCGAGGGTTTCGGGATCGAGGCGCGCCGTCTGCCGTTGGAAGATCTCCTGGCCGACGCCGAGGTGTACGCGAGTACCCTACCCGGGCACCATCCCATAGAGGTGATGGTCCGAGGGGATCTCAGGGCGGGCGTTTGCGTGCTCGCCGACCCCGAGCGTACCGGTCAGGTCCTGCGCAACCTGCTCTCGAACGCCGCCAAATACTCGCCAGAAGGCACGCCTATCGAGCTGCGGGTGATCGGCAAGGAGGGGCAAGTTAGGATAGAAGTCGCCGATCACGGCCAGGGCATCCACCCGGAAGACGTGCCACGGATCTTCGAGAAATTCGGCCGGGGCCGCGATCGGGAGAGGCACAAAACGCCGGGAGTAGGCCTCGGCCTTTACCTCAGCCGGCGCATCGTCCGAAGCCACGGTTCCGAGCTAACGGTGCGAACGAGGGTCGGCGTGGGCTCGGTGTTCGGGTTCGAACTGGCGGTGGTGACGTGAGCGAAGAGATCAGGATCATGGTCGTCGATGACCACGACACTTTCCGCGACCCACTCGCGTTCATGTTGGAACGCGAGCCAAATCTCACCGTTGTGGCTCGGCCAGGATCTCTATCCGAGGCCAAAGAGATTCTCGAGAGCGCGGAGCTTGCGGTGGACGTGGCGATAGTCGACCTGAACCTTCCCGACGGTTCGGGTACGGATCTCATAAAGGACCTACGCCGTACCCATCCGCAGGCCAAGGCGCTGGTCTTGAGCGCCATGTCCGAGCAAAGATACCTGGCCGAAGCGATAGAGGCGGGCGCGGCAGGGGTCATGCACAAGTCGGCACCCATGAGCGATCTCGTGGAAGCGGTGCGCCGCCTGGCCGCCGGGGACCAGCTGCTCTCCCAGCAGGAGGTCATCGGGGCCCTGCGGTTCCTCGTGCGCGTGCGCGAGAGCAATCGCGAGGCGCAGCTCGCCATCGACAAGCTGACCCCCAGGGAACGCGAAGTGCTCCAGGCCCTCGCCGAGGGCTGGAGCGACAGGGAGATCGCACAGCAGCTGCACGTCGGCGCGGGAACGGTGCACTCTCATGTGACGAACATCCTCTCCAAGCTCGAAGTTTCCTCGAGGCTGCAAGCGCTCGTCTTCGCCGTGCGCCACGGCGTGGTAACGATCGAGTAAACGGTCTTGGTCGGACCCTGAACTCGTGCTCGCAGAGGATTCTAGAAGCCCCTCCTTCTATGCAAATTTGCATAGACGAATATCGACAATTCTGAGGATGGCGCTAGTCTTCCGAGGAGCCATCATATGCTTTGTCGGTATAAGACAACGCAGCATCGAAGGAGGTAAGCGAGTGACGAGAAGGATGGCCATATTGGTCGCGGTTGTAGGGCTTATGGTGATGGAGTTCGCCGGGACGGCCCTGGCGGTCGCGAAAGTCGGCAACGCCGGTCCTAACAGACTGGTAGGCACCGCCGAGAACGACACCCTCAAGGGCCGAGGCGGGGCTGACACCATCGTCGGCAATGGAGACTCGGACCGTCTCTACGGTGGGAGCGGTGCAGATCACATCAAAGCCCGCGAGCGTGGGCGCGCCGAAGACGATCTGGTCGACTGCGGTCGGGGCCGCGACACGGTCCTAACCGACAACACGACCGAGGACACCATCTCGTCGAACTGCGAGGTAGTTAGGCGAGGTTAGAACCCTGCCGCAGAGACACTCAGGGCCGGGGCCGCTAGCGGCTCCGGCCCTTCTTCTGCCCAACCTCGAAGATGGACATCTCTCCGAAACTCGGGGAGATG
>DATMVF010000294.1:0-5963 GCA_035563475.1 Rubrobacter sp.
CGCCAGAGGGTCGTCGAGAGACTGGGCATCGAGCTGGAGCCGGAAGTAAGGGTATTAGGGGAGCCGTAGCATTTCAGCACGCCTGCTTCGCAGGCTTGTCAGCACTTCAGCATTTCAGTTTGCTCACACGAAAGCTCTTGCTGACATGCTGACAAGGCGCCAACGGCGCCGTGCTGACAAGCGGAGGCGAAGCCGGAGCGTGCTGACTAGCTGACTTGCTGATCGCTGACAGCCTGTTTCGGGGGCCCCGGCCTCCTGAACAACTCCGGTATGTCCGCCAGGTCGGTGTGGGCGTCGCAGACGTCCAGGAGGGCCTGGGAAGTGCACTGGGCCGCGCTTATTACCTCGACGCGGATGCCTCTTTCGCTCTGGAGGAACTCGACGGCCTCGACGTAGTCTCCGTCGCCGGAGACGAGGACGTAGGTGTCGGCGTGCTCTGCGAGGCGCATCATGTCCACCACCACGCCTATGTCCCAGTCGCCCTTGTGCGAGATGGTCCTCTCCCCGTCCGGGGTCAGGGTCTCGTGCACCATGAGAGGCTTGGAGCGTACCTTGTAGCCGAACTTGTTGAGGTTGTAGACGAAGGAGCGCGCCGAGGTCGTCCCCTGTCCCTCATCGGCCTCCTGCTTCTCGACGATGTAGAAAGTCGCCCTAAGTAACTTCCTGTCTCCGACGGCCGCCGAGAGAAGCCTGGCGTAGTCGAGGACGCCCTTGTAGTAGTTCTTGATCGAGTGGTAGAGGTTGGCCCCGTCGACGAAGACGGCCACCCTTTCTGTACTTCTCCCTTCCATCACGCCCGAATCTTAGCAGAAAACATTGCATGCCCGTACAAAGCAGGCGGTTTACCGGGCACACGAACTACGCTAATATCCATTGGCCGCTCTGCAGCGACTCTAGAGAGGAGTGAGCGGACACGGACTTCGAGGCCAGCTTAGCCGAACATGCCGAGGGATACTCTGTCGTCTCGGTGCGGGGTGAGATGGACCTGCATACCGCCCCGAAGGTCGAGTACGCTATAGAGAGGGCCGTCGAGAACAAGGACGTTGGTGCCGTCGTGGTTGACCTGGGCGAAGTCACATTTATGGACTCGACAGCCCTCTCGGCCCTCATGCGCTCCAAAGACGCCTTAGGGCAAAAGGGGATCTCCTTCCGTCTCGCCGCCCCCTCCAAAGCCGTCGAACGTATCTTCTCCGTGACAGGCTTCCAGGACTTCTTCGAGATCTTCCCCTCCCGCGAAGCCGCCATCCCCGTCTGAGTTCCAGGCAAATGATCCATCCCTGACGTATGGTAAAACGTATGGCATGAAGAAGACCACGGTTTATCTGCCTGAGGATCTCAAGTCTGCGCTGGGGCGCCTTGCTACGCAGAGGGGGCGCAGTGAGGCCGAGCTCATACGCGAGGCGATCAGGGATCTGGTCGAGGATTCCGAGCCGCCGCGCCCGCGATTGCCCCTATTTTCGAGTGGGGATCCAACACTGGCGAGGAGGTTCGAGGAGGAACTTCACGGTTTCGGCGAGTGACGCTCATCCTGGATAGCAGTGGTTTGCTCGCTGCCATAGACGAAAGGCAGGAGGACTACATCGCTGCCAGGGAGGTAGTAGAATCCGCCCGCGGGCCGCTCTTGATCTCCCCCTTTGTATTGGCGGAACTCGACTACATGATCCTGACCCGTATGGGACGGGGCTACGAACTGGCGTTGCTCGGCGAGGTCGCACGCGGTGTGTACGGTCTGGAGTATTTCTCGGAAGACGATGTGGCCGAGGCTGTCGAGATCGTCGAGCGTTATGCCGACTTTCGCATCGGCCTCGCCGATGCTTCCAACGTGGTGTTGGCGAACCGCCACGACACGCTCGACGTGCTCACGCTCGATGAACGCCACTTCAGGACCTTGAGGGGACCTGGCGGGCGTCCGTTTCGTGTTCTGCCGGCCGACGCCGGTTGATCTTCGCGAGCGTCTGTGACCTGCAGTCTGTTGCGTACTAGAATCTGGTCATTATGATGGCCGACATAAAGAAGCTGGAGGTTCCAGAGTCTCTCTCGCGTCTCGGTGAGGCGTTCAGGGAGGCCGGGCACGAGCTCTACTTTGTTGGCGGGGTCGTGCGGGGAGCGTTGCTCCTGGGCTCTGATAAGGATCCAGCCACAGAGGCACAGATCGATCGGCGGGACGCGGACGCGGCGACCGACGCGCATCCTGCGAGGATCAAGGCATTACTCAGGCCTCACGCCGAGAACCTGTGGACGGTGGGGGAGCGCTTCGGGACCATCGCGGCCACAATAGGAGAGTACGAGGTTCAGATCACGACCTACAGGACCGACCAGTACACCAGGGGGAGCAGGCATCCCGAAGTAAGGTTCGGAGATAGTCTGCGAGAAGACCTGGCACGCAGGGACTTCACGATCAACGCCGTCGCCGCCGATGCGCTCACGGGTGAGGTCGTAGATCCTTTCGAGGGCCGCAAAGATCTGGAGCGGGGTGTGATCCGGGCCGTCGGCGACCCTCTCGAAAGAATGCGCGACGACCCCTTGAGGATGCTGCGGGCCGTCCGATTCGAGACGACCCTTACTCAGCCCGAGAAGCCTTTCGCCATGACGCAGGACCTCGAGGAGGCGATCCGCAACAACGCCGGCTGGCTGGAGAGCATCTCAGCCGAGCGCAAGAGGGAAGAGTTCGAGAAGATCCTGATCTCAGAGAACGTGGCGTCCGGTCTGAGGGCGCTGGTGCGTCTCGGGCTCATGCCCTACGTCGTGCCCGAGTTCATGGAGACCCTCGACGTGGAGCAGGAGACCGAGTTCCACCACAAGGACGTCTTCGAGCACACCCTGATCGTGGTCTCCAGCATCGAGGCCGAGCCGATCTTGCGCAAGGCGGCTTTCTTCCACGACATCGGGAAGCCGAGAACGCTAGTCTACGAGCACCGCTGCACCTACTGCGGGGCGAAGAGCACGAGGAAGAGCGCCGAGGAGGGGGAGTGCGAGCGTTGCGCAGGGCGCACTATCCCCAGGAAGATCCACTTCTACGGCCACGAGAACGTGGGGGCGGCCATAGCGCGCCGGGCGATGCAACGCCTCGCCTACCCCAAGGACGACGTAGACGCCGTCGCCCACCTCGTCGCCAACCACATGCGTCCTTACGGGTACGCCGCGAGCAAGGACCCCTGGAGCGACGCCGCTGTAAGGCGCTTTATCAGGGACACCTACCTCGCGCGCGGCGACAGGGAGCTTGCTAACGTGGACATGCTCCTCAGGCTCGCCAGGGCCGACATCACGGGGAGCGCGCCGCGCCGCAGGCGCATCGCCGAAGAGTCCTGGCGCAGCCTCAAGAGGAGGGTCGAGGAGGTAAGGGCCGAGGACGCCGTCGAGAAGCTGGAGAGCCCCTTGAGCGGCAACGACCTCATGGAGCAGTTCGGCCTTGGACCAGGGCGTTGGATCAAAGCCCTAAAGGACTACCTGCAGAACGAGGTGGTCGAAGGGCGCCTCGGCAAAGACGACAAAGAAAGAGCCCGCGGGCTCGCCGAAGCCTACGCCCGCGAACACGACATCCTGGAGGAGTAGAAAGTGGAGAAACAGGACCCTCTTGTCACTACTGACTGGCTCGCCGCACATCTCGATGACGAGAAGATGCGCGTCGTAGACATCAGGGGTTACGTAGAGAAGACGGATCTCGGCGGAGGGCGCCAGAAGGCCGATTACCTCGCCGCCCGCGAGGAGTACGACGAGGCCCACATCCCAGGCGCCGTCTACGTTGACTGGACCAGCGACATCACCGACCCCGACGATCCCGTGCCGGTGCAGATCGCACCGCCAGAACGTTTCGCTGATCTTATGGGATCTCTCGGCATCGGCGACGATACTAGCGTCGTGGTATACGACCACGCGGGTGGCCAGTTCGCCACGCGCCTCTGGTGGGCCCTTACGTACTACGGCCACGACGGGGTCTTCGTCCTCGACGGCGGCTGGAGGAAGTGGACGGCCGAGGACCGTCCGACCACCGCCGAAGTCCCCGAACCGGAGCCGGCCGTCTTCACCCCCGAACCTCAGAGCGGCTGGCGGACGGACGCGGAAGGTCTCCTCGCCACGAGCGATGGTGGCGACGCTCTCGTTCTCGATGCGCGCGACGAGGGGCAGTACACCGGCGCCGTGACGCGAGAGGAGGCCAGGACGGGGCGCGTGCCAGGGGCCGCCCACCTCCACTCCGACAGCCTCTTCGACCCCGAGAGCGGCACCTTCCACTCCGACGAGGAGCTGGCGCGGAGGCTGGAGGAGGCGGGTGTGTCAGGGGATAGAGACGAGCCCGTCGTCGCCTACTGCAACGGCGGGGTCGCGGCCACGGTCCCGCTCTTTGCCTTGCACCGGCTGGGTTACAAGAGACTGGCCAACTACGACGGCTCGTGGAACGAATGGGGCAACAGGGAGGATCTGCCCGCAGAGCGTTGAGGGGACGACCAGAGAGCGGGGAGCGACTTCGATGTTAGAATCTCCGGCGGCATGAAAACGTACAACGTCCACAGGTCGCGGGTAAGAAACATCGTTTCCTGGGTGCTGAGCCTGCTAATGATAGCGGCCGGCGTCGCGCTTATCGCCTCCTTCTTCCTGGCCGGACGCCTGGACAGTACCGCCACGAACAGCGACAACCCCGGCGGTTTCAACGTGCCCAAGCTGGAGACCACGGACGAAGAGAACACGAGCAGCACCGGCCCAAGCGACAAGACCCTCGAGCTTACCGTCCCCGCGATGGCCAGGATCGAGAACGACGAAGTACCCTACACGGCGGGGAACGACGAGGAGGCGCTGAAGACCCACGCCGCCATCCACCTCGAAGGCACCGGCTTTCCCTGGGATAACGAGGCCAACGTCTATATCGCGGGCCACAGGCTCGGCTACCCAAACACCGAGAGCTGGCTGACCTTCTGGGACCTGAGCAACGTCGTGGGCGGCGACAAGATCTATGTCACCGACGCTAACGGTACCGAGTACACCTACGACGTCTTCAAGACCTTCGTCGTCAGCCCTTCTGCTACCCAGGTTACGGATACCCTGCCGGGCAAGAACATACTGACGCTCCAGTCATGCACGCTGCCCGATTACGGCAAGCGTCTGATCGTACAGGCCGAACTTACCGAGACATCGGAGAAAGCGGCGTAGGATCCCACGCCGTGGACGAGGGACTCCTCGAAGGGCAGCTGGCCTACTACCGGGCACGCGCCGGGGAGTACGACGAATGGTTTCTGCGCACGGGACGTCACGACCGCGGTCCCGAATGGAATCGCACGTGGTTTCTCGAGCTGGAGCGAGTCCGCCAGGAACTCGACCGGTTCGGGCCGACGGGAAGGGTGCTCGAGCTCGCGTGCGGCACCGGTCTGTGGACAGTGGAGCTCGCGAGGCACGCTGCAGGCATAACCGCCGTCGACGCCTCGCCAGAGGTACTGGATATCAACCGGGCCAGACTGCAAGAGACCCTTCCCGAGGCGACCGTCAGCTACGTCAGGGCCGACCTGTTCGGCTGGAGGCCCGAAGAGTCTTACGACGTCGTGTTCTTCGGCTTCTGGCTCTCGCACGTGCCTCCAGGGCGTTTCGCCGCCTTCTGGGATCTCGTCCGGTCGGCGCTACGACCAGGCGGACGCGTCTTCTTCGTTGACTCGCTGCGCACGGAAACATGGGCCGAGAAGGAGAGCGCCGGGCGGGGCCCCAGGGACCACACGACGCTCAGACGACTCAACGACGGGCGCGAGTTCAGTATCGTCAAGGTCTTCTACGACCCTGTAGAGCTCGAAGCGCGTCTCGCCGGCATGGGCTGGCGCATCTCGGTGCGCACGACGGAGAAACACCTGCTCTATGGTTTCGGCGAGTACAAAAGGTAATCCGCAGGAACTCGTTTCGCGATGTACGATCTCCTTGGCATTTCCGTCATTCCCGCGCAAGCGGGAATCCACGCGCTCCCCCAACCTTCGCAGACGCTACGTCCC
>DATMVF010000295.1:0-5776 GCA_035563475.1 Rubrobacter sp.
AGGGGACCGCGGGCTTGTCGACCGCCTGCTCGCTGAGTATCGGCCCTCGGCCGTCGTCAACTTCGCCGCCGAGACGCACGTCGACCGCTCCATCGACGGTCCGAAGGCCTTTGTACAGACCAACGTGGTCGAGACTCACGAACTCATCGAGGCCGCGCTCTCCTACTGGAGCATCCTCGAAGGGGAGGACCACGACGCCTTCCGCTTTCTGCACGTCTCCACGGACGAGGTGTACGGGACGCTGGGACCCGAGGGCTGCTTTACCGAGGAGAGTCCTTTCAGGCCCAACTCCCCCTACGCCGCCTCCAAGGCGGCCTCCGACCATCTCGTGCGGGCTTATCACCACACTTACGGGCTCCCCACGCTCACGACCAACTGCTCCAACAACTACGGGCCCTACCACTTTCCCGAGAAGCTCATACCGCTCATGATCCTGACCGCCCTGCGAGGAGAACCTCTGCCCGTCTACGGCGACGGGCAGCACATCAGAGACTGGCTCTACGTAGAGGACCACTGCAAGGCTATCGTCGTCGTCCTCCAGCGTGGCCGTCCGGGCGAGACCTACAACGTCGGCGGCCACAACGAGCGGACGAACCTGGAGGTCGTCAAGACCATCTGCGCCCTGCTCGACGGGCTGGTTCCTGGATCGCCGCACGAGTCGCTCATCACGTTCGTTGCGGACAGGCCTGGCCACGACAGGCGCTATGCCATAGACGCGGGCAAGATAGAACGCGAGCTCGCCTGGAGGCCCGAGGAGACGCTGGAGACGGGCCTGGAGAAGACCGTGCGCTGGTACCTGGAGAACCGCGGGTGGTGCGAGGCCGCGCTCTCGCGCGGCTACGGGGGAGAGCGGCTGGGGTTGGGCAGTCGCGGAGGGCCGGCGTGAAGGGCATCGTGCTCGCCGGGGGCTCGGGTACGCGACTGTATCCGCTCACGAGGGCCGTAAGCAAGCAACTCCTTCCCGTCTACGACAAGCCGATGATCTACTACCCATTGACCACGTTGATGCTCGCTGGCATCAAGGACATGCTCGTGATCTCCACCCCCGAAGACCTTCCCCGCTTCGAGGATCTACTCGGCGACGGTTCGCAGTGGGGTGTAGATTTCAGCTACGCCGTGCAGCCCAGGCCCGAAGGCCTGGCCCAGGCCTTCGTCATCGGGCGGGAGTTCGTCGGGTCCGAGAGTGTCTCCCTCGTCCTCGGGGACAACATCTTCTTCGGGCACGGTCTCTCGGAGCTCCTGGAGCGTTCGGCGGGCAGGCAGAGAGGTGCCACCGTCTTCGGGTACTACGTCAGGGAACCGGGTCGCTACGGCGTCGTAGAGTTCGACGCAGACGGGACGGTGCTCACTATCGAGGAGAAGCCGGAGAGCCCCCGCTCGCACTACGCCGTCACAGGCCTCTACTTCTACGACAACAGGGTGCTCGACGTGGCGGCCGACCTTACACCTTCGGCGCGGGGAGAGTTCGAGATAACAGACGTCAACGTCGACTATCTCGAGCGCGGGGAGTTGCAGGTCGAGCTCATGGGCCGCGGGATGGCGTGGCTCGACGCCGGCACGCACGAGTCCCTGCACCAGTCGTCCAACTTTATCGAGACCATCGAGCAGCGCCAAGGCCTCAAGATCGGGTGTCCCGAGGAGATCTCCTACCGCAAAGGCTACATCGACGCCGAAAGTCTCGAACGGCTCGCCTATCCGATGAGGAAGAACGACTACGGCCGGTACCTGCTCGAGCTACTGAAGAGCGAGGAGTACGTCACTTGAACGTCCTCCGGACGGAACTGCCAGGAGTACTCGTCATCGAGCCTGACGTCTTCGGAGACGCCCGAGGTTTCTTTATGGAGAGCTGGAACGGCGCCCGCTACGAAGAGCACGGCGTACCGGACCGCTTTGTGCAGGACAACCTCTCGTTCTCGGCCTACGGTGTGCTTCGTGGCCTCCACTTCCAGAACCCCAAAGCCCAGGGCAAGCTCGTCTCCGTCTTGCTGGGCGAGGTCTTCGACGTCGCCGTAGATATCAGGGTCGGCTCCCCGACTTTCGGCGGGTGGACGGGCTCGACCCTCTCAGAAGAGAACAGGCGCCAGCTCTGGGTTCCTCCCGGCTTCGCCCACGGTTTCGTCGTCACGGGCGAGAACGCTCTCTTCTCATACAAATGCACAGACTACTTCGCTCCCGAGTACGACCACTCCATCCTGTGGGACGACCCCGCAATAGGGATACAGTGGCCCATCCAGACCCCTAGTCTCTCCGACAAAGATCGCGCAGCCCCACCGCTGAACCGGGTGCCGGAAGACACCCTTCCTTACTACAAGGCACGCTGAGACGGGCGAACCGGTCCCTTCGAGGTGCTCGAGGACAATTGCTACACGCGCATAATTACCTACGGCAAGGGCACCGCGGCGGTGGGCCGCTGAGCGAATTACAGCGCCGTGCAAAAGGGTTCAACCCTTATGCACGACGAGCTATCAGCCAAAAACAAAAAGCTGATCGCTGATGGCTGATAGCTGACGGCGCGGGTTGCAGAAGAATTGACCTTCTGCAACCCGCTGTACGCGGCAAGCAGTGTTCAGCAAGTCGTTGCGCATCAGTGATGCTGTAGGTACCTTCTAGGTAGGCACTCCGGTGAATAGGGACTTGTAGGATCGGGTACGAAAGTTCAGAGGACACAAGGAGAGGAGGGAGCATGGCGGCACGTCTCCTCCTGTTGTTGGTGGTCATGGTAATCTTCGCGGCCCTCTACGGTTGTGCCCAGGAGGCTGCAAAAGACCGGCAGCCAGTGAAGAGGGTAAAGGAACCTACCATAGCCGAGATCGCTCCGCACGCGCCGGAAGAATCGGACGACCAGGTACGGCGGGCGAAGAAGGCGGGTGTCGTGGTGCGCGCTGGAAACTCCGCAGTAGTAACACAGGCTGGGGAGGCTGTGGTGCGAGTGTCAGGTTTCAGAACCGCGAAGCAAGAGGGTGCCGACGCTACTGCCCCCTCCAGGGAGGTCACGCTGAGGATCGAGGGTAGCCCAGGAACCGAGTTTTCCGGCACGTGTATCATCGGGGGCAAAGCGGAGAAGAAAGTCAGCGGACGAGTCCCAGAGCGGTTCATCTACGAACTAGACGGGCAGCCCCTCGAATGCGAGATAAGCAAGCAGAGCTCGAACCCTGGGAAGATGATGGTCGAGTTCAGCGCCGGAGGTCACACGAACTCCGTCCAGCAGACCAGCACCCAAGGCAGCTCTCTAATCCTCCGGTACGACGGCCATGGGAGCACCGCTCTCGTCTCATCGTCCACTTCTGTTTCGGGCAATCAAGCGAACTCCACCTCGCAAGTGAGCGTCTTGCAGAGCAACGCGGCCTCTGGGCGAGATTCTCACTAGGCCGCCTTCCAACTTCACGAGCAGATTTAGCCTGACGCCTATCTCGCGAACATCGAGATCCCCAGCTTCGCCAGGGCGCGGAGGGTGAGTCCGGCGAGAACCATCGCGCTGTAGGCGCCGAGGGGGCCGTGGACGCCGTGTTTGCGGTGGTAGAGGAACGCGCTCTTGTGGAGGAGCCAGATCGCCTTCGGTTTACTTCGGCTGCTTGCGCCGGTCTGGTGGACTATTTCGACTTGCGGCAGATAATAGACGAGCCAGCCTGCCGCGCGGGCGCGCCTGCAGAGGTCGGCGTCCTCGAAGTACATGAAAAAGCGTTCGTCCAGATGGCCTACGTCTCGCAGTGTATCCCTGCGGACGACCATGCAGGCGCCGGAGACCCAGTCGACCGGGGTAGGGCGGGACTGGTCCGTGACGGCGGGGAACTGGCTCCTTACGATAGAGCTCTTGGGGAAGAGGCGGGTCAGGAGGGAGGTGCGTCCGAGGAACCCTGAGAGGGCGCTGACCTCCCGCCTTGCCGAGAGCTGGAGACGGCCCTCCGAGTCCACTATCCTCGGCCCAAAGATACCGGCTTTCGGGTTCTCTGAGACGAATGCTTCCAGCTGCTCGAAGAAGTCCCTCTCCACCAGGGTGTCGGGGTTTATGAGGACTACGGGATCTCCGCTCGATGCGGCGATGCCCCTGTTGTGGGCGCGCGCGAAACCTACGTTCTCTTTGTTCCGGATCAGGCGCACCCAGGATGGAAGCTCGGGAGGCTCCACGCTGTCGTTGTCGACGACGAAGACCTCGAACTGTCCGCAACGCGTCCGTCGCAGGGACTCGATGCAGCGCAACGCCAGGGGCCAGGAGGCGTAGTTGACGATAATGACGGAAAACTTCATCGCGACAAGACCCTATCTCGCAGCCGGCGCGCGATGCTCGCCGTCGCGGCGAGCGATGACTCCCTGAGGAGCCTGCGGACCTCGGCGTCGGAGACCTTCTTCCTCTTCTGTATCTCGGCCCGCTTGGCGAGCATGAGCGGCAGGTGGCGCCACGCGCCCGCGAGTCCCTCCAGGTGCGCCCGCAAAGAGCCCGTCACGGCGGCGGTGATCATGCGCCCGAGTTGTCCCGCGGCGAAGAAAGGTAGTACGTGCGGTACCGCGGAGAGGGGCAGGTTCTTGACCAGCAGGCTAAAAGAGTTTCGGCTACCGAGCCTGGTCGCCGTCGGGCTACGCTTGCCGCCGGTCGAGGCGCTTCCCATGTGGTAGACGACGGCGCCGGGGACATAGAAGCAACGATAACCGGCGAGCTGGGCGCGGAAGCTCAGGTCCCCATCCTCGCAGTAGGAGAGGAAGTCCTCGTCGAAGAGCCCGACCTCATCGAGCATGTCCCTGCGGTAGAGCGCCGCCGCCGCACACGCCCCGAAGACGTAGCCGGGCCTGTCGAACCTGCACCCGTCGCGTTCGCCGTGCCCGAGGCGGTAAGGTAGACCGCTCAGACGCATGGCGTCCCCTGCCCCGTCGAGCATCGTGCGGTCGTGGAAGTCGACCAGCTTGCTCGCAAGAAAGCCGGCCTCGGGATGATCCTCGGCGGCGCGCACCAGCGCTTCCAGCCAGCCTGGGTCCTGCTCGGTGTCGTTGTTGAGCAGTACCACGTACTCCGCCGTAGACGCCCCGATCCCTGCGTTGAAAGCCGCGGCGATGCCCCGATTTTCGCCGAGCGAGACCACGTCAACCTCAGGGAAGTGTTCCTTTACGAAGGTTGCCGATCCGTCGACGGAGCCGTTATCCACCAGGATCGTTTGGAAGGCACCCCACGTTTGCTCTCGCAGAGAGCCAAGGCACAGCCCCAGGAATTGCCTGCCGTTCCAGTTCGGGATGACGACCGTGGCGCGGGGAGGCACGGCTTCAGGCTGGCCCCTCCTGCCGGCCCTCCGGAGTGTGGATCTCGACTCTCGCCGGCAGTCGTACCAGGCCTCTTACCGGGGCGAGAGCCCCTTCCCTGGTTATCTCCAAGGTCGTCGCGTCCCTTGTGAGAACCACATCCGAGTCTTCAGCCTGAGGGTCCGTCAGGGAAGCGTCCACCTTGTAGATGCCTGGTCCGAACGGCATCACGAACGTAAAGTCCACGGTAGCCTGCTCGCCCTTGTCCTTCCGCCCGAGCGGAGTACCTTCGAGCGCCGTATCCGTCGAGAAGACCTCGAGGCCGGCCCTTTCGCTCCGCAGTGCAATGCCAAGGGTACTGACCTCCATGGTCTCGTCGTAGCGCAGGTGCACCCGCACGGTCAGGGTCGCGCCCGAGGGCAGCGCGCCGGCCGGTTGCCCGCTCTCGTCGAGCAGTTCGATGCCAAGGATCTCGGCCCCTCCCACGATGTTCGGGGTCCCGAGGCTGTCGTTCCTGGCCGGCGCATCATCCTCTTCTTCGTGCTCGATC
>DATMVF010000296.1:0-5505 GCA_035563475.1 Rubrobacter sp.
GTCCTCTCGCTCATGGAGCGCTACGACGATTTCGTCTTCAACCAGTCCTCGGCCCAGCTCTACAGGTGGATAGAGACCGAATCGCCGGAGATCTTCGAGCGGGTAAGGAGGCGGGTAGAGGAGGGACGCTGGGAGCCAGTAGGCGGCTCGTGGGTCGAGGCTGACTGCCAGATCCCATCCGGAGAGTCCATGGTGCGCCAGATGCTCTACGGCCAGAGGTACTTCGAAGACAAATTCGGCCATCGCTCGCGGGTGGCCTGGCTCCCCGACGCCTTCGGATTCTCTCCTGCGCTGCCGCAACTTCTGCGGGGCGCCGGGATGGAGGGCTTCTTCACCTACAAGCTCAACTGGAGCGAGACCAACGAGTTCCCGTACGACCTCTACGAGTGGGAAGGCATAGACGGTAGCACGGTGATCGCCCACGACTTCGAAAACCCCGGCCAGGACTACAACGGCAACATTACACCCCGCGACATCTACGGCACCTGGCGCAACTTCGAGGGCAAGCGCCACCACCCCGAGAGCCTCCTATCCTTCGGGTGGGGCGACGGCGGAGGCGGCCCGAGCGAGCAGATGCTCGAAAACTACGCCCGCATGAAGAGCTTCCCCGCCATGCCGCGCCTCCGCATGGCCCACGTCGACGAGTTCTTCGATAGGCTCCCGAAACAAGGCCTCCCAAGGTGGACCGGCGAGCTCTACCTCGAGTTGCACAGGGGCACCCTGACCACCCAGGCCAGGGTCAAGAAGCTAAACCGCGAGGCCGAGCACCGTCTGCTCGAGGCTGAAGCCCTCGCCACGCTGGCCGCGCTCCACGGCGGCGAGTACCCGCGCGAAGAGCTCGAAGCGGCCTGGAAGACGCTCCTCCTCAACCAGTTCCACGACATACTGCCAGGGACCTCGATAGGGGAGGTCTACGAGGTAACCCACAAAGAGCTAGCAGGCGTCGTCGGGACAGCGCAAGAGCTGCGCGACAGAGCCCTGAGTCCCCCCCAGCAAGCAGAGTCTGCGCTCCTCGTCGCCAACGTCTCACTGAACCCACGTCCCCTCTCCGTCGTACTCGACGCCGAGAGCAGGCCGGAAGGCACTGTAAGAGTCGCCGGAACTGAGGGCGAACCCCTGCCCACCCAGGAGACCGAGTGCGGGGGACTGCTCGTGCACGCCCCGGATCTCAGCGTGCCTGGACTCGGCTGGCGTACCCTAGCGGCCATACACGAGTCCGCGCCGGCCCGGCGCGAGGCCAGGGATGTCGGTGCCGAGGGCGCGGAAGGGCGCGCCGTTCTGGACAACGGTATCTTGCGTGTGGAGGTAGGGGAGGACGGCACGCTCCACGGCGTCTACGACAGGGAGGTAGGCCGTGAGGTACTGGCCGGACGCGCCAACCAGCTCTGGGCCTACACGGACAAGCCCCGCAACTGGGAGGCGTGGGACGTGGACGAGGGATACGAGCAAGAAGGGGAGGAGATCTCCTCTGTGCAGAGTGTCGAGGTCGTCGAGAACGGGCCGCTCAGGGCTTCCGTGCGCGTGGTCCGCAGGTGGCGGGACTCGACCATCGCGCAGACCTACAGGCTCCTCTCCGGCTCGCGCCGCCTGGACGTGGAGTCTTACGTCGACTGGCGCGAGAGGAGGGTCCTCCTCAGGACGCTCTTCCCGCTCGCCGTCCGCTCCCACGAGACTACCAGCGAGACGATGTTTGGGGCCCTGCGGCGGCCGACGCACCACAACACACCCTGGGACGCCACCCGTTTCGAGGTCTCCGCCCACCGCTTCTGTGATCTCTCCGAGCCGGGCTACGGTGTGGCGCTCCTCAACGACGGCAAGTACGGCCACAGCGCGAAGTGGAACGTAGTGGGCATCAGCCTGCTCCGCAGCCCGCTCTACCCCGACCCGTTCGCCGACGAGGGCGAGCACCACTTCACCTACTCCCTCTTCCCTCACTCGGGCGACTGGACCGCGTCGGGGGTGGCGCGCGAAGCATTCGCCCTAAACTCGCCACTTTTCCCTGTGATGGCGCCAAAAGATACTCTGCCGCAGGGATTCTCTCTCGTCGAGGTAGAGGGACTGGAGCTCGCGCTCGGGAGCCTCAAGTTGGCGGAGGAAGGAGACACTGTGCTCCTGCGCCTCTACGAACCCCACGGCGCCCGCGGGGAGTGTACGTTACGCTTCGGTCGCCCCACCGAGAGGGTGGAGCGCGTCAACCTTCTCGAAGAGGCCGAAGGGCCCGTGGAAGTACAAGGAAGTGCCGCGAGGCTCAGGTTGCGGCCGTTCGAGGTGGTTACGCTGAGAGTGGAGTGGGAAAGAGAATAAGGTAAGCGAGGAAAGGGCCAGGGATGGAACACCGTCGTTTGGGACGTCTTGGCAGCGAGAACTCCGTGCTCATCTTCGGCGGGGCCGCGCTTGCGGAGGCCACCGAGGAAGACTCGGACACGGCCATTGCACAGGCGCTCGACGCCGGCGTGGACCACTTCGATACGGCGGCCGACTATGGCGACTCAGAGCTACAGTACGGGCGCTGGATGCCCGAGATCAGGGACCGCATCTTCCTCTCCACCAAGACCGGCCTGCGCGAGAAAGATGCGGCCAAACGCCAGATCCAGGACTCCCTGGATCGCCTGCGCGTGGACGACGTCGACCTGCTTCAACTCCACTCCGTGGGCGACATCGAAGATCTCGACCGCGCGACGGGTCCCGGCGGCTCCCTCGAAGCCGCCGTCCAGGCGAAAGAAGAGGGCCTCATCGGCGCCATCGGCATCACGGGCCACGGCAACGAGGCCCCGGCGACGCACCTCGAAGCCCTGCGGCGTTACCCGTTCGAGACGGTGCTCACGCCCTGGAACTACATCCTTTCCACCGACGAGGGCTATCGGGCCGACTACGAGGCGCTCGTGGAAGAGGTGCGGCGCCAGGATGCCGGGCTCATGATCATCAAGACCATCTCGCGCCGTAACTGGCCCGAGGGCGGCGCGAGCGGGCACAGGTACACCACCTGGTACGAGCCCTTCGACCAGCAGGAGTACATAGACGCCGCCGTCTCCTGGGTGCTCTCCCACGAGGAAGTCACCGGACTGGCGATGGCCGGCGACGTCACTATCGTGCCGATGATCCTGAAGACCGGTGGACAAAAGATGTCGCGCGAGGACGCCGAACAGATCCTCTCCCGCGCCCCCGACTACTCCTCGCCGTTTATCTCCATGCCGATCTAACAGCGCCCTGGTCGAGGCTCGAGCCTGGACCACCGCGCGCTATCAACCTTCAGCCTCTTTCTTGTTGACAGCGCGGCTTGCGGAAGGACTGAACTTCCGCAAGCCGCCATGGTTTGACACGGATAAACCGAGGGTATTAACGTCTCATTACAGGGAAATAAGAGGAGGGTATGGCGTTACTGCTGTCGAAGGTATCGGTCGACAACCCGTGGCTGAATTACCCGATCATCGACGTTGACCCTACCGAGAATGGATTACGGGATCTGCTGGGAGGAACTCTGACAGAACCTTGACAACAAGGGGTGGTAGAGGGGATCGCGGTCGGGGAACCGGGATATGAAGGGAGAAGGTTACGGTGGGAAATCTGGCGTTGTTACAATCTCTGGTCGAGGTCAACGAAACGTGGCTCGACTACTTCATTATCGGGGTGTACTTCGTATTCGTGCTCGGCATCGGGGCTGCGCTCAGGACGAAGATGCAGACCTCCGAGGACTACTTCCTCTCCGGAAGGTCACTGCCGAGCTGGATCACGGGCCTCGCCTTCCTTGGTGCGAACCTGGGGGCGTTGGAGATCATGGGGATGGGCGCGGGGGCGGCGACGTACGGGATCATGCAGGCCCACTACTACTGGATCGGCGCGATCCCGGCGATGGTCTTCGTGGCCCTGTTCATGATCCCCTTCTACTACGCCAGTCGCGTCCACTCCGTCCCCGGCTTCCTGAAGCTCCGCTACAACGAGGCGACGCGTGGGTTCAACGCCATCCTGTTCGCCATCTTCATGCTCCTGCTCTCGGGCATAAACATGTTCGCGATGGCGCTCGTCTTCCAGCTGCTCCTTGGCTGGTCGCTCACGGCGAGCATCTTCCTCTCTGCGGGAATCGTACTCGCGTACGTGGTCTTGGGCGGCCTCTCCTCCTCGATCTACAACGAGGTCTTGCAGTTCTTCCTGATCACGTTAGGTTTGGTGCCGCTCGTGATCTTCGGCCTTATAGACGTTGGCGGTCTCGCCGGTTTGAAGGAGTCCATAAGCAACCCCCAGTTCTTCCACACCTGGGCCAATACGGGCACGAAGGACAACCCTTTTGCCGTGCAGTGGTTCTACATCGTTTTCGGGCTCGGTCTGGTGCAGAGCTTCGGCTACTGGTGCACGGACTTCCTCGTGGTGCAGAGGGCCCTGGCGGCCGAGGATCTGGCGGCATCCCAGAGGACCCCGCTCATCGCGGCGTTCCCGAAACTCTTGTACGGGGTACTCGCGATCTTCCCCGGGCTGATCGCCTTGTCCGTCCTGGGCCCGAAGATCGCCACCGCGGCCGAGGCCAACAATGCCGTCCCCTACGCGATGGCCTACTACTTCCCCACCGGGATGCTCGGGTTTGGTCTGACGGCGCTGCTCGCAGCCTTCATGAGCGGGATGGCCGGCAACGTGACGGCCTTCAATACCGTCTGGACCTACGACATCTACAAGGCGTACATCAACCGTGACGCCACCGACCGCCATTATCTCAATGTGGGCCGCATCGCCACCGTTGCCGGGGTGCTCCTGAGCGTTGTAACGGCCTACCTGGCTCTCGGCTTCGAGACCATCATAAACTACGTCCAGGTGCTGCACGGCATATTCCTGGCCCCGCTCTTCGGGACGTTCCTTCTTGGCATGTTCTGGAGGCGCACGACGGGCTGGGGTGGATTCAGCGGGCTCGTCGCTGGAACGGGTTACGGCATCATCACGTACCTCATCACGCTGGACAGCGGCCTGGGGGCGTCCATGGCGCGAGCGTTTTTCGCGTGGATCGTGTGCCTCGCCGTGACGATCGCGGTCTCTCTGGTCACCCAACCCAAGCCGGACTCCGAACTGCGCGGCTTGGTGTGGGGCCTGACCGAGCAGAAGGAGGCCGTCGAGGAGGTCTGGTACAAGAAACCGTGGGTCCTCGCGGTCACCGTGCTCACCATTACCATTGCCCTGAACATCTACTTCTGGTAGGAGGAGAGCATGACAGAGGAACACCAGAGTGAAGAACGACACCATGAATACGGGGAAGAGGAGAGGGTGCCGGAGCACTCAGGCACGAACCACTCCATGGCGATAGGCTTCTACATCGCGGCCCTCGTCCTTATCTACGGCGTCACGATGGTCCTGGTCGGGCTTCTCTCCCCCGCCGCTCCGAGCGAGGGCGACCTCGGCTTTAACGTGAACTTCTGGTGGGGTCTGGTCATGGTCGTTTCGGGATGCGTCATCCTGGGTATGACCCTCGCCTCGCCACGCCGCCGCGCCGCCCGGAACCAGCAGCAATAGTGTAGGGGCGGGTTT
>DATMVF010000297.1:0-23909 GCA_035563475.1 Rubrobacter sp.
ATTCCGGGCAGAAGACATAGAGGTTGTTTCCAGGGCCGGACGCTTCCGTATAGCGTTCCCAATCTACTTTGCAGCGCCGCAGAGCGTCCAGGTCCCTAAGCGGGACTACGATGGCCGGAAGTCCGGTGGATACTTCTTGCACGGGATAATGGTCGTTGAGGTCTGCCGCTTCGAGATTCAGAGCTCGGGCGACGGAAGCATGGTCCAGGACCGCACCGAAGGTGGGTGGGAGCTGGCGCATCCAGAGAACCTCGCCGAAGGTCACGGGGATCTCACCGGCCTTCAGGTTCAACGTGATACCCCCGACGGGGCCGGCGAGTAGTTCGTGTTGGATCACGTACGCCGTACCGAGGGTGGGATGGCCGGCGAAGGGTACCTCCTCGCCCGGCGTGAAGATGCGGACGTCGTATCCTCCCTCTGACTCTTCGTCCGACAAGACGAAGGTGGTCTCGGAATAGTTCATCTCCAGGGCTATCTTCTGGAGCGTCTCATCGGGCAGGTCGGCCCCGCCGTGAACGACGGCGAGCTGGTTGCCAGCGTATCTCTCTTCGGCGAAGACGTCCACGATGTAGAAAGTGAGGCTCACTGTCCCTCCTAACCGAAGTCGGGGTCGCTGCGGGAGAGCCGCATGGCGCCGATGAACATCTTGAAGGCCGTTTCGTAGTTCACGAGACGCGCCGGTCTTCCACGCGCTCCATATCCGCCGAGATGTAGATCTTCATGGCATCGCCTCCTCGACATAAGGGCCAGCGTGGCCACGGAGTACTGTGGTCTTCCGGGCCTCGATCAGTACCTTGGCAGCGGCCCTCCGGCGTCTTCGAGGACGTAGTTTGAGAACATACGGCGCACCACGGCGGGAAGGTCTCCTGCGAGGTCCTCGTACATGCCGGGGTCTTCTCTCAGATCGTAGAGCCTGGCCTCCGTCCCGTCGTTGCGGCTAATCATGGCGTACTCCTCGTCCCTGGTAAAGACGTGGTCGTGGTATCCGAGCGTGAAGTGGGACCTCGCCTCGGGCTCTCCACCTCGCAGCATCACGGAGAGATCCTGGCCATCCAGCGGTTGCGGAGGTTCGATCCCCAGGAACCCGAGGACCGTAGGCGCCACGTCGTGGGTGGAGGCGTAGTAGTCGCTCGTCTTCCCCGCTCCCTTACCCTCAGGATGGCGGATCAGGAACGGGATGTCCGTCACCTCGGGCCAGAGAGAGGATGGGAGCTTACCGACGACGCCGTGTTCCCCGTGGGCGATGCCGTGGTCGGAGAGGAGTACGAGGAGGGTGTTGTCGAAGAGATCCAGCTCTTCCATCTTGTCCAGAAAGCGGCCCAGCCAGCGGTCAGTCATCGTCACCTCGCCCGAGTAGAGGGCGCTCATACGCCGGATCTGGCGGCCGCTAAGGTAGTCGGTGGCCCCGTCGACCGGCGCGAAAGGCTCGGGGCCCTCGTAACCCTCATCGTACATGGCTACGTACTCAGCGGGAGGGTCCCACGGCGCGTGAGGATCGTAGCAGTCCACCGTAAGAAAAAATGGCCTCTCAGACGCGGCCTCCAGGAACTCGGAGGCGCGGGTGAAGACTTGCGGGGCGAACCAGTCCTCTTCCGATCTGCGGTACGCCGTGTTGGCGAAGTACCGTTGGAAGTACGCTCTGCTCCCCGTTCCCAAGACGGCTCTGTTCAACAGCGCCTGCTCGACCTTCCCCGGAGGGCAGGTATAGAGCGGTCTGTAGCTGTCTGTGGTCTGCCCCCGGATGAAATCGAATGCCTCGAAGCCGCGGTGGAAATTCATGGAGGCGTCGTACTGCTGCAGGTTATCCGTTACGAACAGCGTCTCGTAGCCCGCGCTTCGCACAGTCTCGGCGAGGGTGATCTGGTAGTTAGGTATCGGCTGCCAGCCCTGAAGACCGACGTCTATACCCTTGTAACGCCGCCAGTCCTCGAAAGGCCAGGTCCTGAGGCCGGTGTGTATGGCCCTCCTCGCGCAGATCGTCGGCGCGGACTCGGGGTAAGCCCTGCTAAAGAGCAGGCTCTCTCTAGCGAGGGCGTCGAGGTTGGGGGTCCGGATCTCCTCGTTGCCGTAGGCGCCGACGTGATCCTTCCTCAGGCTGTCGAGGATGATCAGGACTACGTTGGTATCCCTGTCGGCAGCCGGGGTATTGCCTGGGAGATCGGGGAGCACACCCGCGCGTTCGCACCCGGCGAGCAACGATGCCCCGGCCACACCCGCGCCGGACATCTTCAAGAACTCTCTTCGCGTTAGAGTCCGCCTCAGTCTCTCCTCCTGCATACCGCTCGATTGCACAGACAATCATAGAGCAAGTTCGGTGAGAAGCCTTATCCTACCCGGGATCTCTGCGGGCGAAGCCTCCGTCCGGACGATGTGATCCAGGTCAAGCCGGTGTACAATCCGGGCATGGCGGCCTTTCGTTACGGACGGGAGCACTTCGAGGAAGGGGAGTACGTACGCCGCGTGGAAGCGACCCCGGGCGACGGCCTCGACCCCGTAGTTCGGATAGTGGAAGATCTGGGAACCGTCGAGATCCCCTGCGGCAAAGTAGACTGCCGCAGTAATTGCCTGGAATACCTGGTCAGCGCCACCGGCAGTCGCAACGACTACACCCTGGCCGAGTGCAAGATCTCCGCGTTGGTAAGCATCATATAGCACTTTAGCATTTCAGCACGCTCCAGCCTCCGGCTGTCGCTCGTCAGCTAGTCAGCTTTCGCATGGGCAGCTCCTTGCTGACTAGCTGAAAGCGAAGCCTAGCGAAGCCGGGCGAAGCGTGCTGACAAGGCGCGAAGCGCCGTGCTGAAGTGCTGAAACGCTATTCCTCCCAGGAATAGCGTTTCTGTTCCGGTGGCCTTTCGGCGACGTAGAGCCGTTGGAGGGCGCCTCCGGCAAGTGGCGCGAGGAAGAGTCCGGCGAGGCCCGCAGGCAGCAGGTCACGGGCGATGGTCCAGGCTACGAGAAGTGGCGCCCCTGGCGGATGGTTGGCACCTTCTATGAGGCGCAAGGGGTCGAGGACGCCACCGCTCGGGAGGATACCCGTCGCGTAGACGATGAGGGTCAGGATGCCGGATATGAACCCCGTCAGAAGCGCGAGCGCGAGGCTAAGGACGAAACGGGGACCCGAACCTTCCGAGCGTTCCGACCTGCCGCGCCGCAGGAGCAAGGCGCCGCCGAATATGGGGCCTGCTATGAGTCCCGCGAGCAACCCTACGCCCATGTAGACGAGGGCCAGCGTGGTCAGGTCGCCCTCGCTGCTCCGTCCCCCTTGCAGTATCAGGAGCACGAAAGGCTCGGGGAACAGCGATTTGATGAACATGAAGCCCACGCCGTAGACGGCCCCGATTCCGAGCAGGCGCAGTAGGATCACGGTCCACCCGCCGTGCCGCCAGTGGAACATTGTTCGCTTGTATTCGTCATCATGCTCCAGAATCTAACCTCCAGCGGCCGAAACGTCAGCAAGAGCTTTCACGAGGCGCCGTCCTCGCGCGCCGCCGGGTACAATCGGCGTCAGCATGCGACCAGTACAGGATAGGGCAGAGACGCGGCGTGTTCTGGAGGAGCGGGCGCGAGAAGCCGGCTTCGGCCTCCTCGGCGTGACGAGCGCCGAGCCTCTGCGTGAGGGTGGGGAGCGTCTGCGGGAGTGGCAGGAGGCGGGGATGGCCGCCGACATGGGCTACATGCACAGGCCCGTGGAGTTACTGACGGATCCGAAGAAGCTCCAGAAGAGCGCGAGGAGCGTGGTCTCTCTCGGGGTCTCTTACTATCCTGGGGATCATCCCGAGAACGAAGGCGGGGGCAGGGTGGCGCGCTACGCGTGGGGCCTCGATTATCACGAGGTCATAAAGGGGAGGCTCTTCCGGCTGAGGGAGGAACTCGAGGAAGAGCTTGGGATCAGGATAAGAGCCCGCGGTTTCACCGACGCCGTGCCGCTGCTGGAGCGCTCCGCGGCCCAGCACGCTGGGCTGGGGTTCTTCGGGCGGAACTCCTGTTTGATAAACGACGAGATCGGGTCGTACTTCTTCATAGCGGACCTGATCGTGGACCTCGACCTGGATCCCGACCCGCCGGGTAAGGGTACCTGCGGACGCTGTACGCGCTGCATGGACAGATGCCCCACCGGCGCCATAAAGGCCCCCGGTGTCGTTGACGCCAGGCTCTGTATCTCGTACCTGACGATCGAGAACCGGGGTGAGATCCCCCGCCACCTCCGTCCTAAAGTGGGTGACTGGGCCTTTGGGTGCGACGTATGCCAGGAGGTCTGTCCCTACAACAAGACGAAGGCTTCGAGGAGCCGCTGGCCGGAGTTCTCCGGGGAGGCAGGGTCGGGACCTTACCTGGAGATAGAAGAGGTTCTGCTGATAAGGGCAGACGAGGAGTTCGAGGGTCGCTTTGGGGGTACCCCTCTCACGCGTCCCGGCCGGGCTGGCCTGTTGCGCAACTGCTGCGTGGCCGCGGGGAACCTGAAGCTGGAGAAGTCGCTCCCCGCGCTCGCAGACGCCCTGCGTGAGGACCCTTCGCCGCTCGTGCGGGGGCACGCGGCGTGGGCGCTGGGCGAGATCGGGGGCGCAGAAGAGTCGCTGATAGAGGCGTCCGAAACGGAGAAGGACCCGTGGTGCCTGCAGGAGATCCTGCTCGCGCTGGCAGGCGGGACCACGAACGCTACCTTGGGTTAGAATAGGGAAACGATGGCGGACCAGATCAACTACTACGAGGTGCTGGGCATCCCACGCGAAGCCTCCCAGGCCGAGATCCGGAACGCTTACCGCAACCTGGCGAAGGAGCGTCACCCCGACCATCCAGGCGGGAGCGCGGAGGAATTCTCCCGGCTGCAGGAGGCCAACGCGGTCCTCTCCGACCCGAACCGCCGCAGGCAGCACGATGAGGCGCTCGACCTGGCCCACGCGGCTGACCAGCTCGCCGGCCTCAACCTGGACTTCGGCTCCGTTGAGGACGAGCTCTCCGCCAAGCGCAGGGAGCGCGAGTCTCGCGGACCTTCCTTGGGAGAGCGCCTGAGGGGCCGCTTCGGCAGGAAAGAAGAAGACCCTTACGAGTCCGAGACGAGCGACCCCGGACGCGGAGGTGGACGCAGGACCAGGGGTCGCTACGACGTTAGTGAGGCCCGCTGGTACGAACCCCACCGCTTCGATCCCGAGCCCATAACCCTCAAGAGCGGTGCCGTAAGCTTCGTCGCAGCCTTCCTCGCCTTTATCGCTATCGGCCAGATCGGGCTGTGGGCAGGAGGAGTTGATCCCGGGATCTTCGGGTCCGTTACGGTCCTGGACCCGTTTATGCCCATCCTGTACTCGCTTGTCGGGCTGGTCGTAGCTTACTTCACCTTCAGGGCCGCGGGTTATGCGGCGCTGGCCCTGGCCTTCGTTGCCGCCCTCGTCGTCGGCGGCCAGGGACCTGACGGACTTTTGCAGTTCACGACCGTTGGTATCATCGTTCTGCTCGTAGTGGTCTACCTCGGCAACCGCCGCGAGAGCGCCGCCCGGCGCTGATCCCGACCCATCTAGGCTCCTCTCTCCCTGGCTTCCCGTGCCATCGTTAGCAGACGGTCCATGTGCAAGGTCCGTAGGGAGTAGGGTAGCTCTTCGCGTCCGACGAAGCTCATCAGGTCGTCGAGACGTCTTATGTACTCACGTAGTGCCTCATCCTCGGTCATCTTCATGCCACCAGTATAGCCGCCGCGGGGTATCATGCGACTATAAGGAATCCCAGAACCGGAGGATTGTGTGCCCACCGAGTTTCGCTCCGTAGAAGACGCCGTCAGGGGCATCGAGAAGAGCGCCTACGAGATCCAAACCGAGAGCAGGCTCGTCTACAGCGGCTTGAAGCGGGAACAGAACCTCGCCGAGATCCTCGAGAAGTACGCCTGGCTCTACAATCCAGAAACGGTCCGGCGTGTCGAGGAGACGTATCGTGCAGAGACCGATCCCGAGAACAAAGAGCGGCTACGCCGAGTCTACTACTACTTGCTCGAGGGCTATATAGGGCAGCGGACCGCTCCCCAGGAAGACGAGCTCGTCTCCTTCGAGGCGAACGCCACCGTAGAGGTTGACGGCGAGAGAATCCCCTACCACAACGTGCCCGTGCTGATCGCCGGCGAGCACGACTTCGAGAGGCGCACCAGGCTGCGGGACGCCTCGCTCGAAGTGGTCGAGACGACCAACAGGGAGCGTCTGAAGATCTTGCGCACGAGCCTGGCGACGCTGGCGAATGAGTTCGGCCACTCCGACTATACTGCCTACATCGCAGAGAAGAAGCGGATCGACTACAGTCTGTTGCGCTCGCGCATGGAGAGCTTCCTCTCGCAGACGGAGGAGATCTATGCGGCGCTGATGGGCCGTTGGGTGGAGGAGACGACGAGCCGGAGGCTGGGCGAGATCGGCAGCCACCACGTCTCTTACATCAGCCGCTTGCCTCAGTATGACGAGTACTTTCGCAGGGACAGGTTACTCGGCGCTTATGAAAGAACGCTCTCGGGTCTGGGCCTGGACCCCGCGTCGCAGAAGAACATCCACATCGACGCCGAAGAGCGGGCGACCAAGAACCCCAGGGCTCGCTGCTATGCGCCCGACCCTCCAAGAGAGGTTCACCTGCTGATCAAGCCAGTGGGCGGCCTGGAAGACTACATGGCCTTCTTCCACGAGGCGGGGCACGCCCAGCACTTCGGCAATGAGGACCCCGCGCTCGATTACGTCGAACGCGCCGTCTCCACGAGCTACGCCCTCACCGAGGTATACAGCTTCCTCCTCGAACATCTCACCCAGAACCGGGCGTGGCTCACCGGGGTGGTCGGCTTGCCAGAAGAGACTGCGGGGGAGGTAGCTTACTACGCGGGGCTTACGGAGCTCTTCTTCGTCCGCCGGTACGCAGCCAAGCTCGCCTACGAGCTCGATTTCTTCGAGGACCCGCTGGCGGAAGGGCGCAACCGGCGACTCTACAGCACGACACTCTCCGCCGCGACGCACTTCGTTTACCCGTCCCAAAACTACCTGAACGACATGGACCCCGGCTACTACTCAGCCGACTACCTGCGAGCCTGGATCACAGAAGCGATGCTCAGGCGCACCTTGGAGGAAACCTATGGTGAGGACTGGTTCGCCCGCCCCGAGGCAGGCGAGTTTCTGCGCGGCCTCTGGGCTACCGGCGAGAAGCAGGAGAACGAGGACGTCGCCCGTGCGATCGGCCGCAAGCCGTTCGACACCAGCTACCTCATCGAGCAGTTCCGCGGTCTCGAGTAGAGCAAGAGCCGGCACGCATTCTGCACCAAAGAACACCGTCCGTCTCGGAACCCATTGCTCACCGGGTCCGAATGGGGATCTCGACGCCTGCGGAGGAGCCGTCCTGGGCGTTCTCGGTTCCGACCTTCAAGGTTCCACTCCCCGACAACGCTGGCAGATCCAGGGTTGCTTCGAAGTATCCCCAGGTATGACGACCTCCGTCGTTGTTCGGGACCGACCTACGCACCAGGATTTCTCCCTCTGAATCGATCAAGGTGATGGCATTCGCGCCTTCGGGGTTGCGAGAGTAGCCGTTTACCGTGAGGGGGTCCGAGATACTGGTGTACGGGCGTGGCTCGACGAGGACCGTGTCCCCGCTCACCGCGGGGAGGGGCGCCTTCAGGCCTCCCTTCGGCTCGAAGTCGACGACGAGGCGTGCGGGGTCTCCCAGCTCGACCACCCTGTAGAGGAACGCTTTGCGCGTGAAGATGTCCATGAACATGCCTCCCTCGGGGGCGCGCACGACGTGGAAACTCTGGAGCAACCCTCCGCCGAATCTCCCATCCGATACGCACGTCGCGCTGGCCGAAGGCAGGGTTACGCGCAGCAGGCCGTTGCCCTCCTGGCTCACGAGACTCCACTCCGGCACATGACCGGCGGGCTCCAGCCCGGTACCGAGGTCGATCACCGCCCGCTCGTAGTCCTCGTTGACCTCGTAGCGCACCGCGAGCACCGTGTCAGCATCGTAGCCGAAACCGCCGCCCGCCTGCGGCTTCGCGACGAAAGGGACCCCCGTGGAGGCGTCAGTAGCCCCAGCGAGATCGCCCTCGATCCGCGAGGCCCTGATGGTAGTGGCCTCGGGCATGCCTCCCATCCCCGACACGTTCTCTTTCGAGGTCTCCGCAGGACCGCCCGACGCGGAAGAAGCCTCTACGGATCTGACCTCCGGGCCCTCATTCAGGCAGCCGGCGCAGAGCGTGGCCGCCAGGAGCGAAGGTAGCAAGAGGGCGGAAGTCCGCCTCACCTCTCACCCGCGTCCGGTCTTCGCACGTCCACATCACAATGTTCGGTCATCGGCGCGGGCCATTATAGGTGCGTTCACCTTGCGAGAGGTTTAACGCGATGTTGCGCTCCTGTTACGATGTTGGATTATCGCCGGTCCTCACTCCAGGCGAAGAGGCGCACGAAAACATGATCGGATCACGGGACATAGAAGCCGCGCGCAGGCGTCTGCAGGGAGTGGCGCTCCGCACGCCCCTCGTGGGGTGTCCGCGCAGCGAGGAGGAGAGGGCGCTGTACTTCAAGCCGGAGTGCCTCCAGCCTACCGGCGCTTTCAAGCTGCGCGGCGCGTACAACAAGATCTCCTCCCTCTCCCCTGAGGATCGCCGCCGCGGGGTCGTCGCCCACTCCAGCGGGAATCACGCCCAGGCCGTAGCCTACGCGGCCCTGGCCCTCGGGGTGAAGGCCGCCATCGTCATGCCGCGGGGGGCATCTCGTGTAAAGCTCGACGCGACAGAGGAACTCGGGGCCGAGGTAGTCCTGGTCGGTCCCGGCAGCGCAGAGCGGTCTCGCAGGGCCCAGGAGCTTGCGGTCGAGCACGGTTACGTTCCGGTGCCTCCTTACGACGATGAGGTTCTCATGGCCGGCCAGGGTACTATCGGGGCGGAGATACTGGAGGACCTGCCCGACGTGGAGACCGTGCTGGTGCCGGTCAGCGGCGGCGGGCTTATCGGTGGGATCTCGGCCGCCATCAAGTTGGCCCGTCCCGAAGTGCGCGTGATCGGGGTCGAACCCGAGCTCGCGTCCGACGCCAGAGCCAGCCTGAAGAGCGGAAGGCTGGTCGAGTTTCCGGCGGATCAGGTCGCCCGCACGGTCGCTGATGGTCTGCGCGTACAGAAGCTCGGCGAGGCGCCCTTCGGGCACATCCGTGCCTTCGTCGACGACATCATCGCCGTAACGGAGTGGGAGATCCTGGAAGCCATGCGCCGCCTGGCGCTGCGGGTCAGGCTGGTCGCAGAGCCGAGCGGGGCCGTGACGTTCGCCGCTTACCTGTTCCACAGAGAAGAACTGCCCCCGTCTCGCCGAACCGTGGCCGTGATCAGCGGCGGTAACGTCGAGCCTGGCCTCCTCGTCGAGGTCCTTTCCAAGGGATAGGGCCGGCGACGTCGTTCAGCGCGGCGTCGCCTCCACGGGGTCACCGATGCGGACAGTACCGAGTGTGTCGTGGATCAGGTTGCGGCCGAAAAGACCTCTCCCTCGGATCTACGGTAGGTTGCGAGCGTACGCAATGGTTCTTTGCCGCGGGTACCGGTTTCCTGGTCTACGGTAGTGATAGCGCAGCGCGGGCACGGTTCGGCGACCCGGAATGGCACGCTCCCTATCCTGAGCCGGCTCCAGCCGTCTTCGGCGTAAGGGCCGCAGCCCCTGACGACGAAGTTCGGCCTGAAACGGTTCATGGGCAGAGGGTCTTCCAATCTCATGTTCAGGTCTTCGAGCGAGGCTTCAGAGATCAAGAGGAACGCGAATCCGTCGGCGAAGCCGACCTGATCCCCGCTCTCCGCAAATGACGAGTCAACCAGCCGAACATCGTCGGCAGGCTTGTGGACGAGTCGGCAAGGAAAGCGCAGGAATTCACCGAACCAACCGTCGGCTTCCTCGCCCACCAACGCACCCCTGTTCGTGTCTCCCCAGACGCGCACGTCTATCGAGCTTTCGGCCTGAGGATAGAGTGGAATCTCCAGCTCCTCCATGTCCGGCGCGCTGACGATCAGGTGTTCGGCTGAGAAACGAATAGATATCAGGGCCATCCGTGGATGGGCACGTTGCGACATAAACTCACCCGTTTCGTCGACGAGCATCCATCTCCGGTCGTGGCGGAGTCCCGTCGCGCTCAGGTCGGCGCTCTGCAAGGGGATCCCGGCGCAGGATTTGATCGGGTAGACGTAGAGCCCGCTCAGGGTGACTGTACTCGGTGCCAATCTCGTGCGGGGCGCCATGCACACCATCATCCAACGTAACGCCGGACGCTTCAAGCCCAGGATGTGCTCTCATCAGGCGCTGACGCGACAGGATCGCCACGGGGGATCTGAGCTTGCTGTCTGGAGATCTCCTTGCTGACCGCGGTAACGACCTCTTCGATAGAGACTACGCAACCTGCAGAATCGCTGCGGGCTTTGATCTCCACTCCTCCCCTTTGCAGGGAACGGGGTGTCAGGGTCAGGCGTACGGGCGCCCCGATCAGGTCGGCGTCCTTGAACTTGGCTCCCAGGCTCTCGCGCCGGTCGTCGTAGAGCACCTCGACGCCGGCGGAGAGCAACCTCTCGTAGAGACCTTCGGCCCTCTCATCCGCCTCGGCCGCGACGATGTGTACATGATACGGGGCGACCCAGACGGGCCAGACGAGGCCGTTTTCGTCGTGGTGCTCCTCGGCGATGCAGGCCAGTAGCCGTCCGAGCCCTATGCCGTATGAACCCATCACCACGGGCTTTCGCCGTCCGTCGTTGTCCAGGAAGCTCGCGCCGAAGGCCTCGCTGTAGCGCGTGCCCAGCTTGAAGATGTTCCCAACCTCGACACCCCGCACAGCACGCATGGCGTAGCCGCACTCGGGACACAATGAGCCGTCCCCCGCCGAGGCAATGTCGGCGACCGTGTCAGCCTCGAAGTCCCTGCCGTAGTTGACGTTCAGGAAGTGGAATCCCACCTCATTGGCGCCCGCGACCAGGTTGGGGGAGGCCGGTATCGTATCGTCAACGACCACGATCGCCCCCACCACCCCGAGAGGAGAGCCGTACCCAGGCTCGGCCCCGACGGCCCTGATCTCCTCGGGGAGTGCGGGCCTCAACCCGCTCGCCCCCACCGCGTTCGCCAGCTTGGTCTCGTTTAACTCCATGTCGCCCCTGACGACGGCGAGGACGAACCGCTCGGAGCCCCCGACCGTGGCGACCTGGAAGAGCGCCTTGGCAGTACCGGACTTCGGTATCTTAAGGGAGCGAGCCAGCGTCTCTATGGAGTCGGCGCCGGGTGTGGTGACCTTCTCTACGGGTCTCTGCTCTTCGGCTTCGGGGATAGATTTGCGGAATCTCGCCACCTGACGGTTTGCGGTGTAACCGCAGTTGTCGCAGATGAGGATGGTGTCCTCCCCTATGGGAGTCAGGTACATGTACTCGTGGGCCATGCTCCCGCCCATGATGCCCACGTCCGCCCCGACGGCTATGGCCGGTAGGCCGCACCGGGCGAAGATCCTGAAGTATGTCTTGTAGAGCGTGCGGTACTGTTCATCCAGGCCCCTCTCGTCCCTGTCCAGGCTATATGCGTCCTTCATGGTGAACTCGCGGGCCCGGATCAGGCCCGCCCTCGGCCGCGGATCGTCCCTGAACTTGGTCTGGATCTGATACACGAGCCTTGGCAACCGCTGGTAAGAGTCCACCTCGCTCGCGGCAAGTCCTGCGACGATCTCCTCATGGGTCATCGCCAGGACCATCTCCCTGTTCCTGCGGTCGCCTAGCCTGACCAACTCCTGCCCCGTCGCAGTGTACCGGCCAGATCTCTCCCACACATCTGCCGGCTGTACCACAGGCATCGACACCTCCTGCCCCCCAGCCGCGTCCATCTCCTCCCGCAGGATCTTCTCGATCTTGCCGATAGACCGCCTTGCCAGCGGCAGATACGAGAAGATCCCCGCCGCCAGTTGCCGGATGAACCCGGCCCTGAGTAGCAGCCTGTGGCTGGCAACCTCCACGTCCGAAGGCGCCTCGCGTAACGTCCGTCCGAACATCGTGCTCATGCGCATGGCGAACAGGCTACAGGCTACAGGTTTCAGGCTTCAGGACTGCCAGTGGGGCGTACCTGTCCACCCGCCAACCTTCGTCTCTTACCTGACGATCTAACACACCCACTCCTTTCTGCGGAGGATGGCCTCAACCAGAAAGAGCTCCTCCACAACAACCTGATGCCTGTTGCCTGAAACCTGATGCCTAAGTGGCCAGATACGGCGTCGTACCATATTGGACTAGTCCCGCACGGCAGGTGGCCCTCCTCTCGCCCAGTTCCATCCGCATCCGGTCCTTTGTGCCCTGGAAGCCGAACTCCTGCAAGATGGAGTGCGCCTGGCATTCGGCCGGGCCTGGGACCGTCACCTGTACGGGCCAATCTCCGGTCGCCGAGAGAGCGCGGTCGAGCAGGAGGCGGGCCACCTCGGGCGTGGAAGCCAGGAAAGGACCGACGCGGGTCGCGCCGCCCCTCGCGCTCCGGATCAGGTAGCCTTTGATCCGGCCCGTAGAGTCGCGGGCGATGAGGCCACGTCCCGGATGTAGTCTAAGGGTGGCGAAGATCAGGGCCGAACGGTCGGCCCCGTAGCTCCAGTGGTCCACGCCGTAGAGCTCGGGCAGATCCCCGAACGTGAGGGTCTCGACTTCGTGCCCGTCTACTCGCTCGGTGGAGCGTGATCTCCGGGATCCGTCCTCCAGCCGGTAGACTGTGCGTGGGGTGACCTCCTGGAAACCGAGCGACCGGTAGAGGGCTTCCGCCCGCACGGTCGAGTAGAGCCTGGTCATCTTTGCGCCACGACTTCTGAGGTAGGCTACGGCCCAGGATGAGAGCAGGGCGCCGAGGCCGAGTCCCCTGTACCCGTCGTGGACCGCGAGGTGACAGAGTACGCCGATCTCTCCAAGCGGCACTGCTCCGACCATGCCCGCCAGATCGCCGTCAGGCGCCTCGGCCACCGCCCAGCGGGCATCGCGCACGCCGCGCAGGAGGTCGAAAGCCCTGGGGTCGGCCGACCAGCGTACGATGCTTCGTAGCTCCAGGATGCGCTCCAGGTCAGCGTCGTCCATCTGCCTGATGCGGACACCCGAGTCAGTCTCGATCACAGCCCGTAACAATCGGTTCTGGGCTGCTGACATTTCTACTTCGTTGTCTTCTCTTGCGGTGAAGGCCAGCATTTTTTGCCTCGATCTCTCTTTATTCATGGATAGAGACTCTTCCGCGCAAAGGTTTCGGAGAAACCCAGAGTGTCGCGGATGCCCCGAGCGCGCCCTAGAGGGACGGTCGGGGCAGGGACGGTCGAGGGCGCCGTCCTGTAAAGGAGTTCGAGGTCTGCCTTATGTGATACCGTTCCACACCCGCAATGCTACAACATGGCAGGCCGACATGGAAGGACTCTGAGAGAAGGCTGGCCGAACGGCCCTAGCCGCGCTGTATCATCCCTTCCAGTATCCCGTCTATCTCAAAGACCACGTCCGCGGGGAGCTCGACCCCTGAGGCTGCGGCGTTGTCGTCGACCTGCTCGGGTCTCGAGGCGCCGATGATCGCGCTGCTCACGTTCTCCTGGCGCAATACCCACGCGAGGGCCAGCTGCGGCATGCTGAGGCCGGCCTCGGACGCGACGGAGCGCAACCCATCTACGGCCGAGAGAACCTCCTCGTTCATGAGCTGTTGCATAAAGCGGCTGGACTCCGGGTCGGCCGCGCGAGTGCCCTCTTCGGGGGCATCTCCAGGACGGTACTTGCCCGTGAGTACGCCCTGGGCTAGTGGAGAAAAGACGACCTGGCCAACCCCCTCGCGCTCGGACAGGGGTATGACTCCGCCTTCGATCCGGCGTTGAATCATGTTGTACTGCGGCTGGTTGGAGACGATCCGATCCAGGTTCATCTCCTTCGCAATTATCAAAGCGTCGGAGATCTGCTCCGGCGTCCACTCGGAGACGCCGACGTACAGGACCTTCCCCTGCCGCACGAGATCGTCGAGCGCCCTCAGCGTCTCCTCCAGCGGCGTGTTCTCATCGTAGCGGTGGCACTGGTAGAGGTCGACGTAGTCGACCCCAAGCCTCCTGAGCGACGCGTGGCACTGCTCGGTAATGTGCTTTCGCGAGAGGCCCCTGTCGTTCGGTCCTTCTCCCATAGGAAAATACACCTTGGTCGCCAGAAAGTACGAGTCGCGCTCGAAGTCTCTTAGCGCCCGGCCAACGATCTCCTCGGCAGCCCCACGCATGTACACGTTGGCCGTGTCGAAAAAGTTGATGCCGATCTCGTACGCCCGGTTTATGCAGGCCGTCGCCTGTTCCTCAGCGACACTCCCCCCGTACGTCAACCAGCTCCCCAGGGAGATCTCGCTGACCTTGACCCCACTACCTCCAAGCCGCCTGTATTCCACCAGAACCTCCAACGTATAGAGAACGAGATGCTAATGGTACACACCCGGCAGCGCGTAATCTTCGTACTCTAAGGTCCATAGCGCTGTAACCGGCCTTGCTTACTGATTTGTTGTCGGTTAAGATCATCTTTATTGCAAGAGCGGCCTATTTTGTTACAATGCCCCCATCGATACTCGATCCACGAAGAAGGAGCGGAAGCAACGGTGCGAGCAACGCTACAGCCCGGCCTGACGAACAGGCTGACGAAGTATCTCAGGACCACGCAGCAGCTCATCGAGGAGGGCCGCGACGCGGTCTCCAGCAAGGAACTAGGCGACTTCACCGGCATAAACCCTGTGCAGGTACGCAGGGATCTTAACGCCATAGGCTTCTCTGGCACCCGCGGGGTCGGCTACCAGGCCTACGACCTCGTCGAGGCCGTGAGGAACATCCTGGGGCTCAGGCAGACCTACAACATCGCGCTGGTCGGCGCGGGCAACCTCGGCAGCGCCATAGCGGCGAGCACCATCCTCCCCAAGAGGGGCTTCGTCATCCACGACGTCTTCGACGACAACCCGGAGAAGATCGGCCGCACCGTGGGCAACGTCGTCGTCAAGCACATAGACGAGCTCAAGAAGAGCGTCACCGAGGCCGAGGAGATCATCGGCATCATCGCGACCCCAGCCTCTTCGGCCCAGGAGGTCGCCAACCTTATGATCGATGCCGACATCAGGGTGATCCTCAACTACACTGACGTCCTCCTCCACGTCCCATCCCACGTGGACGTCCACCGTATAGACCCCACCGCCCAACTGATGCACACACTTTATTATCTGACCCAGGCGGAAGGGCAGGAAGCCTCGTAAAGGACTTCAGCATGTCAGCAAGCCGCTTGCAGCGGCTTGTCAGCATTTCAGCTTGTCGGCTAGTGGTCTTCGGCACTCAGCCGGGGACCACTTCTTCCTGTGGAGAACTGTACGCATTCGCCGAGCAGAAGCGCCATTCGTGCCCTTGCTGAAGTGCTGACGAGCGGAGGCGAAGCCGGAGCGTGCTGAGAGGCGCGAAGCGCCGTGCTGACTAGCTCTGAACAGAGGAAGAGCCCGGAACGTACTTAGGGGTGATAGGTGGGGAAAGGGAAAGGAGGAGTAACGCCCCGGACTCTTTAATTGTGCCGGTTTAGTTTCGCACCAACCGACTAACAAGATGATACATCGCTCGTCACACTTTGTAAAGTCCTTGGAACAGAGAATTTAGAAACTTTTTGTAGATATCTGCCAAATGCACATAAAGATGTAGTGTAAGTCTACGGCAAGCCGCGCAAGGGAGTGTGGATCTGGCGATTGGGTGTCGCTTACGGCGCGTCAGAATCTTCTTGCTGCGGCTGGCCGACGAGAGATCCGAGGGTCCGGTCTATCGGGGGTATCGCGAGGCGTATACAATGCCGTAAGATCGGTAAGGAACTTTGGGAGCAAGTCTGCGACATGCCCGGGCCAACGCATTCACCTGGTGAGGAATCTGCAGAAGGTGGCGGCCAACTCATAGATTTTCCGCGCGGGACTGGGTCCAAGCCTCCCCCCGAGTACAACAATCTGCCCCTGCAGCTTACGAGCTTTATAGGGCGCGAGCGTGAGATCGCCGGTCTGGAGAAGCTCTTGGTAGGAGAGGCACGGTTGGTAACGCTAACCGGTTCTGGAGGAAGTGGTAAGACACGATTGGCGTTGTCGGTCGCAGCCGAGCTTGCAGGAGATTATGAGGACGGGGTGTGGTGGGTGGAGCTAGCCTCGCTCTCGGACCCCGACCTGGTGCCGCAGGCCGTAGCCAGCGCTCTGGGGATGAATGAGGCACCGGGACGTTCTTTGATCGAGGCTCTAGTGGAGTATCTGGAGGGCCGGGAAGTCCTCCTACTGTTGGACAACTGCGAACATCTGGTGGAAGCTTGCGCCGCACTCTGCGATGTCTTGCTGCACGCCTGTCCGAAGCTGAGGATCCTGGCTACCAGCCGCGAGGCGCTGGGGGTGGCGGGTGAAAGGAACTGGCCTGTACCATCGCTCTCGTTTCCGGATCCTCACAGCCTGCCTCGGATCGAAGAGCTTGGACGAATCGAGTCGGTACGCTTGTTCGTGGAGAGAGTCCGCTCCCGAAGGTCGGAGTTCGCGCTCGACTCCAGGAACGCTCCTTCGGTTGCGGAGGTCTGTCGGGCGCTGGACGGCATCCCGCTCGCTATAGAGCTTGCAGCAGCCAGGATCGGAACCCTATCGGTGGCCCAGATCTCGGAGAGGCTCGAACATTCGCTCGGGTTGCTCACCGGCAGGGATAGGACTTCTCCGGAGAGACAGCGGACCCTGAGGGGCGCGCTTGACTGGAGCTACGAGCTGCTCGAAGAGGAGGAGCGGGAGCTGTTCGGGCGCCTCTCGGTATTCGCTGGCGGCTTCACCCTCGAGGCTGCGGAGGCGGTGTGTGCTGGGGAGGGAATCGAACATGACGAGGTGTTGGACTTGCTCGGACATGTGATTGACAAGTCTCTGGTAGTGGCCGAGCCGGCAGAGGAGGGCGCGCTTCGCTACCGGATGCTAGAGCCCGTTAGGCAGTACGGGTGGGAGAAGCTGCAAGAGTCCGGTAAGGCGGAGAGGACCCGAAAGTGGCACGCAGAGTATTACCTGGCGTTGGCCGAGGAGGCTGAGCCGGAGTTGAGCGGGGTAAACGAGGGGGTGTGGCTGGAGCGGTTGGAGGCCGAACACGGCAACCTCAGGGCCGCACTAGGTTGGTCGCTCGAGGACGGGGATGCTGGTCTAGGTCTGCGGCTGGCAGGATTCTGGTACAAACACGGACACCTGAGCGAGGGACGCATGTGGCTCGACCGAGAACTCGCCGAGGGTAGTGCGGCGCCGGCGATCGAGCGGGCAACGGCACTCGACCAGGCCGGTTGGATCGCACTCTACCAGGGGGATCTCGAACCTTCGGTGGCTCTGCTTGACGAGAGCTTGAGTCTGTTCAAGGAGCTATAGCACGAACCGGGTATCGCCGCTTCGCTCGCCAAGCTGGGACACGCGGTGTTGCACCAGGACGACGATGAATACCTGGCGGCGCTGTGTGAAGAAGCCGAAACTTTGCGAAGGGCGTTCGTCGACCGGCGGGCGATCGGCGAGCTGATCGTCTTCTTGGGAATGGTCGCGTTGTACGAGGGCGATCTCGAACGGGCGATCACGCTGCTGGATGAGAGCCTTAACCTGTTTCGGGGACTGGCGAGCGAGTCGCACGTTGCGCCGGACAACCAGGGGGAAGGTATCCAACTCTCCACGGCGATCGACCTGGTCGCGGGACAGGCCCAGGAGTATCTGTGGCTCGCCGTCATGGAACAGGGAGATCACCGGCGGGCGGTGGAGTTGCTCGAGGAGGAACTTCGCCTGTCGCTCGAGCTGGGAAACAAGCCGAAGATCTCTTACTGTCTTCTGGGACTGGCAGCGGTGGCCGCCCTACAGGGACGACCGGCCCGGGCGGTGCGGCTGTGGGTGGCGGCGGAGACCCTACGGGAAGAGATCGGTCTCGGCTTACCACTCTGGGACCATACACCTACCGACTATCAGGCAATCCTGGCCGCCACGCGCTCGCAGCTGGACGCGGCGACCTGGGAGACGGCGCGGACAGAAGGACGGGCGATGTCACTCGAGCGGGCCGTCGAATTCGCCCTTCGGAGTCAAGAGATGCCTGAAGAGGCCGGAACCCCACCGGCCCATCCCGCCGGACTCAGCGCCAGGGAGATAGACGTCCTCAAGCTGGTAGCCAGGGGAATGACCAATGCCCAGGTAGCAAGAGAGCTCTTCATCAGCCCGAACACCGTAAACAGGCATCTCAGCTCCATCTACCGCAAGATCGGTGTGAGCTCTCGTGCCGCCGCTACCCGATTCGCCTCGGAACACAACCTCCTCTGAGACTCGTATTCCCTGCAAAGCCTAGAGTGATACAGAACCCCTGGCCCACTTCCTCAGCGTATAAACTGGTCGAGTACGACTCCTACCCCCGCTCTCGACAATACCGTCATTCCCGCGAAAGCGGGAATCCACCGCACCAGACGCTCCGCTCCTCCAGGAGCGATCTACCCGATACGCATAAGCCCTCTTCTCCTTCACGCTTTTCTCATACATCCGCACTCATAGCACCCGTCAGCCCATAGATATCGTCTGGTAGGGGTAACCATGCCCCTGATCTCCTAAATGGTTACCCCTAATGGGTCGTTCTGGTGATGCCCCCTTTCCTCGTGGGACCTAGTGTGTCCCTTGCAAGCACAGGACCCCTAGCAAGGAGGAAGAGCAGTGAGGCAGCGGATGGTGAAGGTGTCGGTTGTGGTTAGAAGCGGCACGGTACGCTTTCTGGTCGCGGTCCAAGCTCGGAGCATCCGCAAGGCGCTGGGCCTGGTGAGAGGGATGTACCCCGTGGCGAGGTCGGTGTTCCCCATAGAGCCCGCGGGCATCTTCGTGGAGGACCCTGCCGCCCTGGCGGGGATAGTCGGCACCGAGCAAAGCCGCCAAGACGCAGCCTCACCGAGTGTCTCAGAGTGAGGAGGCGAGCCGATGGATTAAGCGAGCACGCACGAGGAAAGACGCAGTTCCTTGGTAGCGATCAGAGACCGAGAAGACGCAGAAAAGGAGAGATAGAGATGATGACGAGCACAAAGATGAAGACGGCCAACCACCACTTCAGGGTACTGGTGGCGCTGGCGCTCGTAGCGACGATGGCGGCCATGCTGCTAGCAACCGGTAGGTCCGCCCAGGCCGCCAGCACTACCTTCACCGTCGACTCCACCGTGGATGCCGCAGACGCAATCCAGACTGACAATATCTGCGACGCAGATGTCTCCAACGCACAGGTGTGCACCCTCAGGGCCGCGATCGAGCAGGCAAACACAAACAACAACCCTACGGAAGCCGACAGGATCAACTTCAACATCCCAGGGACCGGCGTCAAGACCATCTCTCCGGGCTCGGCACTACCGACCATAACCGAGCCTGTGGTCATAGACGGCTACTCCCAGCCAGGCTCTTCTCCGAACACACTTGCCAAGGGCACCAACGCGGTGCTGAACATCCAGTTGAATGGGACCAACGCGGGTGAGTTTAGTGCCGGCTTGGATATCGACGCCCCGAACAGCGTGGTCAAGGGGTTGGTGATCAACCGTTTCGGCAGCTTCGGCGTCCGTGCGTTGGATGGCGGTAGCGGAAGCACCATCGAGGGTAGTTTCATAGGTACCAACCCCTCGGGAACCCTGGACCGGGGCAACCACACCGGTGGGGTGAGTCTGTTCTTCGAATCCGCCAACATTGCCGTCGGGGACAATACCCCCGCAGCCCGTAACCTCATCTCCGGCAACGACGGAAGGGGTGTAGAGATCTTCGTTTCGACGGGTAACGAGGTGATGGGCAACCTGATCGGCACCAAGAGAGACGGAGTCGGGAGCCTGGGCAACTTAGACGAAGGCGTGAGCTTGTTCGGCTCCTCCGACAACACCATCGGGGACGGTACGACTGAAGGGGCCAACACCATTGCCTTCAACGGCCTGGACGGAGTGCGGGTTAGAACCTCGACCTCGGACGAAGGCACGGACAACAGCGTCTTCCGCAACTCGATCTTCTCGAACGGGGACTTGGGAATAGACCTGAATGACGACGGCCCCACCGCGAACGACGCCGGCGATCCCGACACCGGTCCCAACAACCTCCAGAACAAGCCTCTCCTCTCCTCTGCCGCCAACGCCTCCGGTAAGAGCACCATAAAGGGCAAGCTCAACAGCAATGCCAGCCAGACCTACACCGTCGAGTTCTACTCGAACCCGGCCGGCACAGACGAGGGGAAGAAGTTCATCGGCCAGAAGTCCGTCACCACCGACTCATCGGGCAGCGTCTCCTTCACCTTCTCTCCGGCCACGAAGGTCCCCGCGGGGCAGGCGATAACAGCGACGGCGACAAACGGGTCAACAGGAGACACCTCCGAGTTCTCCGCGCCACGCAAGGTGGTGGCGTCCTAGAGAGATGAACTAGAATCAACAAGCGGGGGCGGAGCTCTCTGTGCTCCGCCCCTCAGAAAAGGATACGGGCATGAAGGCACCAGCAAGCGAATATGTAACCCTCGTCGAGGTGCTCGAGCTGACCGTACCTTACGAGGAGTTCGCGCAGGCCGTAGGGGCCGCCACCCGCCGCCTCGAAGCCGAAGGGGTTAGGGAACTCGTCACGGTCCACTTCTACGGCAATCCAGGCTCCACCGAGGTGGGTGCCATCCTCACCTTCTCCAATCGTGAGCGTATGATCGAGCATATAGGGATGATCTCAGAGTGGGAAGAGTTCCGGAGGTTCTTCGCCTGCGTGAGGCCCCTGGACGTGCGCGTTTACGGCAAGCTCAGCGAGGAAGCGGAGCCGTGGATCGGGCGGTTCGACGTCCTCAGCAAGAAGTTCGAGGAACACATAGCAGGCTTCGTCCGCTAACCTTCACGAACAAGAGTGTACGTTCTCGCCGGACGCCATCCGCAGGTTCCAGGGATGCGTTCTCCTGGCTTCTGAGAGAAAGCGTGTCTGCTACGACTCCTCTTCGACGACCGCCTCGTACTCTTCGGGGGAGAGGAGGTTGGGTTCGTCTGAGGTGCGGAGTTTGACGATCCAGCCCTCACCGTAAGGGTCCTCGTTGATGTTCTCGGGCGCATCCTCCAGGGAGGAGTTGACCTCGACGACCTCACCGCCGACCGGCGTGTAAAGATCAGAGACGGCCTTGACGCTCTCCACGGTGCCGAAGGACTCTCCGGCGTCGAAGGTGGCTCCTTCGTCGGGCAACTCGACGAAGACGACGTCGCCGAGTTCGTCCTGGGCGTGATCCGTGATCCCTATGGTCGCGGTGTCGCCCTCTATGCGGACCCACTCGTGGCTCTTGGTGTACTGAAGGTCTTCAGGTATGTTCAAGGCTCTCCCCCTATCCTCTGTCGCGCTTGTAGAACGGTAGCGGCACGGCCTTCGCCGGTACCGGGTTATCCCTTATCACGATCTCGAACCAATCATCCACCCCTGGGTCTACGAGCGCAAGCCCTATAGCCTTCTCCAGAGTAGGAGATTTGGTGCCGCTGGTGACCTCGCCGACGATCTCGGCCCCGCTCGTCACATGGTGGCCGTGGCGTGCTATCCCCCGCCCCTCCATCTCGAAGCCGACGAGCTTCTTGCGCAGCCCCTCGGTGTCCTCGAGCAAGAGCGCCCTCTGCCCGATAAAGCGCTCCTCCTTGTCCAGGTGCACCGCGAAGGAGATGCCGGCCTCCAGAGGCGTGGTCTCCGCGTCGAGCTCGTTCCCGTAGAGGCACATCCCGGCTTCGAGGCGCAGCGTGTCCCTGGCGCCGAGTCCTGCAGGGGTGGCGCCCGCCTCTATAAGGCGGCGCCAGACGCGCGGGGCATCGTCCGGGGAAAGGTAGATCTCGAACCCGTCTTCGCCCGTGTAGCCGGTGCGAGAGATGATACTCCTGGCGCCGTCAACCTCTTCCTGCACAAAGCGGAATGGCTTGAGGCTCGATAGGTCCGTCTCCGTGAGGTCCTGAAGTAGATCAGCCGCCTCAGGGCCTTGCAGCGCCAGGAGCGCCCAGTCGTCGGATTCGTCAGCGACTTCCACGTCGAGGTCCCCGGTGTTCTCGCGGAAGTGTTCGAGATCCTTCTCACGATTGGAGGCGTTGACCACGACGAGGAAGTCATCCTCGCGCCGGTAGACGATCACATCGTCCACCGTCCCCCCGTCTTCGTAGCAGACCGCCGAGTAACCGGCCTGCCCGACGTCCAGGCGGGCAACGTCGCGGGTGACGAGCCGCTGGACGGCGCTTTCGGCGTCTGGGCCACGGAAGATCGCCTCGCCCATGTGCGAGACGTCGAAGAGCCCGGCGTGATTGCGAACCGCCCTATGCTCGGCCTGTATGCCCGAGTACTGCACGGGCATCTCGTAGCCGGCGAAGTCCACGAGTCGGGCCCCGAGGTTCTTGTGTTCCTCGTAGAGCGGGGTGTGCCTGAGGTCGTCTTTCGCCACCCCTACCACCTGGCCTTGAGTTGCCTGGCGGCGCGGGTCTCGTCGAGGCGGCGCGTGGGGGCGTGGGTCGGCGCCTCTTCGAGGTCTTCCTGGCTCGTCTCGGCCAGCTCCAGCATCGTTCCGATAAAGTCGTCTAAGGTCTCCTTGGACTCCGTCTCGGTGGGTTCGATCAGCATCGCCTCCTTGACGACTAGTGGGAAGTAGATCGTGGGCGGGTGGTACCCATAGTCTATGAGTCCCTTGGCGATATCGAGGGCCCTCTTGCCCTGCGGGGGCTGCACGACCACCTCGTGCTTGCACAACTCGTCGTAGGGTATGCGGTAAGTGCCCCTGAGCTGCGCCCGTACGTAGTTGGCGTTCAGGACCGCCATGTCCGTCACGTCCCTGAGCTCGGGCCCGTGCATCCTGATGTAGTTCCAGGCCCTTAGCATCTGCCCGAAGTTGCCGTGGAAGCCTGCCACGCGACCGATGCTCTTCTCGGGACGAACGAAGCGGTACGCGTCGCCCTCCTTCTCTACCGTGGGCTCGGGGAGGAAGGGGGTTAGGTTATCCGTGCAGGCGATGGCGCCGCAGCCTGGTCCGCCGCCGCCGTGGGGGGTGGAGAAGGTCTTGTGCAAATTGAAGTGCATGATGTCTACGTCGGCCTCGGCCGGGCGCATGCGGCCCATGTTCGCGTTCATGTTCGCGCCGTCCATGTACAAGAAGGCGCCTGCCTCATGCAAAACTTCAGCTATCTCCTTTATGTTCCGCTCGTAGACGCCACAGGTGTTGGGATTGGTGATCATTAGCGCAGCCGTCGACCCGTCCACCATCTCCCTTAGCTCATCCACATCTACGCACCCATGCTCGTCGAGCCCTACCTCCTCTGCCCCGAACCCCGCCATAGAGGCCGTCGCCGGGTTGGTCCCATGCGCCGTCGAAGGTACGAGGACCGTGGTGCGCCCGTCATCCCCTGCGTCCTCGAAGAACTTCTTGACCATCAGGATGCTGGTCAGCTCCCCCTGCGCCCCGGCGAGGGGCTGCAAGGAGACGTAAGGCAAGCCGGAGACCTCGGCGAGGAAGCCCTGTAGCTCGTGCATGACCCGTAAGGCTCCCTGGACCTGGGCTTCGGGCTGGAGCGGATGTAGTCCGGCGAAGCCGGGGACTACAGCGGCTGCTTCGTTCGCGCGCGGGTTGTGCTTCATCGTGCAGGAGCCGAGAGGGTAGAACGTAGTGTCGATTCCCTCGTTCTCGCGCGCGAGGTTGGTATAGTGCCGGATCACGGTCGGCTCGTCTACTTCGGCGAGGTGTGGCTTCTCTTTCCGCAGCGCCGACTCAGGCAGGATAGTTTCGAGCCCTTTCATCTCCACGTCCTGCTTCGGGAGAGTGTAGCCCCTGCGCCCCTCGCGGCCTTTGTCCCGGATCAGGTTAAAAGGCATCGGCAACCACCTCCACGAAGGCGTCGAGTTCGTCTTTGGTCCGCTTCTCCGTCACCGCGACGAGCATCGCCCCGTCCCCGAGATCCAGCCCGCCTACAATAC
>DATMVF010000298.1:0-6578 GCA_035563475.1 Rubrobacter sp.
CGGCGTCCTTTCGCGGCCGTCGGCGACCATGTCCTTCTCCCTTTCGCCGACTCCATATCCGAGGCCGACGCGGCGCTCGCCCCACGGCTCACCCCGGAGGTACTCCGCTCCATCGTAGGCATGATCCCTGAAGAGTGGCTCGCTGACGAGCCTGGTTTCGAGAGCGCCGAAGATGTACGTTCCGCCTATATCGCCTACCTGAATACCCGTCTGCAGGCGCCGAGGATCTGGGTTGGAGCCCTGGAGGAGACCAGTCGATGAGACTTTTCGAGTACGCGCTCCTGCGCGTGGTGCCACGTGTCGAGCGCGGTGAGTTCATAAACGCTGGGGTGGTGCTCTACTGCCAGGACGCGAAGTTCCTCGACGCGCGCATCCACCTAGATCCGGAACGCCTGCGGGCGCTCGACCCCAACCTCGACCCCGAGAGCGTACAGGCGCACCTGGAGGTCGCACGCCGGGTGTGCGAAGGCGGAGCCGAAGCCGGTGCTGTGGGGATGCTGCCCCAGGGCCAGCGCTTCGGATGGCTCGTCGCACCCCGCAGCACCGTGGTCCAACCTTCTCCCGTCCATACGGGCTTCGCCGATGACCCCGAGGAGGCCATAGAGCACCTCCTGAGGGTCATGGTTCGCGCACCGGCGTAGAACAAGCACAAACGACGAAGGTTACGGCATTTCGCCTTCCACGATGCCTCGCAAACTCCTATTTGCTTTCGGCTACACGTTAGCCCGCCGATTATGCCAGCAGCAATGTTTTTCGCTAACGAAGAACTTCCTATTCTGCGCTCCTTACGAAACGAAGCACTGTATCACTCGCTACAACGGCCTCGAGGAACGTGGCATCGAGTTCGTGCCTTTGCGCGAGTGGATGGGTATCATGACACCCGGCAAGATCAGGTTGGGAATCGGCTTGGTCAGCGGACCACGACGACCGCGCACCTTGCGTGGACCGCCCTCAACCTCGGTCCCTCTCGAGCAGCACCATCATGACGATGCCGGCAAGCAGTAGGTCCTCCTCGTCTTCGGAGAAATCGGCGAGCTTCTCGATGCGGAAGCTGCTCTCCAGGACGGAGGGTTGCTTCTTGATGCGTAGTACGTCCCTGCCGCCCAGCTCAGCCACATAAGCCGGGTTGAAGAAGAGGCCACCAAGAGCGTCGCCGAGAGGCAAGGACTCCATCATGCCGTCGAAGACCTTGGTCCAGGGATTGTCCTCGCGGATCGAACCCGCGTCCATGTCGTAGGCGTTGTCCAGGACGTAGGCGCCTCTCCAGAGTGACTTCATCCCCCGCCGTCCGACGGCCCCGATAGGGTGTCCGTCGGGACCGCTGACCGCGTACCTGGCGCTGAAGTCGATCATTCTGTCGGCCTTCATGCGGAGCAGGAGACGGCTCTGTTCCTCGTCCTCGTAGACCCTGATGTCCTCCTTGAGCTTGAACTTCTTCTTACGGACGTACGCGACCTGGCGCCCCGTGGCGTCCTTGATCCTTATGCGGGTCCCGATCGTGACGATCTTGAAGCTAAGATCCAACGGATAGCTCAACATACGAGCCTCCAGTCTTTGCGACGCTTACGTAAGCGGCTTCGAAGGTTCTCCTTAGTAGCCGGGTCGCTTCCCTGGCCCGGATGAGGTCCTGGCGCCTCAACTCGCGCAGGAAGGCGGCGACCTCGAAATCCCCATCTTGTTCGGCCTCGAGGATACACGCCTCGTAGGGCTCGATGCTCCTCAATACGCCGAGCAGAAGCTCCGTTACGTCGCGACTCTCAGTAACCGACACGGGATCAGGGATTACCACCGGTGGAGAAATCTCCCTGCTGTCCAGCATCTCTATCCTCCTCGAATATCCACGTTTCTTACGTATACGCACGACACGTGCAAAAGGTGACAGCGCCGAATCAAAGTCCCCTCGGACGACGCCCCCAACCCGGTTGGATCAGGAGCGCCGCTTCTCAGGCTGACTTCTAACGGGCTTCGATCATGTCGGCGATAAACGGATAACGGTACCCGCCGTCCTTGCTCACCCGGTAGGCCGCGTAGGCGCTGTGCACGAACGGGACCACTGTGATCAGGGCCATCACGGGGACGAGTAGGAAGCCGATCAGGACCAGCATCAAGAGCGTCGTCACGGTCCATCCCGCGACCAGGATCACAAGCCAGGCCACCTGGTACCACATCGACTGCAAAGCCTGGAAACCTACCTCTCTCGACCGGTCTCTATAGACCAGCCAGATGATCAGGGCAGCCACGGGCCCGAGGAACCCTGTGACCAGGTTGAGGAAGATGCTGAGGTGCGCGAGCACCGACATCGTCTTCTCCTCTTGCGTACCCATCGTAACCGGACCCCGGCTCTCGGTCACAGGGCCCTGCTCCTCGGCGACCTCGTCACCGGCTACCCCGTAGTTGTGGTCCTTCGCTTCCATTGAGGCTCCTCTCGTCACGCTACCATTTACATAGGAAAGTTACTCTCGAACCACCAGTTCGACATCGGTCCCGGGACCGAATGTGGGTAGGTCCGCAGTCCAGCATTTCAGCACGCTCAGCCCTTCGGGCTTCGCTCGTCAGCACGGCGCCTTTGACGCCTTGTCAGCACTTCAGCACGGCGGCTTCGCCGCCTTGTTAGCCAGTCAGCAAGGACCTATTCATACGAAAGCTGAAATGCTGACAAGCGACAGCCGCAGGCTGGAGCGTGCTGACTAGCTGAAATGCTGAAGTGGCTTCGCCACTTTCGACGTGGCAGACTCTGGGTGGAGTGCCCATGGGGAGATCGCGCGACGACCACGAAACCGGCCCGACGAGAGGCGGACATCCCGTGTTCGCGGCGCTCTACGACCTGGTGGGCGCCTCTGCGGAGCGGAGGTGGATGGGTGCGCGCAGGAGGCGGTTGCTCGCCGGGGCCCGCGGCGCCGTGCTCGAGATCGGTGGTGGCACCGGCGCTAACCTGGCCCACTACCGTAATGTAGACCGGGTAACCATCGCCGAGCCCGACCCATTCATGCGCAGCAGGATCGGCCCGAAGCTCGAGGACGCCCGCGTCCCCGTCGAGGTCTCGGCGGCCGGGGCGGAGGCGCTACCTTTTCCCGACGGGAGCTTCGATACCGTGGTCTCGACGCTCGTCCTGTGCACGGTCCCGGATCAGGCAGCCGCACTGGACGAGGTCAGGCGCATCCTGCGTCCTGGCGGACGGCTGCTGTTTATCGAGCACGTACGCGCTGCTGGTTCCATGGCCCGCTGGCAGGACCGCCTGGAGCCTCTCTGGAGGAGGCTCTTCGGCGGCTGCCACCCCAATCGAGACACCGTCGCGGCAATCGAGGAGGCCGGGTTCGAGATAGAGACGTTCGAGAGCTTCTACCCGCCGGACCCCCTATCTGTCCTCACGCCACACGTCCAGGGTTCGGCGACGGTCCGGCTCGCCGCTTGAGAATCATGCTAGGATCAAGGCGCCGATGAGTGGTCCCGAGATGAATCCCGCTTCGTGATGAGCCGCCGGACCGGCCTGCTTTTCGCCCTCGCTCTCGCGCTCGCTGTCTTCGTCGTCGACCAGGGAATAAAGGCCATCGTAGAGGGTTCGATGCGGGTCGGGGAGAGCATCACCCTCATTACGGGCTTCCTCAGCCTCACCTACATAAAGAACGACGGCGGGGCCTTCGGCATCCTCGGTGGAAGCCAGTTGGTCCTCCTCGTCGGGAGCACCGTCGCCGTCGTGGTCGTGCTCTGGATGCTGCTGTCGGGGAGACCGTCGGTGCTCACCATGCTCGGGTGCGGTCTGATCCTGGGCGGCGCCGCGGGCAACCTGCTCGACCGCCTGAGCAGCGGAGAGGTCACGGACTACGTCCACTTCAGCTTCTGGTACATCTTCAACGCCGCCGATGCCGCGATAGTAGCGGGCGTCGGACTCTTGCTGTTCTCCGCGCTGCGTACCTCGGAGAAGGGCTAGCCACCCATTTTCGGCACGGCCTGCGAGGTTATGGGGGTCGACTGGTCGCTGACCATTCGCCACTCTCCGTCGCGGCGAACCCACACGGAAACGAAGCGCGCCTGGTAGTCGAAAGGTCGTCCGGCGTTTACTCCACTTGCCCGCCAGCGTCCGACAACGACGGCCGTGTTCCCGTAGACGCGGACGCGGTGCTCGTCGCTGTGGGCCTCATCCCAGTGGCGCTCGCCGGACCGGAACGAAGCCAGGACCTGCTCTTTGTCTAACGCATCTCCTCCAGCACCGATCTGGAGGTAGTCGGGATCCATCAATCGTTCGAGCGCAGGTACATCGACGTGCAGGTGGGCAAGGAGCCATTCGCGCTCCGCAACGAGGACCTGCTCGACCGCGCCCACCCTACTACTTGCTCGCGTCGCTACCGATCAGTGCTCGGCTTCTCCCGACACACGGTCCGGCGCCTGGGGCTGTTTGTCCTCCGTCTTCTCGCGTAACTGGCGCAGTATGCCGCCGGCGAGGAGGATGTCGCGCTCTCGCTGCGAGTACTCGGCGAGGAGCGTTACTTCGTCGCCCTCTCTCTTCAGTGGAACTTCTTCGTCGCCGTTTCTTAGGCGGTCCCGGATCTCCGGCAATTCCCAGGTCTGCCCCTGTTCGAAGGAGTCGTAGTCCGATTCATCCTCGAGGCGCAAAGGGAGGATGCCCTGGGAGATCAGGTTCCTGCGGTGGATGCGGGCGAAGCTCTTCGCGATTACGGCCCTGATACCGAGGTGCAAAGGCGCCAGGGCCGCATGCTCACGGCTAGACCCCTGCCCGTAGTTGTGCCCGCCCACGATAAAGCCCGGCGCCGACTCCCGGGCCTTCCCGTGGTACTCGGGGTCGAAGCGGCGGAAGGTAAACCTGGCGATCTCGGGCACGTTCGAGCGGAACGACATTACCTCCACACCGTCAGGCGCGAGGTCGCCCGTCGAGATATCGTCCTCGACCACGATGGTGACCGTGCACTCCAGAGAATCCGGGAGTTCGGGGGCTTCCGGCGGCGGCTCTATGTTCGGACCGCGAACGATCTCGATCCCTGATGCCTCCTGGGGCGGCGCGGGGGCCAGGATCTGGCGGTCGTCTACCGCGGGGTTGGCGGGAGCCTCGGGGAGAGCCGGGTACTCCCCGAGCTCACGGGGGTCCGTGATGGCGCCCCGCAGGGCGGTCGCGACCGCCGTGGTCGGACTCGCCAGGTATACCTGGTCGGTCATGGTCCCCGAGCGGCCGGGGAAGTTACGGTTGAAGGTTCTGACGCTGACAGAATCGGAAGGCGGCGCCTGTCCCATCCCGACGCACGGTCCGCACACGGGCTCGAGCATGCGCGCACCCGCCCGCACCAGGTCGGCGTAGACGCCGGTGCTTGCGATAGAGTCGAGGATCTGGCGGCTCCCCGGCGTCACGGTCATGACGAGACCGGGGTAGACCGTCTGGTCCCGCAAGACAGCGGCGGCGACGGCCAGGTCCTCGAAGCCGGAGTTGACCGAGCTGCCGATGCACACCTGCGCGGCCCTGGTGCCAGCCACCTCGCTCACGGGGACGACGTTGCCGGGCGAGTGGGGTTGCGCTATCAGGGGTTCGAGCTCGTCAAGCTCGATGTGTTCGCGCTCGTCGTAGTCGGCGCCCTCGTCGGCGGAGAGTTCCACGAAGTCTTCCTCGCGCTGCTGCATCCTCAGCCACTCCCGCGTCCTCTCGTCCGAGGGGAAGACGCCCGTGGTAGCACCGAGCTCGGCGATCATGTTGCAGATCGTGGTCCGTCCCGTAACTTCTATGTTCGCGACTCCGGGGCCGTAAAACTCGAAGATGCGGCCGAGGCCACCCCTGACGCCGCGACGCCTCAAGAGCTCCAGGATCACATCCTTCGGCGTCACCCAGTCAGAGAGGGTTCCCGTAAGCTCGACGCCGACGACCTTGGGAGCGGGGGTCTGGAAGGGCTGCCCGGCCATCACGAGGGCCACGTCGAGCCCGCCGGCCCCGATCGCTATGGACCCCAGAGCTCCGGAGGAAGTGGTATGCGAATCCGCCCCCACGAGCGTCGCGCCGGGTCTGGCGAAGCGCTCCACGTGCAGGTAGTGGCAGATGCCGTTCCCGGGGCGGGAGTAGTGGAGACCGTATCTGGCGGCGAAGCCCTGCAGGAAGCGGTGGTCGTCCGGGTTCTTGAAGTCGAGTTGGATGACGTTGTGGTCGACGTACTGGACCGCGAGATCCACCCTGACGCGCTCCACGCCCATCCTCTCGAACTGCAGGCAGGCCATCGTGCCCGTTGCGTCCTGGAGCAGTGTCTGATCTATCCTCAGCCCTACTTCCTCGCCGGGATCCAACGCCCCTTCGACCATGTGGTCCTCGAGGATCTTCGTGACCAGATTCTTCGCCACAGTCCATCACCCCCGCCTTGCGTTTCCAAGCTCGTCTACTAATTCTACATACCCGTCTTTGGCGGTTTACCCGCGGACGAGTCGATGAATCCGTAGCGGGGGCTCTGCGTTGGCGCGTCCCCATGACAGCCCAGACCGCGTGGGTCCGGCGTCGCGCCGGACTCCCAGTAAGGACGTCCGCGATGCCCTCCGCTATTGGTGGGGCATAAAAGCGGAAGTTTGTTTCAGCGACTTCCGCTCCAGGGGCT
>DATMVF010000299.1:0-7087 GCA_035563475.1 Rubrobacter sp.
CCGCCGGCGACGAGGAGATTCGCTGCATAATCCTTCTGGGCGAAGGTCGGGGCTTCTCCGCCGGCGCCGACCTGGCGCAGATCATGGAGAGCGCGGACGGAGACCCCGACCTGGGAGAATACCTGCGCACCACCTACAGCCGGCTCGTAAAGCGGATGGTCGGGATCCAGAAACCCATAGTCGCCGCCCTGCACGGGCCCGTCTACGGCGCAGGGGTTGGCCTGGCGCTCGCGTGCGACCTGCGCGTCGCGGCGAAGAATGCGAAGTTCTCGGTGGCCTTTATCAAGATAGGGCTCATGCCAGATGCGGGGGCCACCTTCTTGCTGCCCCGCGTCGTCGGCCTCGGAAAGGCTATGGAGATGAGCATGCTCGGCGACGCCGTAGACGCTGAAGAAGCGCTCAGGATAGGACTCGTCAACAAGGTGGTAGCCGACGATTCGCTCTCGGAAGAGGTGCGGAACCTGGCCGGGCGTCTTGCCACGATGCCGACGAGTGCCCTTGGCAGGATGAAGCACGCCCTCTATGCCAGCTTCGAGAGGGACCTTGAAACGGCCCTGGAGGCCGAGGCCGAGGGCCAGACGTTCTGCGGCTATACCCAAGACCACAAAGAAGGCGTAACAGCGTTCTTCGAGAAGCGCGAGGCGCGATTCACCGGCCTGTAGGGGCGGGTTTCAAACCCGTCCCAGGGTTCAAACCCGTCCCTACCTCCCTACCATTCTTCGAGCTCGGGCCTGCGTCTGCCGGGCAGCGAGTAGAACAAGGCTCCGTCCCTGCTCTCCACCGCGAGGTGCCCGCCTCCCGCGAGCTCGGACAGCATCCCGTCAGCCTCGCGCACGGTGAGCGAGGTCTCCATAGCTGCCTCCGCGGGCGTTATGCTGCCGCCGTTGGCCTTGATCGCTGAGAGTAGCTCCCGCTCCTTGTTGGCGGGCTGCGGCAGGACGGGTCGTTGTTTCTGAAAGTCCTTTAGGGCCAGCCCGAGAAAAATGGCCGCCGGGATCACGAAGCCGACGCCCGCTGCGGGTACTCCTGCGGTGGCAATGACCATTATCGCGGCCACCACGAATCCGACCCCAAGAGTCAGGTACAGGTACCCGTTGCCCCCGCCGGGCTTCGATACCTCCCCTCTACGCCGCTCTAGATCACTCACCACGCCTCCGATTTTCCCAAGCTCCGAGTCATTCGCGTTAGAGAACTCGTGCTTTCGACTTCATTCTAGTCTCTGCCATCCACGGTGCAAGCGGAGCCCATAAGGTTCCTACCTGCGTGTTTTTGTAGAATGGTGCGGGCTTTCGGACGAGACGGGGGTAGACGATATTTTGAAGAGGCTCAGGGTGCTGATGACACGACAGGAGATCGTGCCAGAGAGGCTTGCTGGCGCCACCGCCGTCGTCATCGACGTGTTCATGGCCACAACGACCCTGGTGACCATCCTGGAAAACGGCGCAAGGGACATCTACCCGGTCGCGAGCCTGGAAGAGGCCGACGAGGTCGGGGCGAAGCTGGACGCCGCGGGCGTCTTGCGCGGCGGCGAGCAGGACGCGGCGCGGATAGAGGGCTACGATCACGGTCCCTTCCCGGAAGAGTACGCGCCCGAGGTCGTCGGGGGCAAAGACGTGATCTTCGTGACCACCAACGGCACCCGCGCCATCGCCGACGTAGCCCCGGCGGACACGGTACTCCTCGGAACCCTCCGCAACGCTGGGGCCGTAGCAAACCACCTCGAAGCCTCGGGGACGGACTCCATCTATCTCGTCTGCGCGGGCGCAGGGGGGCGCTTCAACGTCGAGGATTTCCTCGGCGCGGCGACGGTCCTCTCGCGTATGGATGTGGACGGCTATCGCTTGAACGACGGCGCCTTGCTGGCTCTCGACTTCGCCGAACGCCACGAAGAGGACGTGTACGAGACGCTGAAACGCAGCCGGGCGGGTCGATGGTTCGTCGAGAACGACAGGATGGACGCCTTCGACTTCGTCGCCGACATGGGCGCGAGCGGGCTGGTCCCCGAGGTAGCGGGTGGCAAGCTCCGGCGCGCCAACGAGCAAGAAAGGTACGTCGGGGACGCCGAGCGGAGCCTGGGAGGGTGGACATGAGCGAGACGATAGAGATTCGGGAAGGCGAGGACTTCGACCTCGAAGCAATAGAGCGATATCTGCGGGCACACGTAGAAGACGTGCCAGAAGGTGAACTCGAAGTCAGTCAGTTCCCCTCAGGCGCCTCCAACCTGACCTACCTCTTGCGGGTGGGGGATTGGGAGGGCGTTCTGCGCCGCCCGCCGCTCGGCCCGGTCCCGCCGAAGGCGCACGACATGGGCCGGGAGTCGGGCATCCTGGCCAGGCTCAACGCCGTCTATCCACTCGCCCCGAAACCATACTTCTTCTGCGAGGATGAGTCCGTCATAGGGGCTCCCTTCTACGTGATGGAACGGAGAAAGGGGATCGTGATCGACGACACCTTCCCCGATGGCGTAGATAACGACGAGGAGCTGTGCCAGGGGATCTCGCGCACCCTCCTGGATACACTCGTCGAACTGCACGCGGTAGACGTGGGGAAGGCGGGACTGGGGGACCTTGGCAAGCCCGAGGGTTTTCTGCGGCGGCAGACGGAAGGTTGGATCTCACGCTACGAAGAGGCGAAGACCGACGAGATAGAAGAGGTTGGCCCCCTCACGAACTGGCTGGCCCGCGATATCCCAGAGAGCCCATCCCCGGCCGTTATCCACAACGACTACAAGCTCAACAACCTGGTCCTGGACCCGGAAGATCTTACGAGTGTACGGGCCGTCCTCGACTGGGAGATGGCGACCGTCGGGGACCCGCTCTTCGACCTCGCCGTCTCGCTCTCTTACTGGATCGAACCCGGCGACCCTGACGAGCTTGCGGCCGTCTTGCCGACCGTGACGGTGACGCCAGGCTTCATGACCCGCAGAGAGCTCATCGACCGCTACGAAAGAGAGAGTGGGCGCGACCTCTCCGAGATGCACTGGTACGTCGTCTTCGGATACTTCAAGCTGGCCGGGATTCTGCAGCAGATCTACGCCCGCTACAAGAACGGCCAGACCACAGATGAGCGCTTCGCCACTTTCGGCGAGCGGGTAAGAACCTTGATCCTGCACGCCGAAAACCTCTCCCGCACGGGCGAAGTCTGATGCCCGGCTTCGCCGGGCAGCATTTCAGCAAGGCGGCTGCGCCGCCTTGTCAGCATTTCAGCTAGTCAGCTTGTCTGCGGAAGGCAATGAGAGGATTTGTTTGAAGTAGCGGTTTATGAAGGAGTGATTCGTGATCGAGCACAGGCGAGGAACCGATACCAGGAAAGCTGAATTGCTGAAAGCGAAGCCCGAAGGGCGAAGCGTGCTGACAAGCGGAGGCGAAGCCGGAGCGTGCTGACCAGCTAGCGACGACCGAAGGGAGGAGCGAACTTGGGCCGTCTCGACGACAGGGTTGCGATGGTGACGGGGGCGTCACGCGGTATAGGTGAGGCCACCGCGCGCCGCTTCGCGCGGGAGGGTGCGCGGGTATGCCTTACGGACGTGAAGTTGGAGGGTGCGCTCTCCACGGCGCGCCAGCTCGTGAATGAGGGTATGGACGCCTTCGCGGCCAGAGTCGACGTCACGAGCCGCACCGAAGTCGAGAACGCAGTAAAGGAGATAGTCGACCGCTACGGGCGGCTCGACATCCTCGTCAACAACGCCGGCGTAACGAGGGATAACCTCTTCTACAAGATGACGGACGAGGACTGGCGCACCGTGTTGAACGTCCACCTGGGCGGCGCGTTCTTGTGCACCAGGGCCGCCCAGAGGCACATGGTCGAGAGGAACTACGGCAGAATCGTCAATGTCTCGTCGACGAGCGCGCTCGGCAACAGCGGCCAGACCAACTACTCGGCGGCGAAGGCGGGCATACAGGGCTTCACCAAGACCCTCGCCATCGAGCTGGGTCGCTACGGCGTAACCGTGAACGCCGTAGCCCCTGGCTTTATAGAGACGGAGATGACACGCGAGACCGCTGCCAGGCTCGGCGTGGACTTCGACGACTTCGTCGCCGAGCGCGTACAGAGCATCCCCGCCGGCCGCGCCGGATGGCCCGAGGACGTGGCCGCCGCCATCCTGTACCTTGCCTCCGAGGAGGCCGCGTTCGTGAGCGGCCAGGTGCTCTACGTCGCCGGCGGGCCGACAGATTAAAGGGTTGCATCACGAGGAGAAACGATGGAAGAAACTGTAGGAAGCCTGGACAAAGAACAGTTGACCCGCCTCGCTCAGTACTTCGACGAGAAGGTCATATCAGTCGGAGATTACAAAACCAACCGAGGTGAGGTTCCGGACTTTCCTTAATGGGGCAGGCATCGAGCGCTTGGAATTGATGAGGGCCGATTTATCGGTTGCTTGACGGCTTGCAGATCGGCGACGAAAGGCCACGGCTCAAACGATCGCGCTGCCCTTCCTCTCGAACACGCGGAACGCGCCGGTCCCCATGGCGACGAGGGTGCCCTCCGAGTCGCGTACCTTCGCCTCGGCGGTCGCCGTCCGGCGGGTGCGATGCACCACCTCGCTGTGGCACGTTATGCGGCCCTCGCTTACCGCCCCGAGGAAGTGCACGTTCATCTCTATGGTCGCGGTTCTCACGCCCACGAGGGCCAACACCGATAGGCCCATAGCGGTATCTATTAGGGAGGCGTACACCCCGCCGTGGAGCGTGCCTGCCCCGTTGAGGTGGATGTCCTTGACGTCTATGGCTATGGCCGAGCGTCCCGGCTCGACCTCCTCGACCTTGGCCCCTATGTGTCTCGAGAAGGTGACCTCCTCGTTGAAATATCGTGCGAGTTGGTCCAGCTGCTCATCGCTCAGGGCTATCGTATCGTCGCTCACCGGGCGCTCCCTTCTATTTCGGCACTTCAGGCCGCTGGGTCCATTCAGGCCACGAACCTTCTACCGAAGCGGATTCCCAGGTGAGGTCGAGTGGGAATATGAGCTTGGGGCTTCTTGCTTCCACTCGCCTCCTGAGAAGCAGGTACATTGGCGACTCTGACAGTCGGCAGTTTACACTTCGATGTCTCGCTGATCGAGCGCGGTGCTTGGGTAATCTTCACCTTACCGCGATCGATCTACAGGAGGGTCCGTGCTCCACTTTCGCTGAAACAAGTTGTTAGAGAGCTTCTCATCGGATAATGATCCACGGGGATCATTATCCGATTCGTACGTGGTTGGAGACCCGTGTCCGAGTGAAGCCTGTCATCGTCGTTCAGGATAGTCAGGCGCAGATAGTGGGTTCCATCGTGTTGATGCTGATGCTTTCGAAGAATTTTCTGCCTCAAGGGTCCCTTCTCAGATTGCGACATTTCCGTAGCTGTGTTGCTCGTTACGAATCCCCGAAGTTGAAAGAACGCCCGCGCTCGGCTTCCGTGCCTTGCTGAACGAGAGCGGTCTCGAGCGGTTGGAATTGACGCGAGCGTAAGGGGCCTTGAGAGCACGTATGCAGAATGGCACGGATACGCTCGCATCGATGCACAACTGCATAAATACGGAGGTCAGGTTTCGCGCTTTACTGACCCAGGATGAGATTCGGCAACTGGAAGTGGTGCCTGCCAACATGAATAGTGGGGGCGCCATGCGTGTCTTGCTACATCGATGAGTAGGAGCGACAATCAGCCGTCCCTTCAGCGTGGCTTCCGTGCTGTTCGGTCCGCTCGTCGGCTCTCCAAAATCGTCTTATATGAGCCGAATATTCGGAATAAGGAGAGTCCTCGGTTTCGCCGAACGACGGTCCCTACTATCTAGATGGCCCTTTGGGTGGCTTCGAATGGTTCTAGCATAGGGTGTCGGGCCCCCGTAAAGGTAGAGAGCGACGACCTCGCAAGAATCTCTCATGGCGATGTGCGGTACAATCACCTCAGACCGACGATGCTGCCCTTACTAGCATACCTATCTCCCGACCAGGCAGCGCGTTACCGACGGTGACAACGTCTGCGATCGGAGCCCCTCTGATACTTGTTGGGATCGTGCTTTTCGTCATGGTCCTGCACCTTATCGGCCATGGCCTGCTCGCCGCAGGGGGTATCGGAGCGTTGCTCGCCGGAAGCCTGCTACTGCTGTGGGCTGGCATCCCCTACTCGGGCGTGTTGCTCGGCGTTCTTGCTGTCATCGCGGTGCTCATGGGAGGCGTGCTCTTCGGGGTGGTAGGTTCGTTGCGCACGCTCGTAAGGAGGCCTGCCCTTACCGGCAAGGAAGGGATGATAGGCGAGGTCGGCACCGTCTGTAGCCCTGTGGGAGCGGACTCCGACGGGGTGGGTGTTCGTTCACGGGGAACTGTGGCTCGCCGTGCTAGCGTTCGCTCCAGTGGAGACCGATCCGCGAGACGGCGAACCCATCGCGGGGACGGGCCGCAGGGTGAGGCTCTTGGGCTTCGGCGAGGGAGGAGTAATGCAGGTGGTGCCCATCGGACCGCCCGGTAGCGGTCGAGATCTCGACCAGCCGGGCCGATAGAGGAGGATTTGTCGTGTACGCAACCTTGGGCTTGTTGCAGGCGGTGGGCGTGAGCTTCGCGTTCATAGCGCTCGTGGTGGTCGTTGTAGTTGTAGCCTCGTTCTTGTACAGCGCCGTGAAGGTCGTAAAGGAGTACGAGCGGGGCGTCATCTTCCGCCTCGGGCGGGTGCAGGGCGGACCTAAGGGACCTGGGCTGTTCCTGCTGCTGCCGTTGGTGGACAGGATGGTCAAGATCGATCTGAGGACCGTGACCATGGACGTGCCCCCCCAGGACGTTATAACCCGCGATAACGTCCCCGCCAGGGTCAACGCCGTCATCTATTTCAGGGTAGTGGACCCCAACAGGAGCGTCATCGAGGTCGAGAACCATGTGCTGGCCACCAGCCAGATAAGCCAGACCACCCTAAGGAGCGTCCTCGGCCAGAAGGACCTCGATCAGCTCCTTACAAACAGGGAGGAGATAAACGAAGAGCTGCAGAGAATCATAGACGAGCAGACCGACCCCTGGGGGGTGAAGGTCAGCGTGGTGGAGGTGAAGGACGTGGAGATCCCGCAGCAGATGCAGCGGGCGATGGCTCGTCAGGCCGAGTCAGAGCGCGAGCGTCGGGCGAA
>DATMVF010000300.1:0-8899 GCA_035563475.1 Rubrobacter sp.
CACCGTGGCGCGATTTGGGCCCTGGGCCTGCTCACCGCCGGCGCGGCTATGGCACCGCCCGAAGCCTCCCCAACGGACATCACGGCGCTCGCCGGGCGGGTGGCGGCTTTCCCTGATCGGTACGCCCCTACCGGGGCGTCTCACGGTTCCCTGGCCGCGGTGCGTTACGGCGTGTCTGGGGCACGGGGAGAGGCGAGGCAAGGTTTCCCGCACGTCGTCAGTGTCGCGCTGCCGGCCTTGCGAGGTGCCCGTAGAGCGGGATGCTCCGAGGAGTTCGCCCGCCTGGACTCGCTCGTCGCCCTCATCGCCCATGTAGACGACACGTGTTTACTGCACCGCGGTGGCCGCTCGGCCTTGCGGGACGCCCAAAGCGGAGCCCGAGCGGTGCTCGACGTTGGCGGTACCGCCACCGCGGCGGGCCGTCGTGCGCTGCGGTCGCTGGAAGCGGCGATGCTAGCGTACAACGCCGCGCCTGGCGGTAGCGCAGATCTGCTTGCGGCGGCTCTGTTTCTAGACGCCCTGGAGGATCGAGTCGCCGCCGACTCAATCCACGAGGAGGTAGCTTGAATTGGAAACACTGACCTTCGACTATCCGGGCTCTCAGCCCGTAGCGCATCACGCGCACGTTGGCGTCGTCGGCTCTGGTGACCTGGAGATCCTGCTCGGTCCATCGCCAGATCAACAGGCCCACGTTATCGTCCGCACCAGCGTTGATGGATTCGGGGAGGTCTGGGAGGCGGTGCTCGACCGCTTCTTCACCCGTAATGACCTCGCCGCCGCCGTCGAGATCAACGACTCCGGTGCCACGCCCGGCACCGTCGCCCTCAGGCTGGCCCAGGCCGTGGAAGAGAGCCGTTCGTGACCTTTCCGGCCCGACCGAAGACGAGGTTAACAGAGCTCTCCGCCCGCGAGAGGGCGGCCGCGCTGCTGGACTCCGGCACCTTCCGAGAGTTGATCGGTCCGTTCGAGCGGCTAGAATCCCCGCACCTGGAACTGCAGGGCGTCGTCCCCGCGTGCGACGACGGGGTCGTGGTGGCCCGCGGCGACCTGGACGGCAAGGAGGCTGTCGTGCTCGCCGTCGAAGGCCTCTTCCAGGGAGGAGGCATCGGGGAGGTATCCGGCGCGAAGATAGCCGGCGCGCTGGAACTGGCGTTGCGTGACGCCGAGAGCGGCCATCCTGTCTGCCCCGTGCTGCTCTTGGAGACAGGCGGCATCCGACTGCAAGAGGCCAACCTCGGGCTGCTCGCTGTGGCTGAGATACACCAGGCGATCGTGGCTTTGCGCTCCCACGTCCCGGTGGTCGGCGTGGTCGCGGGCATGGTCGGCTGCTTCGGTGGCATGGCGATCGCCGCCGGTCTGTGCAGCCATGTCATCATGACCCGGGAGGGCCGGCTAGGCCTCAACGGTCCGCAGGTCGTGGAGCAGGAGGCCGGAGTCGCGGAGCTCGACTCAGACGACCGCCGCCTGGTGTGGGAGACCATCGGTGGTCAGCAGCGCGTCGCCACCGGCGTGGCCGACGTGCTCGTCGAGGACGACGTCGCCATGATCGCCGAGACGGTCCGAACCGCGTGCGAGGCAGGAGTGCCTGCGGAGAACCGCAGCGCGCAGGTCGGGCGCTACGAAGCCCGGCTGGCCAGGATCGACGTGTCGGAGCCTGTCGACGGACCGGCGTTGCGTGCCCTCTGGGACGATGAGGGGGAAGAACGATGAGCAGGGGCAAGACCTGGTTCGAGGCGCTGGCCGGAGCAATCCCCGACGGTGAACCCGCATCCGTGCTGTGCGCAGACGGCACCGTGGGCGACGAGCGATCGCGGTTTCTCGCCGTCGTCCCCAATCCGGAGGCGAGGTTCCCTCGCGCGCGTGATGGCGAGCTGGGCCTAGAAGAGGGTTGGGCGCTCGCCCGGCGCGTGCGCGAAGCTGTGGTCGAGGACCTCGACGACGACCGTCGGGCCCTCGTCGCCGTCGTCGACGTGCCTGGCCAGCCCTACGGGTACCGCGAGGAGCTGTTGGGACTCCACCTCGCGCTCGCGGCGGCGGTCGACGCCTACGCTACTGCCCGGCTGGCCGGACACCCGGTCGTGGCGCTCGTAGTCGGGCAGGCGATCTCCGGGGCGTTCCTCGCGCACGGCATGCAAGCCAACCGTATCCTTGCGCTCGAGGATCCCGGCGTCGCCGTTCAGGTAATGTCCAAGCGCTCGACCGCCCGCGTAACCCGCCGTAGCGTGGAGGATCTGGACGAGATCGCCAAAGAAGTACCCGCCACCGCATATGATGTCACCTCCTTCGCCCGACTGGGAGCTCTGCACCGCCTCATCGAGGGAGTTAACGCCGAGCAGCCAGACGCGGAGGACGTCGAGAGGGTGCGAGAGGCGCTCGCCGAGGCGATCTACTCGGCCCGCCACGACGGCTCTACTGATCTATCGGGCCGGCTCGCTTCCCCAGAGGCCCGCCAACACCGAGACGCGAGCTTGCGGGTCCGGGAGCGGCTCGCTGAGGAGTGGAGCAGGTGAGGCCGCACGACCTGCTGCGTCTCACTGGTGGCGCCGGGCTGTGCCACGAGGAATCCGTCCCTGCCTGGGTGCCCACGTCGCTTGCCCGGGCGCCTTGGGTCGTGGTGCGCCGGGCACGTGGGCCGGCTGGCCTCATCCCTGTCGGGGTGCGAGGGAGCACCCGTGCGGAACGGTTCGCCGCCTTGCTCACGCCGGACGCCGTCGCGGCGCGTGTTACCCCGGAAGACCTCATCGCGGAGCGGGTCTGGCACAACATGGACCGCGCGCGCTGGATAAGGTCCTTACGGGTCCTGGACGCGGTCGACGAATTGTTCGCCGCCCTAGGCTTCGCCTGGGGCCCGACCGGTAGTGTCGGCTTCGAATTAGCCACAGGCGTTGCCGCAGCGAGCACCGCTAGCGACCTCGACGTGGTCGTCCGGGCGCCGGAGCCCTTGCCGCTCGGAAATGCACGGGAGATAGCAGACTATCTGGACAGGTTGCCGGTGCGTGTCGACGTGCAACTCGACGCGTCCGCCGGGGCAGTGACGCTGGCCGATTACGTCCGCGGCGGGCGGATCTTGCTGCGCACGCCTGACGGACCGATACTGACCCGCGACCCGTGGCGAGAAGCCGCGACTAATCTGCGGAGCGCATGAGCGTCGCGTTCCTGTTTCCCGGCCAAGGCTCGCAGTGTCCCGGTATGCTGCATGACCTGCCAGATCACCCGGTAGCCCGCGACATGATCGCACATGCGACCGAGGTACTCGGGGGTGAAGTGCTCGACTTAGACACCCCTGAGGCTCTCGACTCGACCGGCGCCACTCAGCTCGCCCTGCTCGTTGTCGGCGCTACTGCCGCTCGGATACTGATCGAAGAAGGTGGCGCACCGGACTTCGTGGCAGGACACTCGGTGGGCGCCTTCGCCGCAGCTGTTGCGGCCGGCGCGCTTGCCTACCCGGATGCGCTGCGCCTGGTCGATCTGCGCGCCCGTGCCATGCAAGAGGCGTACCCGGCAGGATACGGCATGGGCGTCGTCGCCGGGCTGGACGAGCGGACAGTATCCCGTCTCACAGCAGAATCCGGTACCCCGAACGCGCCGGTTCACGCGGCCAACGTCAACGCGCCCCTGCAGGTGTGCGTTGCCGGCGCGGATGAAGCCCTGGAGCGGGTTCTGGACCTCGCTCGCGAGCACGGCGCTCACCGTGTCCGGCGCCTCGCCGTGCCCACACCTTCCCACACGCCCCTCATGGCCCCGGTCGCGGCGAAACTCGAGAGGGTCCTCGCTGCCGTTTCCATGGTCCCGCCCGCCGTACCGTACCTGAGCAACGTCGGTGGCCGCGCGCTGCGCGACCCGGAGGAGATCCGTGACGACCTAGCCCAGAGCGTCGAATGGCCGGTCCGCTGGCACGACGCTACTACCTTGCTCTTCGAGCTCGGTGTCCGACTGTTCGTCGAGCTGCCGCCCGGCCGCGTGCTCACCGATCTGGCAACTGTCGCCTTTCCCGAGGCTCGTGCCATCGCTGTCGCCGATGCTGGCATTGGCTCGGCCGTCACCCTCATCGCCCGCCACCGACCTGATCGCCGCGCACTGAGATGATGCGCGAAGGATATGTCACTGCTTATCTGCCGAGCGAACCACAGTCCGGACACCAAGTCGCCGATCGCGAAGGTCGCACGGGGCCGATCGCCGGCCGTGAAAGTGATCTGCCGATGCGTGCCCGTGCTTCCGCACCGAGAGCTCCTCCTGGTCAAACGTGACCGAAAAATCTTGCTATGCTAGTAACATTCCTTGGTCGGTCGACATTCGTCTGGGGAAAGGACCAAGAGAGAAATAGAGGAGGGTATTGCGTAAGCGACGCAGCCAGGCTACTTATACCTTGGCGAGTTTGCCGCAGGAGTGTGGATGATCTGGTAGCACTGGGGATTTCGATAACGGCTGCCAAAGAACGAGGGAAAGGGAAGATGACGACGCTAAGACGGCGCTTTTTGTGCGCTATAGGAGCGGTCTTGTTGGTTGGCTTGCTGAGTGCCTGCGGGCTCGCGGAGAGCGGAGGAGGAGCCGGTGCGGTAACGTTGCGCCTGTCCCACCAGTGGCCAGGCGCGAGCGAAGGCGAGGGTGACTTCCGTGCCGTACTGGCGCAAAGGTTCGCGCAGCAGGTAAAGGAGAGAACAAACGGAGACGTGACCATCAAGATCTACCCCAACAACTCTCTGATAGAGGATCCCGAGCAACAGTATCAGGCGATGGAGCAGGGGACCACGGATATGTCGGTCTACCCGCTCGACTATGCCTCGGGCGACGTGCCAGAGTTCAGCGTCACCTTGATGCCAGCGATGGTACGCAACCACGCTCAGGCGCAGAACTGGCAAGACGCGGAAATCGGGCGCAAGGTCGAGGAGATGACGGAGGAGAACGGGATCAAGATCCTCACCTGGGTATGGAACGCAGGAGCAATCGGGGTCAAGGAAGGGTCCGCCGTAGTCTCGCCGGACGATGTCCGGTCTGGCATGGTGACCCGTGCAGCGGGTCCCAGGGTAGAGCAAATGCTCGAGAGAGTAGGCTTCGGGCTCGCGAGCATGGACTCATCGGAGATCTACAACGCTATGCAGACCGGAACCCTGGACAGCGCGATAACGTCAACTTCTTCGTTCAGTTCCTACAGGCTCTACGAGCAGGTCAATTCTTACACCTCCCCCACGGGCGGGAACACGTTCTGGTTCATGTTCGAGCCCCTGATAATAAGCATGGAGGAGTTCGAGCAATTGACGCCCGAACAGCAGAAGATCTTTGAAGAGGAAGGCGCCGAACTGCAGGAGTACGCCTATAAGGCCTCGCAGGAGGACGATGTCCGCGTTGACAAAGAGTTCGAGGAAGCAGGCGTGAAAGTCGTGCCGATGGACGATAGGTCCTTCGTGGAGTGGCAACAGGTTTCCCAGCCGGTCTGGGACGACTTCGCCGCTGACGTGAAGGGCGGTCAACAGCTGATCGAGCTCGCCAGTAACGTGCCAGACAATTAGGGTAGTAACTAGGGCTGGCGCCTCCCTGGCGCCAGCCCTCGAAGTATCGAAGAGGGGAGTATTCGCGTGAGCGGACCAAGAAACCCAAGGTCTCCCTTATTGCTCAGGTACATAGATCGGCTCTCCGAGTTTGCGGGTTACGCGAGCGCCGTACTGATCCTGCTTTCTATGCTAATAGTCTGCTACGGCGTCCTTCTTCGGTATGTGTTCGGCGCCTCTACCGTCTGGCAGCTGGAGCTATCGACCTACTTCTTGATGTTCTCCGCCTTCGTTGGTGGCGCATACGGGCTGAAGCACGGCGACCATGTAAACCTCTCCCTGATCGTCGATCGGCTTCCAGAGAAGCCCAGGCGCTACGTGCAGCTGGTCGCGTCGGTTCTGGGCTTCGTGTTCGTCGTCACCGTAGCCGCGATCGCCTTTGTCCTGTGGTGGGAGACCACCCAGGAGGGTATGACCTCGGGCACGGCGTGGAACGTGCCACTGACCTACCCTTATCTCATCGTGCCGCTGGGCATGACGCTAATCGCGCTTCAATACCTGGTCATAGTGGTCCATATCCTTCAGCGGATCAGAACAGGCGACCAGCCGGCGAACGAAGGTGAGGATCTCGAAGGAGGTCGGACTCAGTGAGCGCTTTGACCATAGGGGCCATCGTCTGCCTGATACTGCTGGTGACGCTGGCCATAGGCATCCCTGTTGCCTTCGCACTGGGCCTGACCGCGATACTCTCCATCGTGATCTTCCTCACCCCGGAAGAGTTCGCTTTCTTTGCCGACTTCGTCTTCGCCTCGCTAAACGACTTCGCGTTGCTGGCCATCCCGCTCTTCGTCTTGATGGGCGCGATCTTCGGACACTCCAAAGCGAGCCAGGATCTGCTCGAGGTTGCGCATGTATGGGTGGGCCGACTCCCCGGCGGCCTGGCCATGAGCTCCGTGATGGCGTGCTCGGTGTTCGCGGCCTTGACCGGTTCGAGCCCCGCGACCTCCGCTGCGATCGGGAGGATAGCCATCCCCGAGATGACCAAGCGAGGCTACCCGAACGGGCTGGCGACGGGGGCGATAGTCGCAGGGGGTACGCTGGGCATACTGATTCCACCGAGCGTCACCTTGATCCTGTACGGTATAGCCACGGAGACGTCGATCGGCCGCCTGTTTCTGGGCGGCGTCGTGCCGGGCATCATGGTCACGCTGCTGTTCTGTCTGTGGATTCTGGTAGTGGTGTTCTCGAACAGGAGGAGCGCGCGTGTCCAGCAACAGACCGGCAGCACAGGAGAGGGTAGCGGAGCCTCACAGTATGTCGACGAGGAGGAGAGGTACTCCTGGAAGCACCGCTTTGGCTTGTTGATCAAGGTGATCCCTTTTGTCGTACTGATCGCCTGCGTCTTGGGTGTCCTGTACCTGGGCATCGCCACCCCTAGCGAGGCGGCGGGCGTTGGCGCCCTACTGGCCCTTATCCTGGTCGCCCTCTTGTATCGCTCGGTGAACGTGAGAAACCTCATGGACATAGCTCTGGAAACCACGCGGACCAGCACGATGATCCTGATGATCGTGGCCTTCTCCGCAGTGCTCGGCCAGATCTTGAGCTTCCTCAACGTTCCCCAGGAGCTGGCGCAACTGGTGGCCGACCTTCAGGTGAACCGGTGGGTGGTGTTCGTTATCATGAACCTGCTGTTCCTGTTCCTGGGGTTCTTCATCCCGCCCGTGGCGATCATTCTCGTTACCATGCCAGTCCTGTTCCCAATCATTACGGAGCTCGGGTTCGACCCGATATGGTTCGGCGTGGTGATGACCCTGAACATGGAGATGGGCCTGATCACACCTCCGGTAGGGCTGAACCTGTACGTGGTGCAGGGCATCGCGCCCGACATCCCGCTGCGGGACATACTCGCGGGCTCGCTTCCCTACGTGGGTGTCCTGGCGCTCGGGATACTCATCCTCGCTCTCTTCCCAGGCCTGGTCACGTGGCTGCCCAACCAGACGCTCGGAGGATGAGTGCTTCGGATCTGGGGCCGAAGCAACTCCATAAACGTCCAGAAGGTTCTGTGGTGTTGCGAAGAGCTGGACCTTCGCTATCAGCGCGTTGATGTCGGCGGTCCTTTCGGCGGCAACAAGGAACCTGAGTACCTGCAGTTGAACCCTAACGGTCTTGTGCCGACGATCTCTGACGGCGGCTTCGTGCTCTGGGAGTCCAACGTCATCGTGCGGTACCTCGCCGCCAAGCACGGGATGGGCACGCTGTGCCCGGAGGACCTCGCAGAACGGGCCGACGCGGACAGGTGGATGGATTGGCAGATGGGAACGCTCTGGGCCAACTTCCGGCCGGCGTTCGTCGGTCTTATCCGCACGCCGCCGGAAAAGAGGGATCGGGACTTTATAGCAACCGCCATAAGCAAGACGACCGAGAACCTGGCCATGCTCGACGCACACTTGGCTACTCGAGATTACGTTACTGGACCGGCGTTTACCATGGCGGACATACCGCCTGGGGTGACGGCATACCGCTGGTTCAGCCTAGAGATCGAACGTCCTCCCATGGCAAACCTGGAAGCCTGGTATGAGCGTTTGCGTGCTCGATCTTCTTACAAAGCGACCGTGATGTCGCCACTCTCTTGAAAAACTGCGACGGCAGGTCTTCGTAACGTGCGTGCTAGGAGCTTGGGCAAACGCGGACCACACGTGGCACGCTCTATACCGATCCACTACCTGTGAGCAGCACAGGTGAGAATCTGGAACCAGCACGAGGTGCACCGCGAGGCCGCCGCGAGCTGGGCGTCTTGGAGCCGGTGGCGCGACGGTGCTGGTGTGATGGTCGAGCATCGCAAGTCGCCAAGCGTCCTCGCTACCTCACTACTCTTCCGATCAGCTCGGCTGGCTGCTCACACCTTCACGCTCACTTCGTAAGTCTTCGGGACAAGCGGCTCGTGAAGGAAGCTCGACATCATGCTCATCTGCCCGATATACGAGGAGGTGGCCTCGCTCGCCAGCGCCTCGGCCTCTGTCTCCCAAAAGCAGACGATGATGCCCTCGCCCACGTTGGGGTCAGTCAGCACCTGAAGGCCTTCGAAGCCCCTCTGCCGCCTCAAGATCGGCACCAAACCCTGAGCAACACCGGTCACCTCCGCTTCCATTTCCAAAGGGAACCGGATGTTCGTCACCCTTGCGTACATGGTTAGCTTCCTCTCGCCGTCCCTCGGTGGGCCAGGTAACCAGTCGGTACCCTGCCTTGCATCCCATATTCTAAGGTACCGGAGTAAGAGTCAGGTGACCTCGCGCAATCTTCCAGTCTCTACCTCGTAGATGAAGCCGCGTACGCTCTCCTTGTGCAAGATGAACGGGCTCGCCTGGATTCGAGCGATAGACTGGCGCACATCCTCCTCCAGATCCGAGAAGCTC
>DATMVF010000301.1:0-14028 GCA_035563475.1 Rubrobacter sp.
GCCTCCGAACATTCACCGTGGCTGGCACCCCGCGACGATCTTGACGATACGTGGGAAAGAGCCTGTTCGGATCCGACCTCGGGTTTCCGGAAGCAGGGTCTCGCAAGAGAGACCCGCCGCAAATCGGCCGCTCACTCTTGAGCACAGGAGTACTGGTCGCACGCCGGCGATTTCCCATAGGAACCACGAGGGGGGCCGCTTTCTTCCGTTGCTGCCCCGGGCGACGCCGTCCCGGGCGAGGCTGTTCCAGGCGAAGCCGTCTTAGGCGAGGTCGTCCCAGGAGACGCTGTCTCAGGCGAGGGTGTTCCGGGCGACGTTGCTCCGGGCTTCTCGCCGCCGGGGGATGAACCCTTGTCGCCGCTCTCGGGTGTGCTCCCCCCCACGGGGGGTATCCCGCTCCCAGAGTCGGAGGCCGCTGGTTCCTCCTTCGACGAATCAGCCGGAGCGAGATTTTTTCCGGGGCTCGGTCCCTCCTGGTTTTCAGAGGCGACCCTGGACTCATTGGGAAGCTTGGCGGTAAACACCAGCTCGCCGCCGCGTGTGCTGATCTCCAGCCTAACCGCGTCCTTGCGCAACTCCAGAGAGACTGCGGGCTCCAGAAACCAGGTGAATCCGGCGAGGCCCATCACGACGACGCAGATCGCAGCCGCGGCAACCGCCGACCAGCCGAACCGCCATCCATAACGCCGTGCGCGGCGCATCTCCCCCAAGATCGGCGCGAGGGTCGACTCTTCGAGGTGTTCGGGAGGCCACGAGGCTTCATCGATCCGGTCGGGAGCGGCGTACGAGAGGGCCGCGACCACGGGTTCCAGCTTCCTCTCTTCCGCCTGGCAGACAGGACAGCTATTTAGGTGACTCTGCAGGGCCGTCAGCTCTACTCCATCGAGCTTGCCGAGCAGGAACGCGCCGATCTGTTCCCGGTATCGGTAATGTTCTTCGGGTGGAGTCATCCGGTCCACTCTCTCTCCTCCAGCACCGCGCGCAGCGCTTTCAGACCGTAGTAGAGGCGGCTGCGCATGGTGCCAACCGGGACACCGGCCTCGGCGGCGACCTCCGCGCAGGGCCTGTCGCGATAGTAGGTCTCTACGATCGCATGACGGTGATGCGGACCCAAGTGCCGCAGTGCCTCCTCCATCTCCCACGAGCGAAGGGATTCCTCGGTGGTGTCCTTCGCCTCGTGCGTATGGTCCACCTCCAGCCCCGTCCGCTGCGGGCGCGCCGAACGTGCCCGGGCCAAGTCTATAGTGACGTTGCGGGCGATGGCGAACATCCAGGTCCGCAGGGAGCTTCTCTGCGGATCGTAGCGGTCGGCGGCGCGCCACGCCCGCAGGAAGGTCTCCTGCACCGCCTCTTCTGCCAGGCCATCATCATTCAATGCTCTGTGGGCCATCCTGTAGAGCTCACCGCCGAGCACGTCGTAGGCGGCCCGCAGTCCCTCTTCGCTGTCGAGCGAAGGTGCGTCCGCCCGCCTTCTTATGCCGCCTGAGTCGCTCAGTTGGTCGGTACGCCCCCCATGTTAAGAGCCGCTTCATTTCACGCCGCGTTACCGTCTACCACCGCCGTAGCTACCACCATAGCAGCCACCGCGGTAATCATAACCACGGCTCTCCAAGCAGAAGTCGCCGCCGCCGAACCGAACTCGGAAGCCGGCCTTCGCTCCGCCGTCCTTTCGCGGTCGGCCGGCGGCTCCAAGGGCCAAATTTGCTTCCTCAGCGTTCATCTTTGTTCCGGTAAGCGTGGATCTGCTCATCACTCTCTTCGCCGGCGGATAGCATGCTAACCGTTATTACGTGCGAGAGCCACCGAATGTTCACCGGAGCTGGCACCACGCGACGATCTTAACGGTCCTTCATACCAGCCGCGGCTTTGAGTGTGGTTAGCCCAAGATGCTGTACGCCGCGGAACTCATCATGCGGATTCCGTGTGAGCCCGGACGAGCTCCCAATAATCCTCCCTGGCGGCTTCGACGAAGCCCTCTGTGGTGGCACCCCTTGCGCTGAAGGCCGCAACGAACGAGCCGTCCTGGCGGCGCAGGATCACTATGTCTGGGTCCGACTCGTCGAGGTAGTAGTCGAACTTGGGAAACATGGGCTCTTTCATCCCTAGCTCCTGCTTTCGCCGCCCACAAGCGAGCGCCGCCAAGGCCTTGGGGGGGAGATCTCCTCCAGATCCTCCGGCCAGAACAGCCGATACCGTCGGTCCGGAAAGCGCACGTCGACGGCCACGTAGTCTTCTCCCCCGTAGCGGCCCACGATCCTACCGACCATGCCCCGCCGCTCCGAGATCCGATGGTGCTCACACACCCTTACTCTAGTTCCGACGCGCGCTTCTTGCGATCTCATGGTGAGTTCATCCCCACAACGCTCTAGGAAAGCTCAGAGGCGAGCTTTTGTCGGCGGGCAACTCCATGTTGCCCACTCCTGCCGGACAGGATCGGCATGGAGGGAGAGCCCCACGACCTGCAATTCCGCTATCCACCTGATCTTCTCCCTACCTTTTGATGAGCACCTTAAAGGGGGGGAATGCCGCTGTCATGGGACCATGGTCCCAACTTGGTTGGGTATAGCCCGGCCGCACGCGCGATGTCTATTGGTCGAACTCGAGCCTGGCTAAGCGAAGAGTTTGCGATCACGTATCTTCAGAGCATCCGTGTAGTACCCAGCCCACCAGGGTTCTTCTTCGGGTCCTCCGGTGAAGGCCTTCATGCGCCAGCTACAGAGAGACCTCAGGATCTTCTTCCCCAACGAGGAAGATCGCCGGTTCCGAGTCGAAATGGCGCCTCAGACCGTCCGCGAAGTCTTCCAGTACGGCGTTTGCCACGCCGCTGTCGGACTCGACTACTCCCAGCACTTCTGAAACCAGGAACAGGGATCTGGTGGACTCGTTCAGGAGCCCTTTGCGGGACTGCTTCCAAACGAAGTAGCGGGTCAGAATCTCGTTACCTGAGGCGTAAGCCACCTCGCCGGGCTCGACGCCTACCTCGGATGAGCCGTCCAGTGGTTGAAAGGTGTCTTCCTGGCGGGTGAGCCTCAACTCGAGCGTCCCGTCAATGTCTCCCAGATCGAAGCCCCCGGCGGGAACGACGTACCGCAAAGAGATGGCGTTGTAGAAGTCCACCAGCGGGTTGATGCGCGGAGGCTCGCCGCCTTTGAATGCTCGTCGCAGGAGAGCTTCTATGGAACTGGGGAATTTCCTACCGGAGACTCCCATCGCGGCCATGGCCTCGCGCCAGGGAGCGACTCGGGGATGTGACTGTGGGCTCTCGTAATCCGAGGCTGTTCGTGCCGCCTGCTCCCAGGACTGTCTCCACATCGTCTCGATACCTGGTGCTTCAGTGGTAAGATGGATCCCTTCCGCCACGGCAACCGGGAGCTTCAAGCCAGGAAACAGCCCGAAGACCTCGGAAGCTACCATAAACTTCATGATGTACCTGCCTTTCCGCGGACCCCTCTTCGGATGCGGCTTCTCCCGTACCTCGCTTATTCTTCGGGTCTCCCTTCGATGCCGCCGCGGTCGCGACCGTGGAATGCCCGCGATAACGAATCGAGACCCCTCAACATCCGTACGAACCTGGCGCAGACCCCACACCGTCCGTCGAATATGAACAGTACAGGGTAGGCTACTCTCACGCTTCGTTCACCTGACGCCGCTACCATACCTACTGTATGGTAGCGGCTAATGGGCGCTTCGGTCGGCGCGGGAGACTCCGTCCGAGGGGTCGCCCTAGGCGATCTGGTGCACCAGCCGCGGGAAGCCGTCCGGACCGCCCGGCGTCGGCAGCGCCCACACGTCGCAGAGACGGTAGTCGGCCGCCCACTAACGGTCCGTCCTTCCCACACCGCTTCGCCGCACACCCTACCGCTTACGTCCTCACCCTACATCAAGCCAGCAATCCCGCTACAGCAGCCAGGGTCATCGACGGCCGGTTCCTTGCACAAAATGATAGTTCACTCTATCATAATAGTAGACTGTCATATTTTTGGATCGGAGTACACGATGCGGACGATAGCGCTCGAGGAGCACTACGCCACCGGGGCGTTCATGGAAGGGCCGGGTCGGGAGCTGAAGGCGCGGGCGGAGGCGGCCCGGGATCATCCTCGGGTGGCGGCTGGCTACGAGGGTCTCATACGGCGGCTGTGCGACCTCGGCGAGGGCAGGATCTCGGAGATGGAGGCGGCTGGCGTCGATGTGCAGGTGTTGTCGCTGACCTCTCCTGGCGTGGAGCAGCTCGATGCCGGGCGGGCGGTGTCGCTCGCTCGCGAGGCGAACGAGACCCTCGCCGAGGCGACGAGGCGTCATCCGGGACATTTCGCGGGGTTCGCGGCGTTACCGACCGCGGCGCCCGAGGCCGCCGCCGAGGAGTTGGAGCGCGCGGTACGTGAGCACGGCTTCGTCGGGACGCTGATCAACGGGCACACCAGGGGGCGTTACCTGGATGATCCGTTCTTCTGGCCGATCCTCGAGCGCGCCGAGACGCTCGGCGTCCCGATCTACCTCCACCCGACGCCGCCGCCCCAGCCGGTCGTTGAGGCTTACTACTCGGGGAACTTCGCGCCGGGGGTGGCCGACGGGTTGGCGACCGCGGCCTGGGGCTGGCACGTCGAGACCGCGACCCACGTTCTGCGGATCGTCCTTAGTGGGGTATTCGACCGGTTCCCCGGGTTGCAGATCATCGTCGGGCACATGGGCGAGGGGATACCGTTCTTCGTGCCAAGGCTGGACCTCGCCCTGCCAAGCGAGATGACCGGGCTCGACCGGCGGGTCGGCGACTACCTGCGCGAGAACGTCCACTACACCTTCGGCGGCTTCGACTGGACCCAGGCGTTTCTCGATTTGCTGCTCCAGGTCGGCGCCGAGCGGATCATGTTCTCGGCCGATTACCCCTACGCGTCGATGGGGGAGGCGCGCGCCTTCTTGGACGGACTGCCGGTCGGACCCGCCGACCGGGAGAAGATCGCGCACCGCAACGCGGAGCGCCTGCTGGGGCTGCGAGCGGCGGTGTGGGCAGCGGGATGCGCCGAATGATCGGGACTCTCAGGCTTGGGGAGGCGGGTCCGAAACGGCTAGAATTGTTGCATGGAGTCTCAAACCGATGGCGGGCCGAAGGCGGGACTGCGCGAGCGCAAGAAGGCCAGGACGCGCGCGGAGATCCAACGCCAGGCCTTGAGGCTCTTCCGCGAGCGGGGCTACGAGGCCACCACGGTGGCCCGGATCGCGGAGGCGGCCGAGGTCTCCGAGAGCACCTTTTTCCGCTACTTTCCGACAAAGGAGGACGTCGTCCTCTGGGACGAGTTCGACCCACTGATCTTCGAGGCGTTCAAGGCGCAGCCTGCGGAGTCTGACCCGATCCGGGCCCTGCGTGACGCGATCCGCGCCGTGCTCGCCCGGACCTCCCCGACAGAGCGCGAGCACCTGCGAGAGCGCGTCGGGCTCCTCCTTTCGGTCCCACCGCTGCGTGCGGCGCTCGTCGATCAGTTGCACGGGCCGATGCGCCTGCTCGCGGTGGCGGTGGCCGAGAGAACCGGGAGACGGCCCGACGAACCGGCCGTGCGCGCCCTCGCGGGGGCTATGATGGGGGTGGGGCTATCCGCGATGTTCGCCGCGGTGGAGCATTCCGACGCGGATATCGTCTCCCTGGTAGACGAAGGGTTGGCGCAGTTGGAGGCAGGTCTCCCGCTGTAGACACGCTCCGGCGGGCCAGGTTGGCGCCCGAACGGTCCGTGGGCCAGCGGAGCTGGGACGAGTTCCTCGAAGATCGCGGTATCCCCAACGGGAACACGGTGCATCTGACGGAGTAGAGCGGGTCTCGAGCATGCGGACGGCAGCGGTAGGCAGTGCGCTGTTGTCACGACGTTCGTCATGGACGTAGCGGACGATCTGGTGCGGACCATTCGCCTGGTGGCGAACCCGAGAAGCTGGCCGGCGTCAGGGGATTCGAGCAGGCTCGATGAGGATCGACGCTGAGCTGAACGAGACGATCCGTGGCTGGCGACTTTCACCGTCAGAGTTTTGCTGATGGTCACTTCTCGTCGATCGGGTGGACGACCTTGGTGTAGGGCTCTTCTTTGTCCTCTACGTACCACTTCGCCCAGACGCGGTTCTCCTCGTCCAGCTCCAGACTGAGCCAATTACGCTTCGCCATGAAGTGCTGAGTAATGGAGGGGAAACTCATCATCCGGGCGGTGATGCCCCGGTCGACCTCCTCCACGTTGTCGGCCATTACCAGTTCCATCGCGTAGACGATGAGTCCTGGCGGCGGTGGGTGCACGATCGCCGACGAGATGAGCTGGTTTATGACGTTGGGCTCCTCGTTGGCAAAGCCGTTCCTTGCCGACTGTATGTAACCGAGCGCCGCGACGTGCACGTCTCCCGAGACGATCGTCACGCGGCACCCCGACTTCTCCGAGAACCTCAGCAGACGGTGGATGAGGCGCAGCCTTTCCTCCTTGTGCGTGCGACTGAGCCACTGATCCTTGAAGTCGTCTTCCAGATCCTGCTGCCCGGGCAAAAACCCTAGAGCCGCCTCGACCAGGTTGGAGTTGACGTAAACGACCGGGATGCTGGATACGACGAACAGGTGCCTGCAGCCTTCGAGCTCCTTGTCCATCCACCCCTGCAAAGCGTTCCACGTCTCCAGACTCATCACCCGCTTCTGGGTACGCTCGGAGCGCATGTCGAGCACCGCGAGGGCGAGATCTCCGATACGGTAAGCGTAGGTGAAGTTCGTCCGTTCGTCGGGCTCGCACAACATCCCCGAAGGAAGATCAAGATCGTCCGCCGCCTGCAACTGGAACAGGCGGAAGTGTTCGCGGGCCTGCTCCCAGATACCCCGGTAGACCGGACTATTCTGTTGCTCTTCGGGGTAAGAGCCCCACCCGTCGAAGATGTCGTGGTCATCCCACATCATCAAGGATGGTACCCGCGCCAGCAGTGCTGAGGGCTCGGCCTGAGACCACCTCTGGAGGTACAGGCCGAAGTAAAACTCCGCGACCGCCGACCTGACGTCCTCAGTGAATTCGGCGTGGTGCCAATCCCGCGCGCCGCCCAACCCGGCGAGCCGATTCCTGAGCGGCGCCACCGTGTCCCAAACCAGATCCGCGTATACTTGATCTCCACCCAGCAGCATCAGGTGGTAAGGCTCATCCCGGTTTTGCTGCGCGAGCACATCCCACATGGCGTTCTTGTTCCCCACCTTTTTCATCTCTCCGAGGCTGGAGAATCCGGCGCAGGAACCATAGGCGACGCGAAGCGGCTGGTCCGTGGCAGGTACGCTGAAGCGATACTCCCCGCCGTCGCCCAGGGTGTAGACGATGGTCTGCTCCGCATCACTCTGCTGAACGCTCCAATCGAAGCGCCAGGCTTCGAAATCCCTGAATGACTTCAGGTGAGTTCGCTCGGAAGCGTTCCCACCTTCGTTCCGACGACCTTCGTTGTCGACAAACCACGTTAGCTCCGGAGGGGTGGCGTTCCCCTCGGTTACCACGAGGGCGCAGGTGCGCCATTCTCCATCTCCCAATCCCCTGAAGCCCAGAATCGGTCCGAGAATCACAGTCACTACCCTTATTCCTCCTCCGTAACGTGCGGACGAAAGCAGGCAGACCTGCACGCCCTACCCTCTCCTTACCGGAACGGTCATCGTCACCGTTTCGAGGGGGTCTTCTCAGGACCCGCCTTCCAGCGTCCATCATGCCGTACGTTCCCGGCCGCCGCAATGCACCAGTAGGGTAGCGACCGGCAACCCTAGGGTTTCCTCGCCTTCCGCGATACGCTTCTATGGCTCGACACGGGTCGGACACTGGGATTTGCCCTTCGGTCGTGGTGGTGGCAATGCAGGGGACGACTCGGGTAGACGCTGTGGCGGAGTGGGGTACGGCTTAGATCAACCCCGCCAGGCGGGACGAGGATGCCATAGCATACAATCTTCACGAGCTTTACTGGCGGTCTATGATGGTATGTACTGGTCTAACGGCGGGACGGTGGAGGGCAACGTGGATATGACTCAAGCCAGGTACAGCATCAGGACCGAAAGGTCGCGCGAGATCGCGGAGCGGCTCGAGCGTTCGATCCCCGGCGGCAATACCCGTTCTCTCGCCTATTTCCCTCCTTACCCGTTGGTGATCTCCTCCGGCTCCGGCTGCCGCATCTGGGACGCGGATGGCAACGAGTTCGTCGACCTCCTGAACAACTACACCGCCTCGGTCCACGGCCACGCCGTGCCTGCCGTAAACGAGGCCATGGGCGAGCAGGCGGTCCTGGGTACCGTCTTCCCTGCCCCCGGCAGGCTGCAGGCCGAGCTCGCGGAAAGGATCGTCGGCCGGGTGGCGTCGGTAGAGAAGGTGCGCTTCGCGAACTCGGGCACCGAGGCCGTCATGATGGCCGTGCGCGGTGCCAGGGCCTTTACCGGAAGGGAGAAGATAGTCAAGGCCGAAGGCGGCTACAACGGCATGTGGGAGCAGGTGCCCATCTCCTGGCCACAGGACCCCTACAGAGCCGCGATGCCCGAAGGGGTCCGCGAGCTGGTGCGCATGGTCGACTATAACGACGTCGGCCAGCTCGAGGCCGCGATGCGAGAGGAAGGCGAGGAGGTGGCCGCGATAATCCTGGAGCCCGTAACGGGGACGGGGGTTTTTACCGGGACCCCCGAATACTTCGCGGCGGCGCGACGCCTGGCCGATGAGCACGGCGCGCTCCTCATCTGCGACGAGGTCATAACCCTCAGGCTCAACTTCGGCGGCTTCCAGGAGGTCCTGGGCGTTCGTCCCGACCTGACGACGATGGGTAAGATCATCGGCGGCGGCCTCCCCGTCGGCGCTTTCGGCGGACGCGCGGACGTGATGGAGGTCTTCGACCCCCGCGATCGAGACCACCTCCACCACTCAGGAACCTTCAACGGTAACCTCATGACCATGGCCGCGGGCTGCGTCACGCTAGACCTCCTTACGCACTCGGAGATAGAGCGCATCAACGCCCTGGGCGAGCGGCTCGCCGAGGGGCTGCGCCGCTCTTTGGCCGAGAGGCCGGATCTCCACGGCGTCGTGAACAGCTGCGGGTCCCTGGTTCACGTGAACTTCGAAACCGAGGGCGAGGTTCGCAGGTTCTCCGACTTGAGACTGGACAGTCCCGTGGCGGCCGCCTTCCATCTCGCGGCGCTCGAGGAGGGGGTCTACTTCGGGCCGCGCGGCTTCATGAACACGTCAACGGCTATGGACGAGCAGGTAGTAGACGAAGCGCTCGAAGCCTGCTCCCGGGCATTGGGCCGCACCTACCCCAAGCCCGATGCCTGAAGTCGCTCCCTTAGCCCGATTCGGTCTCGCGCGCCGCTCCTTCTAAGTCTGTCTCATCAGGGACGTCGGCCGCGCCCTCCATGACGTCGAGGGTGAGCAGGCCTTCCTCCGCCCCGGCGACTACTTTATCGCCGGGGTTCAAGGAGCCACCGAGGACCATGCCGGCCAGTTCGTTGTCCACGCGGCGCTGGATAACCCGGCGCAGCGGCCTTGCGCCGAATTCGGGATCGTAGCCCTCCTCGGCGATCAGGTCGACGGCGGCGTCGGTGAATTCCACCTCGATGTCCTGCGCGTGCAGGCGGCGCTGCGTGCGCTCCAGGAGCATCCGCGCCACGTCGGCTATCTGCTCGCGGGTGAGCGCCCTGAACACGATGATCTCGTCTATGCGGTTGACGAACTCGGGCCTGAGCTGGCTCCTCACGATCTTCATCACGTCCTCCTTGAGATCCTCGAAGGACTCTTTCCTCCTCGAGTGGGCCTGTATCCTCTGTGCGCCCATGTTCGAGGTCATGATGATGACGGTCTGTTTGAAGTCCACCGTGCGGCCCTGGGAGTCGGTAAGCCTGCCGTCGTCCAGTATCTGCAGCAGGATGTTGAACACGTCGGGATGGGCCTTCTCGATCTCGTCCAGGAGCAGCACGCTGTACGGTCGGCGCCTTACGCTCTCGGTGAGCTGGCCGGCCTCCTCGTAGCCGACGTAGCCGGGAGGCGCCCCGACCAGGCGCGAGACCGTATGCCGTTCCTGGAACTCGCTCATGTCTATGCGTACCATCGCGGCCTCGTCACCGAACAAGGCCTCGGCCAGCGTGCGAGCGAGCTCGGTCTTGCCGACTCCGGTGGGACCGAGGAACAGGAAGCTGCCTATGGGGCGGTTGGGATCCCCGAGACCGGCCCTGGCCCGCCTGATGGCCTCGGCGATGGCCGTGACGGCCTCGTCCTGGCCGATCACCCGGCCATGCAGCTGCTCCTCGAGGCGCATGAGCCGGTCGCGCTCCTCCTGGGTGAGCTGGCTTACCGGGATGCCGGTGGCGCGGCTTACCACCTCGGCGATGTCCTCGGCGGTCACCTCGGCCGTGGGACGCCGGCCCTGGCCGGCCTCCAACCTGTTCTCGGACTCCTGTATCCGGTTCTTTAAGTCCTGGGCTTTCTCGAAGTCTTCGGCCGACACCGCCTGGTCCTTCTCGCGCTTGAGGCGCCCGATCTCGTCTTCGAGCTCCCTCGTGTCAACTGGCTTGGTCTTGGAGCGGAGCCTGACCCGGGCGGCCGCCTGGTCGATGAGGTCTATGGCTTTGTCCGGCAGGAAGCGTCCGGTGATGTAGCGGTCGGAGAGCTCGGCCGCCGCGACTATGGCCTCCTCCGTTATCTTTACCCTGTGGTGAGCCTCGTAACGGTCTTTGAGGCCGCGCAGGATCTCCACCGTGTCGTCGACGGAGGGCTCGCCGACCAGCACGGGCTGGAAGCGCCGCTCGAGGGCGGCGTCCTTTTCGATGTTCTTGCGATACTCGTCTATAGTGGTGGCCCCGACCACACGAAGCTCGCCGCGGGCGAGCGCGGGTTTGAGCATGTTAGAGGCATCCATCGAACCCTCGGCCGCCCCGGCCCCGACGACCGTGTGCAGCTCGTCGATAAACACGATGGCGTCCTCGGAGTGCTCCCTGATCTCTTCTATGACCTTCTTGAGTCGCTCCTCGAACTGCCCGCGGTACTGGGTCCCCGCGACCAGACCGGCGAGGTCGAGCTGCAGGACCCGCTTGCCTGCCAGGGTCTCTGGTACCTCATCGTTCACTACTCTTTGTGCGATGCCCTCGACGATCGCGGTCTTGCCGACGCCGGGATCTCCGATAAGGACGGGGTTGTTCTTGGTACGGCGGCTCAAGATCTCGATGGTGGTCTCGACCTCGTCTGCCCTGCCGATCACCGGGTCGAGCTTGCCCTCCCTGGCGGCCTCCGTAAGGTCGCGGCTGTATTCGTCCAGGGTCGGCGTCGAGCTCGCTGGTTCCCGAACCTCGCCGCCGGCTTCGACGCCGCGCACCACGGCCCCGCGCAGCCTGGTGTGCGAGAGCCCGAAACGCGAGAGGAGCCGGCCGGCATCCGACTCGTCGTCGGCCGCGAGGGCGAGCAGAACGTGCTCGGGCCCGATGTACGAGGCGCCCAGGGCCCTGGACTCGTCGTAGGCCGCGAGCAACGCCCTCTTGGCATCGGGGGCCAGCGTGGGGGAGACGTCCGTGCGCCCACCCTTCTGGGCTTCTTCCTCCAGCTGCGCCCGCAGGGCGTCGGGATCCGCGCCGGCCCCTTCGAGTACCCGCCGCACCACCGTGTCCTCGAGGGCGGCGTAGAGCAGGTGCTCGCCCGTCAGATCGAGGCTGCCCCACTCGAGGGCCTGCTGGGCCGCGCGCTGCAACAGCTCCGTGGTGGCCGCGGAGAAGAACTGGGTCACGTCCACCTGCTCCGCCCGCCTCCGGAGGGCCGTTCCCCCGCCTGGAAGCGAGGTGCGACCCTCGTCCAAGAACCTGTCGAAGAAGTCGTCGAAGAGGCTACCGCCGCCCAGGGAAGATGCCCCTAGCGGCGGGCGGCCACCCCTGGCCTCCGCCGCGTGGAGTTCGCAGAGGTACCGGACCGTCTGGCCCTCGCCCGGTATTCTCCGCCTGACCGCGACGGCGGCCGGCCTTACCCCGCAAACGTCGCACATCCTCGTGGCCATGGTTCTTTCCCTCCTTCTCTACCTCCAACCGCCCCCATTATCGCGGATGAGACGGGCGTCCGTCGTTTGGGGAGGCGGCGGCCGGCCACGCTGGCTACAATGAAAATCCGCAACCCGGTCTTTAGGAGAGGCGTAGAGGGGACCCATTCATGACAGAATCATCCATCCGCGAGCCGCATCCCGCACCGTGGACCGGGGCCTGGGACCAGATCGACGACGACTTCGAAGACCATCTGGAGGAGATACGTACCTTCCTGCGATGCCCCACCGTCTCGGCTTCGGACGACGACATGCTCGCCGGCGCCGAGTACGTGGCGGCCCTGATCGAGGACGCCGGCGGAAGCGCCGAGATATTACCCACGGCCGGACACCCCGCGGTCCTCGGCCGCATCGAAGGCGACGGCCCGAGGCTCCTGCGCTACGGGATGTACGACGTGCAGCCGGCCGATGAACCTGGATGGTCCTCGCCCCCTTTTGGTGCCTTTACGGCCGATGTGCCGGGAGCTGGGCCGAGCATCGTGGCGCGGGGCGCCGCCAATTCGAAGGGTTCGCTCGCCTCCTTCTTGCTGGCGCTCGCCTCGGCCCGCCGGGTCTCGGACCTGCCCGCCGAGGTCGTCTTTCTCGTGGACGGCGAGGAGGAGCTGGGAAGCCCGAGCCTGCCGGGGGTGATGTCCTCCAGGCGCACCGACCTCGCGGCCGAAGCCGCCTTCGACATGGACCTGACCGCCGACAGGCGGGACGTCGCTGAGGTCTACCTCGGGTGCAAGGGTATCTTGTCCTTCGTCCTGGGCTGTTCGGGCGGCGAGTGGGGCGGTCCCGTGGGGAGGGCGCTCCACTCTAGCGAGGGGGTGGTGATCTCATCCCCCGCCTGGTCCCTGGCGCGCGCCCTTTCCGCCCTTCGGGACGCCGCCGAACGAGACGCCCTCGACGGCCTCGGGGCCGCGTCGGTTCCTCCCGAAGACGAGGGGCTGCTCGACGCCCTGGCGCGAGAGTTCGACCCGGCCGCGCATCTGGAAGAATCGGACGCGCTGGCGTACCGGGGACCGGACGACGCGCGTTCGATCTTGAAGGCGCTCATGTACGAGCCGGTACTCAACCTGAACGGGTTCTCCTCAGGCAGCGTTACGGGAAAGACCATCGTGCCCCACGAGGCCAGGGCCGCACTCGACATCAGGATTCCCTACGGAACGGACCTCGAGTCAGTGGTGACAGGCGTCGAGCGAATCGTCGCGCAGTCAGCTCCCGAGGTGGTGGTGGAGGGGGTGCAACTCTGTCCGCCGTCCAGGACGACCGCGGATTCCCCGGTCGCGCGCGCCATGGTCGAGTCCCAACTCGACGTGGGACCGCCGCCGCAGGTGTGGCCATCGGCCCCCTGGTGGGCGCCTTTCTACCTCTACGAACAGGTCCTCGAGGTCACCTTCGCGTCCGGCGGCGCGGGGCATGCCGGCCGCGCGCACGCCGCCGACGAGTACGCGACCATCGCCGGCCTGAGGACGCACATGCGCCAGTCTATAGCCTTCCTGCACCGCTTTGCCAGGGCTGCCGAGGCGGACCGGTGAGTCCGCGGGGGGAGTCCGGGCCAGGCAAGACCGGGAGGCATACTGTGTGGACTGAACCCCTGGAGTTTGGGAAGCTGACTTGGCCCGAGGTGGCGCGGGCGGCCGGTGAAAGGCGCGTCCCGATAGTGCCCATCGGGACGCTGGAGGACCACGGGTATCATCTGCCCATCGACACGGACGTTACGCTGGTCGAGGCGGTGTGCCGGGGCGCCGCAGAGCGTCTGCCAGAGGAGACGGTGCTCTTGCCGCCCATAGTGCACGGTTATTCGCCGCACCACATGGATTTCCCTGGCACGGTCTCGATCCAATGGGACACCTTCTGCCGCTACTGCACAGACGTTGCCCTCTCATTGGTGCGCCATGGTTTCCAGCGGGTACTGATGGTCAATGGCCACGGGTCCAACCAGAACCTGGTGGAGACCGCGGCCCGTCTGGCGATGGTGGAGGAGCCGGAATCGCTCGTCGCGGCCAGCTTCTACCTCGT
>DATMVF010000302.1:0-4341 GCA_035563475.1 Rubrobacter sp.
CATACTGGCGGGTCTACAGAGCATCCCCGGCGAGTTGTACGAGGCGGCCAGGGTCGACGGGGCTAACGCCACCCAGCGCTTCTTCGCAATCACCATGCCCCAGCTGCAGCCGGTGCTCTACGTGGTGGGCCTCATAGGTACGCTATGGGCGGTCAACATATTCGACGTCATTTGGCTGCTGACCCAGGGAGGACCTTCTGGCGCCACGCAGACGCTGCCGGTCTTGATCTACGACAGGGCCTTCAACGGCTTTGCCCTGGGTGAGGCCAGCGCGATCTCCGTCCTGCTGTGCATATTCCTCCTGATCTTCTCGGTTCTCTATATCAGGTTCGTGCCTGCTGGCGAGTCAGACACGGAGGTGTTCTAGCATGGGTTATGCCGTTCGGCAGGGCTTTCGGTACGTTCTGGTAGCGGTGGTCCTGGGCATCGTGGTCGTGCCCTTCCTGTGGATCTTTCTCGCGTCGTTCCGTCCGAACAGCGACCTGATCACGCGAACCCCGAGCTTCGACCTCGGCAACCTCACCCTGGCCAACTACCAGAACCTGCAGCAGGCGGCTCAGTACTTTACGTACCTTACGAACAGCGCGATAGTCGCGGTCACCAGCACGATCGTGTCCATAACTCTGGCGATGCTCGCCGCCTACAGCGTCTACCGCACCAGATACCCTGGTCGTCGGCCCTTGTATCTGGCGCTAATCATTACCTACGTCTTTCCGGGCGTGGTGCTGCTCATCCCGCTCTACCAGCTCATGGGCATGGTGGGGCTCATCGATAGCCTCGCGAGCCTGGTAATCGTCAACGTCACCTTCACCGCACCCTTCAGCGTCTGGCTCATGCGCGGCTTCTTCGGGGCGATACCGGCGGGCATCGAAGAGGCGGCGGCTATCGACGGCGCCGGGAGGATGCGCATCCTCTTCTTCATAGTCTTGCCACTCACCGCGCCGGGAATCGCGGCGGCCGCTATCTTTTCCTTCGTGTGGTCCTGGACGGAATACATGTTCGCCTCGGCATTCATTGTCAACGAAGGGAAGAAGACCTTGCCAGTGGGTTTAGGGGCTTTTATTCAGCAGTACAACATCGATTGGGGCATCCTCACCGCGGCAGCCGTGGCCACTGCCGTACCAGTCATCGTGATCTTCGCCTTCATCGGTCGGTACTTCGTCGAGGGTCTTACCGCTGGCGCAGAGAAGTAGCGGTGGGTGCGGAGAGAAGGAGTATCGTGACCACCGTAGAGGCGATCCTGGCCTGCCACAGCTGCTCCTGGCGTGGGGAGATCTCCAACCTCTACTCTTGCCCGGTGTGCGGCTCTTCCCTGCTCGTCGCCTACGCGGGAACCTACGAGCTGCCGAACGGCATGGTCGACGAGGGGATATGGCGCTACCGGCGCTTCCTCCCGGTATCCGCGAACTCGGAACCCGTAACGCTCGGCGAGGGAGCCACTCCTACGCTCCAGGCTCGACGGTTGGATCCCTCTGGTGGGCTGCTGCTGAAGAACGAGACCGTGAACCCGACGGGTTCCTTCAAGGATCGTCCGGTGGCTGTCGCCGCGACCGTTGCTCGAGAGCTGGGTCTCTCCGGCTTGGTCTGCGCCTCCACGGGCAACACGGGCGTAGCGGTGGCAGCCTACGCAGCCCGGGCCGGGCTCCCGGCGGCCTGCGTGGTGCCTGAAGCCACCCCAGCGGCCAAGACGGCGCAGATCGGGGCAGTAGGCGCGCGAATCGTCCGCGTGCGGGGCAACTACAGCGACGCGTACGCACTGGCACGGGCAGCGGAGAGCTACGGCTGGGCCAACCTGACGTCTACTTACATCAACCCCTACATGCTCGAAGGCGACAAGACCGTTGCGTACGAGATCTTTGAGCAACTAGGAGAACGGATCCCAGATTGGGTGATAGTGCCTGTCGGAGCTGGCCCGCTCCTCGCGGCCATCCACAAGGGATTCGAGGAGTTAGGAGTGTCCGGCCCGCGGATGGTGGCGGCCCAGGCGGCGTCATGCTCGCCCGTGGTGAGTGCCTTCGAGTCCGGGGCGAAAGAGGTCAGCGAGTGGGAGCATTCCGTCGAGACCGCGGCGTCTTCGATCGCGGACCCGTTGAGAGGTTATCCGGATGACGGAACGCGGACGCTCTCAGTGGTGCGCCAAAGTGGTGGAACGGCCATCGCCGTTTCCGAGGGGGAAACCCGCGAGGCAACGATCGATCTCGCCAGGTCGGAGGGCCTGCTCGTGGAGCCGGGAGCCGCCGTAGCGGTAGCCGCCTACCGAAAGCTTGCCGCTCAGGCGGTCATAAGCAGGGGGGAGCGAGCGGTGGTCGTCCTCACAGGGCACGGTTTGAAGGATCCTGACGCGCTGCGGTCCGCAGCCGGGAGCGAAGCCGAAACGGGGGTCGTTGAGGCCGGCGACGTCGAAGCGCTCGGATCGGCGCTGGAGGTATACAAATGAAGGAGGTCAAGGTTGGCGTGGTCGGCCTGGGCAGGTTCGGCCGGCTTCATACACGAAGCCTCTCGGAGCTGCCGGGGTGCCGGGTGAGTGCCCTGTGCGAAATCGACAGGCCTACCCTCGAGGGTTGCGGCAAGGAGTTCGGCGTCGAGGGCCTCTATACAGACCTAGAGGCCATGCTGGACTCGGAGGATTTGGACGCCGTGGATATCGTGACCGACGAGTCTTCGCACGGCAGGCAGGTGATGTCGTGCCTAGAGCACGGAAGGGCGGTGTTCGTGGAGAAGCCGCTCGCCACGGACAGCATTGAAGCCGAAGCGGTGGCACGAATGTCCCGTGATACCGGCCTACCCGTGGTGGTTGGAAACATCTCGCGCTTCGACGCCCGCTACGCCACCCTGCACCGCGAGCTCGAAGCCGAGAAATTCGGGCGCGTGGCACTTATCCAGGCCAAGCGCAGCTTCTCTCGAACCTGGTTCGCCGGCTTCGGAAGCCGGGTGCATCCCGTTTTCGAATCTATGATTCATGATCTCGACCTCGCTCTGTGGTATCTGCCCTCCCCCGTACGAAGGGTCTACGCGCAGACAGGCTCGACTGGCGACGGGGACGGCGTGCCGAACACGCTGGTCGCCACCCTCACCGCGGAGGATGGCGCGCTCGCCGTCCTCCAGAGTGCTTGGCTCGTTCCGGATGCGGCGCCCATAACCCTTGCCGGTCTACCCGCGGGTCCACTGGACCTGTGGGGTACCATAGACGCGCAGCTAGAGGTGGTCGGCACCTCGCAGGTGGGGAAGGTGGACCTGATGGCTGACGGGTTGCACCTCTGGAACGACTCGGCGGTTCGAGCGCCGGACACTGGGCTCTGGCCCGAGGTGCACGGACGCGTCTCAGGGGCGCTACGCGAGGAACTCTCCCATTTCCTCGACTGCGTGCGCGCAAGGAGGCCGTCCTCGCTGGCGCCGCCCGAGGTCGGGGCCGCTGCGGTCCGCCTCGCTGAGGCCATAGTCCGCTCGTCCCGGGAGGGTAGGGTTGTTTTGTTGCCGGAGGAGGGAGCGCTATGAGCGGGGTGCGCTTGACGGAGCGGGTCTCGGTCGTCGGCGGCGGCGCTACCGGGCTAGGCATCTCGCACACCCTTGATCCCAACGTGTACCTCCTCTCCGGAGGCGAAGAGCTGGCTCTCGTGGACGCAGGGGCCGGTCCGGGCGAGACCAGGATACTGGAGAACGTGCGGTCACTGGGGTACGACCCCGAGCGGATCGGGCACATCTTCCTTACGCACGCCCACGCCGACCACGCCGGAGGCGCAGCCTCTCTTGCCGAGCAACTGGGGGCGCAGGTCTATCTTTCGGAGCTGGAGCGAGAGGCTCTGGAGAACGCCGACGAGGAGGCCCTCGGGCTCTCGATCGCCCGACGGAACGGTTTCTATCCCGATGACTACCGGCTCGATCCCTGCAAGGTGGACGTGCCGCTCGGGGGAAACGAGAAGCTAAGGTGCGGGGATCTGGATCTGGCGGTGACGCCGACGCCGGGTCACAGCGCCGGCTCCGTCTGCTTTCTCGTGAAGGTCGAGGAGGGGTTAGCCTTGTTTGCCGGAGACACGGTCTTCGCTGGGGGACGGATCAGCCTGATCGTGGCTCCCGGTTCGGACCTGCTCGTCCTGCAGGAGTCGGTAACCCGTCTCGGAGGATTGGGTGTGGCGAGCCTGCTTCCTGGTCACGGTATCTTCCCGCTGGAGGGAGCTCAGGAGCACATAGATCAGGCCATAGAAGCCTTCGGGACCATGCTGCCGCCGAGGTCGATACTGCAATGAGCGAGCTGCGGGATGCTTTGCGGGATAATCTGGCGCAGGCACGTGACGATCTGGAACCGGAGCTGATCGAGGTCCGGCGCGATTTCCACGGGGAACC
>DATMVF010000303.1:0-9186 GCA_035563475.1 Rubrobacter sp.
CCCGGAGGGCCTACAAGCACCTGGGCGTTCCCGTTCCCAACGGCGGCTAGGATCGTCTGCTTGTAGGGCGTTTCGCGAAACGCCTTACGACGAACTACGGCAACAGGCCGCAGCACTCGATGTTGCGCTTAGGAGTCCGAATACCCGTTAAGGTCGAATTGCAGAGTGGCCGATACTAAGAGCATGCTGCGCTACGACGTAAAATCGGTCGACTCTTCGGAGGTTGAGACCACGGGCGAAAAAGACCTCACTTTCGCCGTCTTCAGCCTGGCTCATGCGGCTTGCGGGGACAATGTGCTCGAGGTGCGTATCGGCGAGCGCATGCTGCTCGAGTGGTGCATGGGATGCGCCGTCATGGAGGTCTTCGGGCCGTACGAGAGATGATCTGAAAGCGTGATGCGTAAGAGTCCCTTCTCGCTCTTGCAGGCATCAGGTTTCAGGGATTCGCTGCAACAGAGCAGCGCGAGCGGCTTTGACCCCTGCTTCTCAAACCAACAGTCATTCCCGCTTGCTCGGGAATCCAATGCGCCGGACGCTCGCCGCCCCAATCCGGATGCGACCGGATTACGCATCAAGTGCCTTTCGCTGCTTGAATAGTGTCCGAAACCTTGTCCTTGAACCGCCCGTCGTGTTAGTTTCGGTTCCACGCGATGTGTGGAGTCGGAAGGACTCTGGTTGATCGACGTGAGGCGGACTGCGGTTGTGGTTGCGCGGGCCATCGAGGAGCGCTTCGATGCCTACAGGTTCGGGCTGAAGCGGCGCTTGGGACTTCTCGACCCGTTCGAGATCCTACCTTACCGGGGATACGGTACCGCTCGGGAGCTGTTCCTGAAGGGACGCGTCCTCGAGGAATCTGGCATTACCCACGCGGGTCGGGACGATGCGGTGTGGAAGAACGTCCTCAATATGGCGCGGCGCTTCGCGAGCGATGAAGTGGCCGGCGCGCGGGTGAAGGCTTCTTTCGAGGATTTGCACGTCGAGACCATCGCCGACGTGGAGGGTTTCTTCGAGGTGCGCTTCCAGCTTGCGCAGCCGCTCGGCGGTCGGCATGGATGGCACCAGGTCGGGTTGGAGCTCCTCTCGCCACCGTCGCCGGGTGGAGGAAGGGTGAGAGCGAAGGGACATGTGCTCGTGCCGCACGGAGCCCGTTTCGGTGTGATCAGCGACCTCGACGATACGGTAGTGCGTTCCAGCGCGACCAGCGTGCTGAAGATGGCCTGGATAGTGGTGCGCAACAACGCCCACACGCGGCTGCCTTTCGAGGGCGTCGCCGCGTTTTACAGGGCTCTGCAACTGGAGCCGGACAGCAGATCTTCCAACCCGATCTTCTACGTGTCGAGCAGTCCCTGGAATATCTACGATATGCTCGTGGATTTCTTGAACGTGCACGGCGTTCCCCACGGGCCGCTCTTTCTCAAGGACTGGAGCCTGAACGTTCTCGGGAAGCACAGAGACTACAAGCTAGGCGTGATCCGGCACCTCCTCAGCACATATAAGGGCATGCCTTTCGTCCTGATCGGGGACTCTGGGGAGGAGGACCCGGAGATCTACCTGCAGGCCGTACGGGAGCACCCGGGACGCGTCATAGCCGTCTACATCAGGGACGTTACTTCGGGCAAGCGTGACGCCGAGATCCGCGCAATGGCCGGCGAGGCGCGCAAGCTGGGGACGGAGATGGTTGCCGTGCCTGATACCACCGCGGCTGCCGAGCACGCGGCCTCCATCGGTCTCGTAGCGCCGAGCGCGATAGATACGCTCCGGGCAGGAAGTACTGCCAGCTACTAGCGCACTCTTATCAAGAACCGATACCAAACAGGGCTTCTACCTCGGCAATGTTCTCATCGTGCCAGGTTATCCCGTAGCGCTTGCCTAGTTCGGCCCTCTTTTTGCGATGCTCCTCGTCGCTCATCTGCCGGGAGACGATCTCCTCGTAGGCGTCAAAGTAGCCCTCGAACGAGTCGCCCGGCGTAAGGATCTCCATAACCCGTACGGTCTTTGCGCCAGAGTTGTAGAAGGCGTGGGGTACGCCCCGCGGTTTGATGACGTAGGACCCTTTCTGGGCGAGCACAACTTCGCCGTCTACGTAGCACTTCATCTCGCCTTCTAACACGAATGAGCACTCGTCTTCGCGGGCGTGGGTGTGGGGCGGGATCATCTGGCCGGCAGGAAGGCCCCACTCCTCGATCTTAAGCGAACCTCCGGAAGCCTCTGCCGTAACCTTGTGCACTATGTCCAGCACGGGAAGGTAGGCGCCTTCGTCCGGGCCGATAAGGATCTCGCTCTTTTCTATGGACACCCGCTTACCTCCTTCGAGTTCGTTGGTCAGTGTACCCGCCTGACGCGGAAGAGTCGTTCTCCCTGTCCGGGAGGGCCTCCCGAGGAGTCTTTCGCGCCTTGCTCTCCTTGCGCACCTTCTCGGCCTCTTGCAGGGCGATCAGGTACTCGCTTAGCCCGTACACTTTAGCCTCCTGTCTATCGGCTGCTACGAGCACCTCTTCTAATACCGCTACCGCAGCGGCTGCCAGTCGGGGGAGAGATCTGCGGCCGGGTGGTTGGTGAGGTTGGTCTGGTGCTCGCCGTTGGGGCCCATGGCGTAGATCTCGAAGTTGCCGTCCCGGTTAGTTTGCAAAGCGATCTGCCCACCATCCGGTGAGAAGACGGGTCCGCTGTCGGTCGGTAGGCCGTTGACGGTGAGCCGCTGCTGTCCGGCGCCGTTGGCGCGCATCACGTAGACGTCGTGACCACCTTCTTGATCGCTGGCGAACGTTATCCTCGAGCCGTCCGGCGACCAGCCGGGGGATGCGAAGGCTACCCCCGAGCCGCGGTTGCTCTTCTTCTGCTTCGAGCCGTCGGCGCTCATGGTGTAGATACCTGGCGCGAAGTTCCGGTCGCTCACGAAGGCTATCTTTCTGCCGTCCGGCTCGAAGACCGGATGGAAGTCCCTGGCCGTGTTGTTCGTGAGCTGAGCCAGGTCCGTGCCGTCGAGGTTTATCGAGAAGACCTCGGTGTCCCCGCTCGGGTTATCCACACCCGCGCTCAAGTTGCTGTCGAAGATTATCCTCTCGCCATCCGGCGCGAAGGTGGCGGACCTGTCGAATGCCCGGTTGTTGGTGACGTTGGTCTGTCCCGAGCCGTCCGAGTCCATCACGAAGATGTCGGAGAAGAGATCCCGGTCGCTCTCGAAGGCTATCCGCCCACCGTCCGGGGACCACTCGGGGTTGGAGTCGAAGGCGGCGTTCTCCGTGAGCTGGGTCAGCCCTGTGCCGTCCTGGTTCATCGTGAAGATCTCGAAGTCACCTTCGGGGTTGTTGACTCCTTCTCCGGTGGTGCGGTTGGAGGCGAAGGCGATCCTGCCGTTCTCGCCGGGGAAGGTCGCTTCGGCCTCCCTCGCCGTTTCCGCCAGCGCCACGAACAGGCCGGCCGAGATCATCACGGCGGCTATCGTCGTCGCCCTGCCGATATTCATGACTTTCCTGGTCGTTGCCTTCATCTTTATCCGTTTCCTTTCTGTTCGGGGGCGGACCGTCCAGCCCCGTGCGTTTCTCTCCCTACGGCCTCAGTGGCGGGACGGTCCGCGCAGACCACGTTCGACGGCATGAGTCGAATGCGTGGTTGAAGAAAGTGAGCCGATAGATACCGTCGCTGATGCGCTCGAGAGCTCCCTATCACTACGGTGCGGTGGCGCAGACCGCGTAGGCGTCCACGATCCAGTTAGCGCTGGTCGGCGCCTGCTCAGCCGCTATCACCTCGACGAGATCAATACCAGGGATTACTGCGATGACCCCGAAGTTGGCGGCCTCTTGAAAGTCTTGCTGGTCATCGGAGATCTGGTAGCCGGTCCCCACGACCACTTTCCCCACCGGGCAACGCGCGGTCACCCTCTTAAAGGAGTCCGAGTTGAAAGCGCTACTGGTGACGACCCTCTCCAGGCCGTTCACCCCGATCTCGTCCGCGCTCTTGCCGTCGAGTTCGTCGGCGCTGAGGTTGGTGGCCGTGCCGGCTTCGGGGTTGACCCTCATCGGAGCCTTGCCCGGCTCGACCCGCAAGCCCAGCGCCGTGGCCGAGGCGTTGGTGGAGTTGTTGTCTATCAGCAGGGAAGCTCCCGCTACGTTGCCAACCAGCTTGCTTACGGCGTTGACCGTGTTGGTCTTGCCCAGGTCGAAGCGGGCGCCTATGCCCGTGCCGGCCAGCGCTGTGGAGGCGAGCCCCACCGTGAAGGCGAGCATGATCGCCACGCCCATCATCGTGGCCGTTCCTCTTCCCAACCACCAGATCCTCGCGAGGATCGTCTTCGTTATCTTCATCATCTGTACACTTTCCTTTCTAGTTGTTCTTCGGCGCTTGCTTTCCGTGCGGATACTCTTCGCGTTTGCGCCGTGTCACGCTACATGCCTACCTCCGATCCTCTCTCACGTCCCTCACGCCGATCACCTCGTTTCTTTGTATTGGTTCCGCGTTGCGCCAACCACCAAGGTAGCCTCGGATATTCGGGGCGAACGTGGCAGAAAGCTGCCATTCCCGAACACCCCGCCGGTCGTCGGTTGCGTGATGGCCATCCCTTCGTCAGTCCTCTCGCCGGTCGCAGACGTAGTCGCGGGAAGGGTCGTAGTCGCGACCGTCCACCTCCCCGATCCTGGGTCCGTACAGGTGGACCGAGACCGCCACGCCCTCGCCGGGGTTACCGACCCGGTGGATGCCCCCATCGTCCGGTAGCACGGTCGAGGCCCCGTCCTCCGGGCTCCACCGCAGTTGCCAGGCCTTAGTGAGGCGGGCGTGCTCCGCGATGGTGCCGTCGTCGAGGCGGTCGTAGCGCTCCTCGAGGATGGTCCCGGAGGCACAGGCGTAGGCGCCCCACGAGGAGTGGTCGTGGATCCTGGTGCCGGTTCCCGCGGGCCAGACGAAAACCTTCAGCGAGTACGAGCCGTCCTCCCCGCCGTATTCGCGGGCCACGTACCAGTCTCGACGATGTTTCGCCTCCGTCAGGAGCGGGAGGATTCGGGCATCTGCAAAATCCGAATCCTTCACCAGGTCTGCCAGGAAGCGGCCGGCCCGCGGCAGGGCCGACCCCGTGGGGAGGCTGGCGATCTCCCGTAGTTCGTTGGTGTCTGGGTCAGTTTGGTCGCCATCTGTTTCTCCTGTCCTTCGTCGGTAACGTCCTTGGGGCTATCCGTCCCGCTTCCCATGGTGCGTTCCGCGCGCCTCTTCTCCCAGCGACGAACCCAAACAACGGCCCAAACAATCGACGAACACAGGCCAGTTTGTGGCCTCTTCTTCGAGAACCTGCTGCCCGGTTGATGGCTATCCGGTAGACTTCGGGCTTACTGTGGCATCGAACGAGCGGCTGAGGGGCTGAAGGTGGGAGGGGTACAGACCGGCACGGAACTCCAGTTCGGTGATCTGCTGCGGCGCCACCGCGCCTCGGCCAACCTCACCCAGGAGGACCTGGCCGACAAGACGGGGCTCACGCCCCAGGCCATAGGCCTCCTCGAGCGCGGGAAGCGACGGCGGCCGCACGGATACACCGTGCAGAAGCTTGCCGAGGCCCTGCGACTGGAGGGCTCCGATCTCGCCGAGTTCGAAGCTGCGGCCCGGCGCCCCCCCACTCGCCGCACCACTGCCGAGCTTCCCCGTCGCGCACTTCCCGTGCCCCCGACGCCGCTCATCGGGCGCGAGCACGAGGTGGAGGACGTGGCGGTCCTCCTGCGTCGCCACGACGTGCGGCTTCTGACCTTGACCGGTCCCGGGCGCGTCGGCAAGACCCGGCTGGCTTTGGAGGTGGCAGGGCGCGCCGAACCGGATTTCGCCGACGGTGTCGCCTTCGTAGCCCTGGCACCGTTGCAGGCCCCGGATCTCGTCCCCTCGGTCCTCGCCGAGGCGCTCGGGGTCAAAGACGTAACGGGCGGGTCGCTGATGGAGGCCCTTAGCGGGCACCTGCAAGAGATGGAGATGCTGCTGCTGATCGACAACCTGGAGCATCTCCTGCCGGCTGCGCCCATGATCGCCGACCTGGTAAGAGAATGCCCGCGCCTGACGGTGCTCGCCACGAGCAGGGCGCCGCTTCGGCTCATGGGCGAACGGCAGTTATCGGTGCCGCCGCTATTCTTCGGGGAAAAGAGCTCCCCGGCGGTGCGGCTCTTCTGTGAACGCGCTGTGGCCGTGGCGCCCGCTTTCGAGCTTACGGCGGCGAACGCCTCTACGGTGGAGGAGATCTGCCGCCGGCTGGACGGGCTTCCGCTGGCCATTGAGCTGGCGGCGGCGAGGATCAAGCTGTTCTCGCCTGAGGCGCTGATGGACCGGTTGGATCGCCGGCTGCGAGTGCTCTCGGGCGGTGCTCGCGACCTGCCGGAACGCCAGCGGACGCTGCGCGACACGGTCGCGTGGAGCCACGACCTCCTGGACGAAGACGAGCGGGCGCTGTTCGGGCGAATGTCCGTGTTCGCCGGCGGCTTCTCCCTGGAGGCTGCGGAGGCCGTGTGCGGAACCCCTATGCCTGAGGGAGAAGATGTTTTGGAGACCCTGGCGTCGCTGGTGGACAACAGCCTTGTGGTCTCGAGATCCGGGGTCTCCGCTGGTCAAGAGGACGGGGAGTCACGCTTCGCGATGCTGGAGACCATCAAAGAGTACGCGGCGGAGCGGCTCCGCTCCAGCGGCGAGGACGATGAGGTGCGCCGCGCGCACGCGCACTACTTTTTGGCGCTGGCCGAGGACGCGCAGCCCGAGAATTCCCCGCACATGTTCGAAGAGTGGCTGGTGGTCCTGGAGCGGGATCACGACAACTTCAGGGTGGCGCTCCGCTGGGCGATCCGGCACCAGGAGACGGACATAGGGACGCGGCTGGCCTTACTATTGTGGCGGTTCTGGTCCGAGCACTACCACGTGGGTGAGGGCCGCAGGTGGTTGGAGGCAGTGCTGCCGCTGGGCGGGCCGGAAGGCGGGGTCGCCGAGCCCACCCTGCCCGCTCGGCGGTGGGCGTTCCTACACCTGGTGGCCGGCATACTGGCAAGCGGACAGGGGGACTACGACCGCGCGGTCGAGCTGTGTGAGCAGAGCCTGTCCCTCTACAGGAGGATGGGCTACAGGAAAGGCACGAGCGGTCCCCTGCGCGAGCTTGGGGCCGTTGCCTACCACCGGGGTGACTATGACGAAGCTGTGTGCCTGAGCGAGCAAGCCCTCGCCCTTACCCACGAGTTCGGGAGCACCTTCGGCCACGGCCTTGCCGTCTGCACCCTGGCAGACGCTCTGCGCGCCCAGGGCGACGTCGAAAGGGCCAGGGCGTTGCTCGAAGAGAGCCTGACCTCGCTGCGGCGCAAGACGTACCTACTGCGCGTGGCAAACGCCCTCGCCAATACGCTGGCCAGGCTCGGAAGCATAGAGTGCGAGCTGGGCAGGGAGGCACGGGCCTTCGAGCTGTTCGGTGAGAGCCTGTGGTTGGGGCGGCGGTTCGGCTTCATTCACCACCTTGTGATCCCCCTCGAAGGGATGGCCCGGGTGGCCGCGGTGCGGGGCCGACCGGAGTGGGCGGCGCGGCTGCTTGGTACCTCAGCCGCGCTTCGCGATGAAATGGGCGCGACACTTACGCTGGTCGCCCGGACGGATCACGACTACGCCCTGGACGCCGCCCGCGCCAAGCTAGGAGAAGACGCGTTCGCGGCGGAGTGGGAACGGGGCCGTGCGATGCCCGTCGAAGTGGCAATCTCCGCCGTCCTGGACGACGAGGAACTGAGCCCGTAACCGCTCGCGGCTTGCCGACCCGAAGCCGCAGTACTCTTTGTTTATCCTACCTTGGCGTCCGTATAGAATGTCAGCTACGTCCGAGTTACACGCGCAAGGGACCGGGGGCATGAAAGAACACGAGCTGGAGGAAACCGGGGAGCGGACGATGGAGGACCCTCAAGAACGCTCGGCGCGGGAGCTGATCGAGCTACTGAGCGAGCTCCGGGTGATACTGCCTGGCGTGCAGTTTCTCTTTGCCTTCCTACTTACGGTTCCTTTCAGCCCGCGCTTCCCCCAGCTGGACGGGCTGGAGACCGGGATCTTTTTCGTGACGCTGCTTTGCACCGCCATCGCAACGGCGCTCCTCATGGCGCCCTCGGCTCAGCACCGCGTCCTCTGGCGCGAGGGCGTAAGGGAGCAGCGGCTGGAGCTGGGGAACACGCTCACCATCGCCGGCCTCGCCTTCCTCGTGCCCGCGATGGTCGGGGCCGTCTTCGTTGTCAGCGCCTTCATCTTTGGCCTGGGCATAGGCGTTGCCGTGACGACGCTTCTGGTCCTCTTTTTCGCGCTGCTCTGGTTCGCGCTCCCGCTCCGGTACCGCGGTGCAGATGCCGAAGAATGAACCTCTAAGCCGCAGGACCGAGCTTGGGATCGGTGACGGCGCCTTCCGAGGCAGACGAAACGAGCGCCGCGTACTTGGCCATCACCCCGGTAGCGAAGCGGGGTTCTGGTTCCTCCCAGTCCGCCAGACGGGATTCTAGCTCTTCTGTAGGAAGGTCGACGCTCAGGGTCCTATTCTCGATGTCGAAGGTGACGATATCGCCGTCTTCCAGGGCCGCTATGGGGCCGCGGTGGGCTGCCTCGGGGGCGACGTGGCCGGCCATCAGGCCGCGGGTGGCGCCGGAGAAGCGGCCGTCGGTGAGGAGGGCGACGGTCTCGCCGAAACCCTGACCGACGAGGGCCGCGGTGACGCCGAGCATCTCGCGCATCCCTGGTCCGCCCTTCGGTCCCTCGTAGCGGATCACCACCACGTCGTTATCGGTAATCTCTCCGGCCTGCACGGCTTTCATGGCGTCCTCCTCGGAGTCGAAGACGCGGGCGGGACCGGTGTGCTCCAGGCGGGTGTAGCCCGCGACCTTGACCACGCAGCCCTGCGGCGCGAGGTTGCCCTTGAGGATAACGAGTCCACCCGAAGGCCTCAGCGGTTCTTCGACGGAGACGATAACGTCCTGTCCCGGCGTCTCCTCGGCGTCCTCGACCTCCTCGGCGAGGGTGCGGCCCGTGGTGGTGAGCTGGTTCCCGTCTATGAGGCCGGCGTCGAGCAGGCGCTTGCCGAGCAGACGGCTCCCGCCGGCGCGGTCGACGTCGACGGCCGTGTAGCGCCCGCCGGGCTTGAGGTCGGCGATGATCGGGGTGCGGTTGCTGACGGGGTCGAAGTCGTCGATGTCGAGGGGAACCCCGACCTCGCGGGCT
>DATMVF010000304.1:0-8028 GCA_035563475.1 Rubrobacter sp.
TAGCGGTTGAGCATCAGCTCTGCGGTATTGTCGCTCTCTTTGATCATGAACTCTGCGCACTCGCGCAGGGTCATGGTGTAGCCGGCAGGGTACTTGCCAGGGTTTTTCGAGAGCACCCCGGTGCCGTAGGCCCAGATATCCGAGGGGCGCATGGTGATCTCGTCGTCCAGGCTCATCTCACCTTGGGAAACGGCCCTGTAGAGCGTAAGCAGAGCGTAGAGCTTGCTAAGGCTTGCAGCCACGAAGCGCCGATCGGCGTTGAGTGAGACCGTCTTGCCCGAATAGGGATCGAAGACTAACACCCCATGGATCCCTGTATGAGACTGGGAGATGTCCGGGAGCTTGGATCGCAGCTCCTCTACGGCTTGGGTTCGTGCGGGTGCTGGAGGTTGCGGTGGACTCGCGGAAGTCGGGCGATGCACGCTCGCAATCGCCGTAGCCCTGGCCGATCGCTCAGAATCCCACCGAAAATAGTTGGCTACCAACAGGCATAACAGAAGGCCGAATATAAGCAGCAGCCAACCTCTGCGTCGTCGTTGCCGGCGCCTCTGGTTCCTCGCGTACCGAGGCGCCCGATTCCTCCCGGCGCGCTTGTAAGATCTCCTCGGTCGTCCCATGGCTGGTGCGCACTTTAGCAGTATCTCCCAGCCCAAGTACTCGCAAAATCTGCATCTTCAGCCAGCTCTCTAGCTCGTGAGGGACCGTAGCCCCGTGTTGGTTCGCTTGTGGGCCGGCGGTTTACTTTCCTCCGGGTGCGAGGATCGTCTTCATCGAACCTCACCTCTGCCCAGGACACGCCGTAAACTTCTCAGGTACATCAGACCCGCGACGATGGAGAGCCCGAAACCCGCGTAGAACATGATCTCTCCTACCACCGTCCCCGGTCTTAGCACCACGATCGCGATCGCCCCCATCAGCAACGCAGTCGCCGCCTTGCCTACCCGATTGACCCTGACCTTACTGCCCACCACGAGACTCCCGATGAGCGTCGACAGATCGCGCCCGACGAGTATGGCGACCGCCCAGGCAGGCAAGATCCCGCGCACGGCCAGTACGACCGCCACGCTGGAGAGCATGAGCCGGTCCGCCACCGGGTCCAGGATCTGACCGAGTCGGGTCGGCCCGGCTCGCCGCGCGAGCCTGCCGTCCAGGAAGTCGGTCACAGCCGCCAGCACGAAGAGTGCGGCCGCCAGGCCATCCGCCCGGGCGAGCAGCAACGCGACCACGCCCGGCACCATAAAGAGCCGCGCGAGGGAGAGGGCGTTGGGCACCGTGAAGATGCGGTTCTCGAGTCGTCTCGCTTCTTTTGGTCTCTTCATCATTCCGTGGGCTGCTCTTTATCCTGATCCCCGCGTCTCACAAAGATCACAACGCTCCCGCAGTATAGACTCAGGTGGCGCGTGAAGAGACAACGGCACCTACGCGGAAGTTACTTCCACTTGATGGTGCACCCTACGGGAGCGGTCTCCTTGGTGGCCGGCTCGCGACCCCCGAGGACCGCCTCGAGGGCGTCGATCAAGTAGTGGCTCTTCACGGCTGCCGGATCGTCGTAATTGTCGTCTACGGCGCCGTGGTAGCGTAAAGCGCCGCCCTTGTCGAGGAGGAAGACCTCGGGAGTACGCTCGGCCCCGTAAGCCCGGGCGACCTCCTGGGACTCGTCGTACAGGTAAGGGAAATTGAACCCCTTCTCCTCGGAGCGCTCTTTCATCCTGGGGAAGCTATCGTCGGGGTACTTCTTCGCGTCATTGGCGCTGATGGCGACGAGTTGGACGCCGCGGCCGGCGAAGTCGGCTTGTATCTCGATCAAGCGGTCTTCCCAGGCTCGGGCGTAAGGGCAGTGGTTACAGGTGAAGACCACCCCAATGGCTTCTTTGTTCGCGTAGTCGGCCAGGGCGTGGTTGTTATCGTCCACTCCAGGCAGTTCGAAGGGTACTGCATTATCGCCAGGGCTTAGTTTGGGCATGTAATCTTCCCTTTCTCGAGCGACTTCACAGAACGGGTAACGTCCCTTAGAGACGTTTTACCATCCTTCGATCCGGTCGACGGTCAGCCAGGGGGACTCTTTGCCGCGGACCTCAAAGCACGCCTGATCATTTCCCTGGAAGGTAGTGGGGATATGCGGTTATCTTCGAGACGGTAGGCGCGGCATGCCAGCACGTAGCGAGCCTCGCCCGGTGGGTCTATATCTTGCCCGTCGACGCGGATGGTCGGGGAACCGACGAACCGTAACTCGCGCGCTTGCTCTTCGGTCTCGACCTCGAAGACCTCCACATCTGTGAAGATACCTTCTTCGGCCATTACCTCGCTTAGGCGCTCGAGTGCCTGCTCGTGAGACGGACACTCTTCGTAGTAAAGGAAGCTCACTCGCATGAGGTCCCTCCGATCTCTGTTCGTTACACATCCCAGTAGCTCCCGTATGGACTTGGGATTTACGGCATTCATGATAAGGCGCACTACCTCCAGTTTCAGCGGCGATGAGCGGCGAACCGCTACGACCGCGGTATAGAATCTGTGTAAGGTGTGAACGACGGCTGGAAGAGGCGGGCGCGGGCGAGATGCAGGACATGACCTACACTGCATGGTTCGATGAGATACGCAAAGACGACATCGCGCTGGCAGGCGGCAAGGGTGCCAACCTGGGCGAACTGAGCCACGCGGGGCTTCCCGTACCACCTGGCTTCGTCGTAACCACCACGGCCTACGACACCTTCGTCGAGGCAAACGGGATCGGAGACGCGATAGTCGGGCGCGCCTTGACGACCCGGGCGGACGACCCGGTCGGGTTCGAGGAGGCCGCGGAGGCGATCCGCGCCCTATTCTCCGGCGGCAAGGTTCCCGAGGAGCTGGCGGACGAGCTACGCGCCGCCTACCAGGAGTTGGGCGAAGATGGAGAGACGCCCGTCGCCGTCCGTTCCTCGGCCACCGCCGAGGATCTGCCCGGGATGAGCTTCGCCGGCCAGCAGGAGACCTACCTGAACGTTCGCGGAGCGGAGGCGCTGCTCGATGGGGTCAAGAACAGCTGGGCTTCTCTGTGGACGGCGCGAGCGATGGCCTACAGGAAGCGCCAGGGCGTAGACCCGGCGATCGTGAGCCTCGCGGTGGTGGTCCAGAGGATGGTCGAGTCGGAGGCCGCGGGCGTGATGTTCACCGCCAACCCCTCGAATGGCCGCCGGGATCAGGCGACGATAAGCGCCGCGTGGGGACTGGGGGAATCGGTGGTGAGCGGCTCGGTGACGCCGGATTCGATCGTCGTGGATAAGGGGAGCGGGCTCGTGCTTTCGCGCGAGACCGCCGACAAAGAGGTCATGACCGTCTATACCGAGGGTGGCACCGCAGAGAGGCCTGTGCCGGAGGCGTTGCGCAGGCAGCCGGTTCTCGACGACGAGGCGACGGTCGCACTGACCCGCTACGGGGCAACGATCGAGCATAATTACGGATTTCCGCAGGACATCGAGTGGGCGTTCGCGGGCGGTGAGTTCTTTATCGTGCAGTCCCGCCCGATAACCGCCCTGCCCGATCCGATGGCCGATCCACCGACTGACTGGAGCGTGCCTATCCCGAAGGGCACGTACTGGCGCGCCAGCATCGTCGAACAGATGCCTGACCCGCTCTCGCCGCTGTTCGCCGATCTTGCCTCCGGAGCGGTCCCCCGCTCACTGGACAAGCTCATGGAGGAGTTATTCGGCTCCAGCGTCTTCCGGGAGGGTGACCTCGCATTCCCCACGGTCAATGGCTACGCCTACTACTACTATTCACTCGGCGCGTTCTGGCGCCTCCTCGCGAAAACCCCCACGGCATTCCGGCTCTTGATGGAAAGTGGGGATGGTGGCGCAGTAGTGCGCTGGCGCGAGTACGCCCGACCGCGCTACGCGAGGACGGTGGCAGAGTGGGAAGCGAAGCCGCCCGAAGATCTGCAGGCGGAAGAACTCCTTGCTGGCGCGCGGAAACTCCTGGATGCAGGGACCGAGTACTACACTTCGGTGCAGACCATCATCCCGCTCGCCTCCATTAGCGAGGCGCTGCTCACCATGTATTACGACCGGCTCGTCAGGCGTGATGGAGATCCCCCGGCACAGACCTTCCTGCTGGGCTTCGACAGCATGCCCATCCGGGCCGAGAAGTCGCTCTACGATCTCGCCACTTGGTCTCGCGAGCATCCCGACCTCGCCCTGGCGCTGGCCCGCACACCCTCAGAAAGGATCCTCGATCTGCTCGGGACCGAAGGGGCGCCCCCCGGCGTGGACACAGAAGAGTGGGGCGAGTGGCGGTCCCGCTTCCAGTCTCACCTGGATCGCTACGGGCATGCCGTCTACAACCTGGACTTCGTGAACCCGGTCCCCGCCGACGACCCCACGCCCCTCTTCGACACGCTCAGGTTCTACCTCCGGGGTGAAGGACGGAACCCCCACGAGCGCCAGAGGGGGACAGCTACACGCCGTGAGGACGCTTCGAGGGCGGTTCTGGAGCGGCTGGACGCCCCGCGAGGAAACCTCTTTAGCAGATTGCTCTATTGGGCGCAGAGTGTTGCGCCGGTCCGCGAGGACGCCCTCGCCGACGTTGGCCTGGCCTGGCCCGTTATGCGCCGGATGCTCCTCGAGCTGGGCCGCCGCCTGGTAGAGGCCGGAGCCGTAGAAATTCCCGCCGACGTGTTCTGGCTGAGCTGGGACGAGCTGGAGGACAGGGCCGGGTCATTGGACGCGGGCGAGGCGCAACTCGCAAGCCTGGCCAAGCCCGTCGAGCAGCGCAAGATGCTCTGGCGGGGACAGAGACGGGTCACGCCACCGCAGCTGCTGCCGAGGGGAACCTGGCTCGAGGTCTTCCAACGTCTTATGCCGGCGGCATCCGAGGAGCAGACCGGCGACACCATCAAGGGTGTTGCGGCCAGCGGGGGCCAGGTCACAGCCCCGGCCCGCGTCCTCTCTGGACCGGAGGACTTCGGCCAGATGCAGCCGGGAGACGTGCTGGTGGCAGGCATCACCACCCCGGCATGGACGTCGCTCTTCGCCATGGCCTCTGCCGTAGTCACCGACGTCGGCGGCCCATTGAGTCACAGCTCTATAGTAGCCCGCGAGTACGCCATCCCCGCCGTACTGGGTACCGGCGTTGCCACCAGGCGCATCCGCTCGGGCCAGAGTGTTCGGGTCGATGGGGATGCGGGCACGGTAACGCTTCTGGATGTACCCGGCGCTACGGACGCCGGGCAGTCGCTGCCACAACCTGTGCTCGCAGCGCAGGGCCTGGACGCGGGCACGAAAATGGTTGCCCTCTTTGCACTGGCCATCGGAGCGGTGGTAGTAGCCGCCATGTGGTGGAGAAAGCGGAGGCGGAGCTAGAAGTCAGGTTTCACTTCCTCCTTGGGACGACGCGACGGAACCCGTAGACTTGAGATCCGCTCCCGGAAGGGAGGCGGATAGTCTTGGATGTCGACTTCTGGGGAGGGTTTGGATGGCCGAGGTGGTTCTGTTCCATTCCGTACTGGGACTCAGCCCGGGGGTGTTCTCTGCTGCCGAAAGGCTAGGCGCCGCGGGGCACACCCTCCACACCCCAGACTTCTTCGACGGGGAAGTTTTCGACGACCTCGAGGAGGGCATGCGCAAGGAGGAGGCCCTAGGCTTCCAAGAGATCGCAAGGAGGGCTAGGGATTCTGTCGCCGGTTTGCCGGAGGGGCTGGTCTTCTGCGGGTTCTCCCTCGGGGCCGTGCACGCCGAAGCGCTGGCCGCCTCCAGGCCAGGCGCCCTCGGGGCGGTACTCATGGCCGGCGCCGTCCCCGTAGAGGCACTCGAGGAGTACTTCGGCATAGATCGCTGGCCCGAAGGGGTGGCGGTACAGGTACACTACGCCGCAGATGACCCCTGGGTGGAGGTCAAGGAGGAGGTTGTACCCCTAGGCGAGGCCGTCAGAGGAGCCGGGGCCGCCTTCGAGGCGCACAGCTACCCCGGCTCGGGCCACCTGTTCTTCGAGCCTGGGGTACCCGTCTACGACCGCCCTTCTTCGGAGGAGATGTGGGAGAGGGTGCTCGTTTTCCTGGATCGGATCGACGCCCGAGCGTGGGACGTCGAAGGGGCCCGGTAGCCGGCTTCGGCGCCGTAGCGAAGCCAGCCCGCACCTCCGTTCATGGATCTTGTTCGGATGTACGGTTCCGCGCCGTGCTATCGGCGTATGGCGGCGAGCGGTTGGAGTCGGCGAGGACTTGGCGACGGGGCTCAGCCGCTAGAATCGGTGTGTGCCTGAACAGGGAGGATGCGCCCGGCGTTGCATCGCTACAATGGCTCAGTCGGCTCCGATGTCTGGAGGTAGGTGATGGGTGGGTTGCTGGTCCAGTTTCTGGGTCTGGTCGCGCTGTTGGGCCTCGTTGGGTGGGGCTACCGGCGCTGGATCAGCCCCCGCCGGGTTGGCATCCAGGGCAAAGGGATGCTGCTGCTATGCGTCGTGACTCTCGTAGGCGGTTTGCTCGGCAGCACAGGATGGTGGATCGACGACCCGAGAGCCTTCTCGTGGGACTTGCCGCCCGTCGCCAGTCGCATGCTGGCTTCCGCGGGCTGGGCGTTCGGCGTTGCCACGATTGCGGCCCTGCAACGGCCCGTTCCCCACCGTATGCGGTTGGTGATGCTCATGCTGGCCGCGTACCTTGTGCCATTGCTTCTCACCGCTCCCCTGTTCCACCTCGACCGCTTCGACCCTGCTGCGCCCATCACCTACGCGTTCTTCGCGCTGGTTCTTACTATGACCGTTGCCGCAACTTGGTATCTGGTCAAACAGCCCGTTGTCGTTTCCGATGAGCCGGCCGATTCGCTCGCTCCCAGGGCGCTCGTCAGTAACTGGCTCGGTCTCGTGGCGGCCGTGTGCGCCTTGTGGGGATTGGCGCTTTTCGTTACCGACGATGGGCCTTCGGGTTTGATCTGGGTGTGGCCGGGTGACCTTCTCACTAGCCGGCTCATAGCGGTGATGCTCTTGACCATCGCCTTGGGCGCCGTGTACGCCCTGCGCTACGCCGATATAGCGAGGGTGATGCTGGGCGTAATAGCGGTTTACGGCTTCGGGGTAATGCTGGCCAACCTGTGGAACATCCTTGCGAACTTGCCCATCAATCTCTCTTATGTTTCAGTATTCGGCATCATGTTTGTCACTTCCGCCACCCTACTCCTTGCGGAGAGGTAGAACATCGTCAAGAGGTCCGGGACTACTCGAGCCAGCCGTCATTCCCGCGAGGCCTGTCCCCGCGAATGCGGGGAGCGGAAATCCACCGCACCAGACGCTACGCTCCTCCGATCGGTAGCGATCTACCAGATCGCGTACGTTACACACTTCGGCCCATGACACTCCATCTGGCAAGCTTGATAATGGCTGAAGACTCGACCCGAAGTTATATGGCCCCCCATACGCTTCGGGCCGAGTTTTCGAGTGTAAGAGTTCGCGCAAAATACTCTAACGCCTGCGCGGAGCTGGGGACGGCAAGAACGCTATCGGCCGACGGGCCATGCCGTAGAATGCGAAACATGACAGAATATCCGGCCGTTCGCATCATCGTCGCGCCCTACGACTCCGGGTTCCGCGGCCTCAGGATGGGCGCCGGACCAGACTGCCTCATGGAAGGCGGGCTCCCGGAGATGCTTCGCTCCACCGAACGGCCCTCTTTATCATTCGTGCGCGTGCTCCCCGAGGTCGACCCGCCGGCCGAGGTGGCAGTTGCCTTCGAGCTAGACCGCCTGGTCGCCGCGCAGGTGGGGGAGGCCTTAGAAGGTGGCGAGTTCCCCCTGGTGCTCTCCGGAAACTGCAATACTGCAGTGGGGACGATCTCGGGTCTCGGCGCGTCGGACTTGGGCGTGGTGTGGTTGGACGCCCACGCGGACTTTAACACCCCGGAGACGACCACTACCGGCTTCACGGACGGAATGGGCCTCGCCGTAGCCGTAGGGCATTGCTGGAAAGAGATGGCCAGGGGCGTGTCCGGCTTCTCCGCGGTGGCCGAGCGAGACGTGGTGCTGGCGGGGGTCAGGACGGTAGAGCCTGCTGAGGAGCAACGTCTCG
>DATMVF010000305.1:0-22485 GCA_035563475.1 Rubrobacter sp.
GGGCATGGCCGCCCGCCTGTCCGCCGATCAACTTGCCGATGCTCCCGGGTTGGCCGACCGTGCGGATGCCTCGAGGAGGAGGGTCGCTCCTCTAGCAAGCACCGACGCGGAAGCCTACGGCCGCGTGCTCGAAGCCTATCGTCTCCCGCGCGAGCCCGACTCCGAGACTCGCGCGGAACGCATCAAAGTTGCCCTCTCGGGGGCCGCCGACGTGCCGCTTGCCATAGCCGAGGCCGGCAGCGAGGTAGCGGGCATCGCGGCCCGGCTGGTGGAGGAGGGCAACCCCAACCTCGAGGGAGATGCGATGACCGCACTCTTACTCGCCGACGCCGGTGTACGCTCCGCAGCAGCGCTGGCCGAGTTAAACCTGTCTTCGGCGAACCTGGAAGACGACCGGCTCGGGCGGGCAAAGGAACTCGTCGACGAGACCGCCGCGACCGTACGGCGGGTGACGGAAGAGCATGGATCAGGGTGAACATGATGAGAGCTTGTAGTATAGTTTACATACAACGCTTCTAAGAGAGGGGTAGCTCATGCCGGAGAGAAGGACGCCGTTCTACGAATTCCACCGCCGTGCGGCCAGGAACCTGGTCAAGGGAGGGGGGGACTTCATGTTCCCCACCTCCTACGCTTCGTCTTTGGAGGAGCACCTGAACGTACGCAGGAACGTGGGGATGCAGGACCTATCGACGATGGGGGAGGTGGACATCAAGGGGCCTGGCGCCGAGCGGCTGGTGAGGCGTCTGCTGGTGAACGAGGTCCAGGACATGGAACCCGGGCAGCTAAGGTACTCGACGATGTGCAACGAGGCTGGCGGCATCGTAGACGATGTCACGGTCTACAAGTTCGACGACGAACACTTCATGATCGTCACCAGTTCCGGGCCGCGCAAGAAGGCGTTTCGTTGGATCTCCGAGCACGCAGTTGGTTCTAGCGCCTACGTGACCGACATGACGGCCGCCGTCGCCCTGCCTGTGGTCCAGGGACCGCGTTCGCGCGCCTTCCTCAAGACCGTGGTCGAAGGTGTGGATCTCGACGAGCTGAGGTTCTTCCGGTTCGCGCCGTGCCGGATCGGGGACATAGAGCTGTTTATCTCACGCTCGGGCTACACCGGCGAACTGGGCTACGAACTGTACACACCGGCGGACCAGGCCGGGGTGCTCTGGGAGTACCTCTTGGAGAAGGGTCGCGCGTTCGACCTCAGGATGTACGGCGTCGAAGCCATGCAGTCCTTGCGCATCGAGAAGGGACTTCCTCTCTACGGCCCCGACATAAGCGAGCAAGAGACCCCCTTCCACGTGGGTCTCGGTCGCTGGGTCCGTTTCGACAAGCGCGACTTCGTAGGCCGCGAGGCCCTGCTGCGGGTACAGGAACGCGGCCTGGAGCGACGCTGGGTCGGCCTGACCCTGGAGAGCGAGGTCCCCGCCAGCGCGGGCGCCGGGGTCTACGGCATCGCCGACGTCGCCACCTTCAGGGAGTTTGTGGAGACCGGCGCCGAGGCGGGCGAGCAGGAGGACGAGTTCATGCCCGGCGAGAGGCAGGTCGGGCGCGTAACCTCGAGCGCCATGGGGCATACCGTCGGCAGGATGCTGGCCATGGCGTATCTAGACACCGCCCACTCCTGGCCCGGCAACAATCTGATCGTCGCGTTTGGCGGCAGGCCCGTCCCCGCAAGGGTCGCCCAGACGCCCTTCTTCGACCCGGAGAACGCGCGCGTCAGGGCCAGACCTCATGAAGACGACCAGCTCTCCGAACTGGTCCCCGAACCGGCGCGGCTGACGAACGCCAGACCCAAGACGCCTGTGAGACAGTCTCCGAACGGGAACACCAGGTAAATGAACGTCCAGTACTCCGGTCGTTACGACGCCATCGTCGTCGGCGTGGGGGGGATGGGCAGCGCCACGGCCTACTACCTCGCCAGGAGGGGCAGGCGGGTGCTTGGCCTGGAGCGGTTCGGCATCCCCCACACGATGGGCTCCTCCCACGGGCACACGCGCATCATCCGCCTGGCCTACTACGAGGACCCCTCCTACGTGCTGCTCCTCAGGCGCGCCTACGAGCTGTGGCGTGAGATCCAGGGCAAATCCGGCGAGAAGCTCCTGCACATCACGGGCTCCATAGATGCCGGACCTGAGGAATCCTGGGTCTTCAAAGGCTCGTGGGAGTCTTGCAAGCTCCACGACCTCCCGCACGAGGTGGTGACGGGCGCGGAACTCGGGCGGCGCCATCCGGGCTATCATCTCCCCCCCGAACACCTCGCCCTCGTCCAGCCCGAGGGAGGTTTCCTCACGCCGGAGCGGTGCATCGTCTCCTATGTGATGGCCGCGCAGTCCCTCGGGGCCGAGATCCACGGCCACGAGAGGGTCCTGGAGTGGGTTCCGCTGGAGGGAGGGGTACGCGTCCGTACCGACCGTGGCACGTACGAGGCCGACAGGCTAGTGATGACCGCCGGCGCCTGGAACGGGGATCTCCTCGACGTCTTAGGTGGCCTCGCGGTGCCAGAGAGGCAGGTCCTCGCCTGGCTGCAGCCTTCCAGGCCGGATCTCTTCCGGCCAGACACCTTCCCCGTCTTCAACCTGCTCGTGGATGAGGGCCGCTTCTACGGCTTCCCGGTCTACGGCGTGCCCGGCTTCAAATTCGGCAAGTACTTCCACCTGGGCGAGTCCGGCCATGCCGACGAGATCGACCACCAACCCCACGACTACGACGAGCAGCTCCTCAGGAACTTCGCCGAACGATACTTCCCCGACGGATGCGGCCCCACGATGGATCTGCAGACCTGCATGTTCACCAACACCCCGGACCACCACTTCGTCATAGACCTGCACCCCGACTACCCGCAGGTCTCCATCGCCTCGCCCTGCTCCGGGCACGGCTTCAAGTTCGCCAGCGTCGTAGGCGAGATTATGGCCGACCTGGCCGAGAAAGGATTCACCCGTCACGATATCTCCCTCTTCCGCCTCGACCGGCTGAGGCGGCCGGCACGACAGACCACAGGCCACCGATCCATCCAGCCGACAACCGCAGGGCAACCGGCCGAGCAATCCGACGGTCGTCCTCGCTCCTTCAGCAGGATGGGAGACATAAGAACGTTCTGGTAGCCGCGGGCTACGGCACTTCGCGAAAAGACCGATCCTCGGCCGAGGGGAGTCGCAGAACGCTCTTCTCCGACTCGCTACTCTATCTTCTCGGCCCGCGTGTTGACCAGTACCACGCCGAGAATCGCCACTGCCCCACCGGCCAGGGACAGGAGGGTAGGCACTTCCCCGAGCCAGAGATAAGCGATAAGGATCGCCGCCGGTGGGATCAGGGACTCAAGGGTGACCGCTCTGGAGGCCGGTAACCTGGAGAAGGCGTAGGCGGCGGTGGCGTAGGAGAGCGGAGTGGAGATCGCCAGGTAGACGACGGCCAGTGTCGGCTCCAACGTCGTCTGCCTCGTCTGTTCGAGGAGCCCGGGCGCGAACGGCAGCAGCAAGAGCGTCCCTGCCCAGATGGCGTAAGAGGTGAACTCAAAGGCCCCGTACCTCTCCAGGTAGGGCTTTTGCAGGGCGAAGTAGCCGCTGGCAGAGAGCGCCGCGAGCAGCACCAGGAGGGCTCCGGGATCGGCACCGAACCCTTCGCCTTTGCCGAAGGAGATCAGGGCTACTCCCAGAAAACTCACCACGATCCCCGCCCACCCTCTCGCCCCGAGCCGCTCATCGAGGAACGCCACCGCCCACAACGCGGTGAAGGCCGGGATCGAGGCGATCAAGAGGCTCGCCGTCCCCGCCGGAACGCTCGTCTGCCCGTAGCCCAAGAGCACGTTGTAAACGCTGAAGGCCAGAAAGCCTGCCAGGGCCACCGCCGGAAGGTCCCTCGCCGCAGGAAGGCGTATCCCCGAAAACACGGCGTAGACGGCGAGCACGAGCGAAGCCATCAAGAAACGCAGAAGGGCGAGGTGCCCGGGGGAGTAGCCCTCGAGGCCAGCCGAGATCCCAGGGAAAGCCGAGGCCGCAAGAAAGACCGCAGCCACCACCGAGATCGAGAGTCTTGCGTCCATCCACGAGGCCACGAACTCCCTCACCAACTCGAAACTACGCCTACGCGGCGTTCCTTGGCGTCTTTGCCAACTATCTTACACGCAACGAGTGTAAGGGAAGCGGGGCGTGCGGCACGATCTCCGAGGTCGGGCGCTACCGGCAGAGCAAGCAGGCGGGCTAGTAGGCACGAAGCGCGTAGACTCTGAGCGCCGGGTGGACCGAGCCGAGATACCGAAGGTAGTGTAGGATCTGCGCTTATGTGCGCCTTGGTACGTAGGAGCTCCTCGGTACAGTCGGTCGACCGGGCCGTCTCCGTTTTGGAGTTCCTGTCGCGCCGCGGGTGGTCGGGCGTGACCGAGGTCGCAAGGGAGCTCGAGATCCACAAGTCTACCGCGTACCGGCTGCTCACGACGTTGAGAGACCGGGGGTTGGTAGAGCAGGACGCGGCGACCGAGAAGTACAGGCTGGGCTTCGGGCTGGTGCTACTGGCGAGGGCGGTGAGGGCAGACCTCGACATCCTTCGCTGCGCCAGGCCGGTCAGCGAGCGTTTGAGCGAGCGTACCAGGGAGACCGTCACCATCGCGGTCCTGGAAGGTGACGACGCCGTAGTCATTCATCAGAGCATCTCGCGGGCTTCTGCCCTCGGCGTCGACTGGACGGGACGCCACACGCCGTTGCACGCCACGGCTGCGGGGAAGATCTTTCTCGCGTACATGCCAGAAGATCAACTCTTGCGCATCCTGGAAGGACCGCTGGAGCGCTTTACCGACAACACCATCGTCGACCCGGCGAGCCTGAAAGGCCACACAAGAAAGATTCTCGACGCGGGGTTCGGATATACCGTCGAGGAACTGGAGACGGGACTGAACGCCGTCGGGGCGCCGATTCGCGGTGCCGACAGCACGGTTGTGGGCGCGGTGAGCGTGTCGGGCCCTGCCTTCCGTCTGCCACCCGATGCTCTCCCCGAGGTCGGCGAACTATCAATACGGACCGCCGCCGAGATCTCCCGGTGCCTGGGATTCCAGGGCTGAACCGGGCTGCGGAGGCTCTCGACTACCGGAAAGGGGAGAGGCGTGAGTGGTTACCAAGGTTTCGGAAGCAGCTCCCCGTCGAACAGCGCGTGGACCGTGTAAATCCCTGCCACCTGAAGTCTGATACCTCGAGTGCTACGCGTGTCTGGGGACGATCTCGCCCCTGTCGAAGCGCATCGGCTGGGGTTCTTCCAGAACGTCCAGTTTCTCGTCGCCCTCCACGCCTTCCAGCAGCGCCTCTGACACCCAGATCCTCCCTAGCTTGAGGGTGTTCTCTATGCGGACGAGCCTGGCTTCGGCGGGGTCGACGCCGGCGCACATGGTAAGGGCGGCGGCCACCGCCATCTCGTCCGTCGGCATGATCATGGGCGTCTTTACGGGCGCCGGCGTGGTCGAGGTGAGGGCGTTCATGTAGGTAGAGGGACGGTCCATCGAGCCGGCGAGACGCTCGGTGACGACGTCCGCCATGCCGAGGCCGTTCGCGTTGCCTCCGGTCTCCTCCGTCAGGCCGAGGTAGACCATGCGCTCCACCGAAGGGCCGCCCGAGGCGGCGGTCGTCGGGTAGCGGCCCGTGACGTTGGGGTCGGCGCCGTCGCCCGAGATGTTCTTCCCGATCTCATCTACTATGAGAACGTCGATCTCGTCGAAGGGCAGACGCGCTAAGTTGCGCTTCGCTTCTTCGAGCAGCGGCGCTTCGGCCTCCTCAAGTTCCCCGGCTGGGATCGCCACTATCTTGCACGGCTCTTCTTCTGCGTTCTCGACGGTGGCGAGGCCGAAGGCGACCTTGCCGCTCTCGACGGCGACGCGGGCCGCCTCGGGGATGGTCTGGTGGATGTTCTCCCAGCCCGCGGAGTGTATAGAGTGCGCCCCCCGTTGCTTGCCCAGCCCGATGGCGAGCATCTTCGTCGGCCCGCTCTCCACTGCTCCCCTGAACGCGGTGTGGGGCTTGACCCTGTTGACCACGACGACCGAGTCGGCCTCGTAGGCGTTACGGTCCATGTAGACCGCTACGCCCGAGGGCGTCTCCCCGAGCCTCACGCTCTCCATCGTCGCCCGCACGGGACACCCGACCTGCTCCTCGCTCACGCCGAGGTGCGCGAGCACCTGCGCCTGGCCTTCCGCGGTCGAGGCGCCGTGGCTCCCCATGGCGGGGACGACGAAAGGCTCGGCGCCGGAATCCTTCAGGGCCTCGGCCAGCGCCGCGACTACCTCCCCTATCCGTGCGACACCCCTGCTACCGACGCCTATGGCCACAGAGCCAGAGGGTAGCTCCACGGAGTTCAGCGCCTCCCGGACGCCCTCCCTGATGTTCGCGAGCGCCGGCGGAGAATCTATCCTCTGCCCGACGAGCGCGACGCTGGGAATTTCGACCGCGCGCAGGATCTCCTGTATCTCCTCGTAGACGGGGTTCTCTGTCTGCACTGCCTCACCTCCGTAGAGACCACCTTTATAGCGCTAATCCGGCGGGCCACCTTGCTCGAACCGGGGAAGACCGTCGTCGACACCCTCCCAGGCGAGTTTGTCTTCCAGCCATATGTGGCGTGTGGGAGGGAACCCGTCGGGACTGTCCAGGCTCGCTGTGGTCACGTCGATCGAGTCGGGTTCCTCGTCATGCTTGTAAGTGAGCGACGTGCCGCAACTCTGGCAGAACGTCCTGCTCACCTCGTCGGAAGATCGGTAGTCGGCCGGTTCACCGTGGACGAAGGAGAACTTTTTGTGGGGGAAAGTGAGCCAGGCGACCGACTGTGCCCCGGAAGTCCTGCGGCACGATACACAGTGGCAGACCGCTGACCCTAGAGGCTCGCCAGCCACCCTGTATCTCACCCTCCCACAGAAACATCCACCTTCCTGGAGATCACCGCTCATCCCTTCTCCCTACTCGGTAGCCGCGACCATTCTAACAGGGCATCGTGGAGCCGCGTCTGTTGGCGTTGCTATACTGGCCTTCGAAATCGTCGGGGAGAGGAGCCCGTTGAGAGCAGCCCTTTTCATACCGTGCTATGTGGACCAGATCAATCCCGAGGTGGGCGTAAGCGTGGTGCGCGTACTGAGAAGACTTGGGGTGGAGGTGATCTACCCCGAGGGTCAGACCTGCTGTGGGCAGCCTGCGTTCAATTCCGGCTTCTTTGACGAGGCCCGCGCCATAGGACGCCGCTTTCTAGACGTCTTCGAGAGGGAGCGCTTCGACTACATAGTGTGTCCTTCCGGATCTTGCACCACCATGGTCTCCCACTACTACCCGTTCGTCTTCGAGAACCAGGCTCTGCCCGACGACCGCGAACGCGCGGAGTCTCTCGGCCACCGGGTCAGGGAGTTCTCGGACTTCGTCGTGAACGTGCTCGGCGTAAAGGACCTGGGTGCCAGCCACGCCGGGCGCGCGGTCTTCCACACCGGCTGCCACCAGCGGCGAGAACTCGGGATCTTGAACGAGCCGCGAGACCTGCTGAAGGGGGTCTGTGGCCTGGAGCTTCTGGAGTGGGAGAACGAGGAGTTGTGCTGCGGGTTCGGAGGTATGTTCTCCGTGAAGATGCCAGACGTTTCGACCGCGATGGCGGATGAGAAGATAGCGGCCCTGGAGAAGAGCGGGGCTGACACGATAGTTTCCTGCGACTCTAGTTGTCTGATGCATCTCGGAGGCAGGCTGCGCCGGACGGGGCACGACACGCGTGTCTTTCATCTGGCCGAGATACTCGACTCTGACGGGAGGTAGCGTGGAGACCAGCAAGCCCGCGCGCCGGCGCGATACCGAAGATCGCAGGCAAGAAGGTCTGGAAAGCAAGGTAGAAGGCTTCAACGAGCGTGGCCGGAGGGCGGTCCAGGATCGGGAATTGCACGACTCGATCTCTTTGTTCACCCACAAGACGCTAACCGGACGCAACGCTCAGCTCAGAGCCCATCCCGATGCGCCGGAGTTGAGGGAAAGGGCGTATCGCGCCAAGCAGGAGACGATGGCGAACCTCGACTACTACCTCTCGCAGATGGCCGATGCCGTCGAGGAACGGGGCGGAAACGTGTTCTTCGCGGCTGATGGCGAGGACGTGGTCAGGTACATAGGGGATCTGGCGCGGAGGCGTGGGGCGAAGATCCTCACCAAATCCAAGAGCATGGCGACCGAGGAGATCGAGCTTAACCACCGTCTGGAAGAAGATTACGCGGACCTAGGGCTGGAGATAGTGGAGACAGACCTGGGAGAGTGGATCGCACAGCTCGCCGGAGACACTCCCTCGCACATCGTAGGACCGATCGTGCACATGAACATAGAGCGGATCACGGAGATCCTCTCCGGTGTCTCCGACGAGGAGCTGCCGCCTGACGTGGAGTCTCTGGCCGCCTTCGCCAGGAAGCGTCTCAGGGAGAAGTTCTTGAACGCGGACATCGGCATCACGGGCGCCAACTTCGGGGTCGCCGAGACGGGCACTATCTGCACCGTCACCAACGAGGGCAATGCCAGGCTCGTCACGAGCGTCCCTCCCGTACACGTCGTCGTGATGGGGATAGAGAAGGTGATCCCCAAGTTCGGGGACCTCTCGACTTTCGTGCAACTGTTGGCGAGGAGCGGAACGGGGCAGAAGATCACGGTCTACACCAACTTCATCACCGGCCCGCGCGGCGAGGGCGAGCTGGACGGCGCGGAGGAATTCCATCTCATCCTCATGGACAACGGCCGCTCCAAGCTGCTGGGCACGGAATACGAAGAGGCTCTCTACTGCATCCGCTGCGGCTCGTGCCTGAACGTCTGCCCGGTCTACAGGCAGACGGGAGGACACGCCTACGGCTCGACCTACTCTGGCCCTATAGGAGCCGTCATAACGCCGCTGCTCAAAGGAGATGAGGAGGCGAAGGACCTTCCGTACGCCTCCTCGCTGTGCGGTGCCTGTACGGAGACGTGTCCTGTCGGCATCCCGCTCCACGACCTCCTGTTGAAGCTGCGCAACCGGCAGGTCGAGGAGGGCCTGGCCGGACGTGCCGAGAGCCTGATGTTCAAAGGTTTCGAGAGAACGATGAAGAGTCCGGCGGCCTACAGAGTCGGCGCGAAGGTCGGCAGGCTGGCGCAGAAGCCGTTCGTGAAGGACGGATCCATAGAGGGAGCGCCCGGAATACATGGCTGGACGGACTTCAGGGAGCTTGCGCCGCTCGCAGAGAAATCATTCCGAGAGCTGTGGAAGGAAGGCATATAGCCATGGCCGACCGGACGGAGTTCCTGGAGTCCATAAGGCACCGCACCCGCAGAGGACGATACAAACCAACGAAGTCGCCCGACTCGGTGTGGACGCCGGGCGTAGACCGTCCGGAACGAGAGGAGCTCGAAGACCCGCCGGCCAGGTTTCTCGAGGAGCTGGAGGCGCTGGGCGGGCACGGCAAACGAGCCGGGAGCCTGGAAGAGGCGCGAGATTACGTCCTGAAACTGGCACGGGAGCGGGAAGCGGAGCTACTCGTGCGCTGGGACACCGAGTACCTCGACGAGCTTGGCGCGGACGGGCCTCTGCGAGAAGCCGGCGTCGAGGTCGCTCTCTGGCGTGATCTGCCTGACCTCAGGGAGATAGCCGGGCGCGCGGACATCGGACTCTCTACCGCCACCTGGGCCATAGCCGAGACGGGCAGCCTGGTGCTGGAGCACGGTCCGGGGCAGGGTCGAAGCGTGACGCTCCTGCCGCCGACTTACGTAGCGATACTTCCGGCGGATCGAGTATTGCGGACGATCCCAGAGGCCATTCGGAAGTATGTTGGCGGCACTCTGCCGGCGAACGTGTGTTTCCACACCGGGCCGAGCCGTTCGGGGGACATCGAGATGTCGCTCGTAGTAGGGATGCACGGACCCGGCGACGTGCACGTGATCCTGGTCGGCTGAAGGGAGACAAGGTAGAAGCGGTGCTACCATTGGGTTCATGATCGATTGGTCGACTTGCCCCGCCGTTGAAAGGGATCCCGAGCGAGTCAGTGGAGCCTGGGTGTTCCGCGGCACGCGCGTGCCGGTTGCCGCGCTGTTCGAGAACCTCGAGGACGGCGCTCAGGTTGACCAGTTCGTGCAGTGGTTTCCCGGCGTCTCGCTCGAACAAGCCCGCGCCGTGCTCGAACACGCAGCGGAAAGTGCGCTGGCTTCCGCTTGAGTGCGTGTACTGTTTGACTAGGGCACGCCCGTTCCATTGCGGGAGTCGTTGGGCGAGCACGACATCTCTACAGCATACGAGCAGGGTTGGTCAACGCTAAAGAATAGTGACCTGCTCGACGCAGCCGAAAGAGAAGGGTTCGAGGTTCTACTCACTACCGATAAGAATCTACGGCACCAGCAAAACCTCGGTGCGCGAAGCATCGCAATCGTCGTACTCAGAACGACAAGCTGGCCGCGCATTCAGCGCGAAATCCCTGACGTGGTTCGCGCCATCAATAGCGCCGTGCCAGGGAGCTACGTGGAAGTTCTGTTTCCTATCATTAGCTGACCGGACCTCGGTTCGAGGTGTCGCTCGTGGTCGGGATGCTGGCCGTCTCACGCCTTTTGATACAGCCTTCCGTAGAGCTTGGTGAGGGTGGTGGCGCTTACGCCGTGGACCAGCAAAGAGGCGCAGATGACGAGGCTGCCAACCACCCAGACCTCCTCTATGCCTGTCTCACGCAGCGAGAAGGCAGCACGACGAAGGGGAGGGCGAGCCCGTCGTTGAAGCCGGACTCGGCCGAGATGGCGCACCTCAAAGACGAGGGCAGGTTACGCTCTGCTACTCCGCCGGCGACTATAGAGCTCGCGACTACCGGGTAGGTGGGGGTGATGATCGCGCCTATTAGTACAGATACCCAGAAATGCAGCCCCAGGATCAGGTGCACCAATAGCCCCGAGACTATCCACATCAGCGGCATCAAGATCCCCACGAGGACCACGAGAAGTCGCCAGTTGCCGCTCGCGTAGCCCACGGGCAGGCGCAGGGCCACGCCCACAAGGGCGATGCCTAGCGTGACGAGGGCCGCCTGCTCTAGGATCAGCGTCTCGTTGCCCAGATCGGCCAGGTCGAGCAACCCGAGGGCGGCCGGCCCGATCAGCACCCCCGCGAGCAGGGCGATCAGGGGCTCCGAGACGGGTGTGCGCTCCTTGAGTGGTCCGCCGAGCACGCCAAGTAGAAGGAGCAAACCTCCCACGGCTGCCAGGGATACGTACAGCTCGTTCAACGCGTACCTGCTTTCCGTCGCTGTGTCCTAGTCTGTGATCATGCTCGGGCAGCCGTTGAGCAAAACCCAGGTGTGCGGAGCGGTAGAGTGCGTCGATGGTGCTATTCCGCGCTCGTTCGCGTCGGCTACGGTCCTACCATTCCCGGAATGGAGACCACACCCTGCCTTTTTACCACTACTGTCGATCGCTAGTATCCTCCTAATCCTACGGGGTGCTTTTGAAGGAGGATCGATCGGAGGCTCAAGACGTACTCCTCTGACTCACGGAGACCGGATGCCCCGAGTATTTTGAGTCCTGCGGATTCGAACGGTCTTTGGGAACCATTAGAAGCTTCAAAGAACACCCGGCTCGGCCGCGATCATTATCCTGTCCTTCCGGCACGGGTCTGGACGTGACATCCCCTCGGAGTCTCGAGATGAGCCTCAAGAAACTCCTGGAGAGTGGAGCGGGTGATCTGGGAGCTCCACCCTCCCCAGATGAAGTCGAATGTGTGGTTGGCCCAGGGCGGCCCGACGAGGCGATAGGGTACGCCGGCCTCCCGCAACCGCTCTGTCAGGAGCTCGGACTCTCCCGGTGGCACTATCTGGTCGTCGCCCCCGTGGGCGAGAAAAGTCGGCGGATCGCAGGAGTCGACGCGGGTAACGGGCGAGAGGAGATGGTAGCGTTCGGGTACGGTGTCCCGGGTGCCACCGAGAAACCGGTCCATACCACCCAGGTAGCCCAGGGAGGAGAGACGCGCGAGGTCGGTGGGCGGGTAGAATGCCACCACCGCGGCCACCCCGGTATCCTCGAGGCTACGTGCCTCGCACCCGGACGTGGGACCGGAGCCCTGCGAGTAGGCTGTAAGCAGGGCCAGGTGCCCGCCAGCGGAGCGGCCCATGAGAGCCACGCGATCGGCGTCCACACCGTAGCGGGCAGCGTTCTCCTTGACCCACCCTACAGCGCACCGCACGTCGGAGGGGGCATCTCGCCAACTGGGCGGTGGCGAAAGCCGGTAGTCAATATCGAAGACCACGTAACCTCTACTGGCGAGCCAGGCATTCCAGAGGGGGAAGTCGCCACGCTCTCCCGAGCGCCAACCGCCACCGTGTACCACGATTACCGCAGGACGTCCCTTGGCAGCGTCTGCCACTACTCCAGGCGGCCGCCAGATGTCAGCCTTGAGCTCCTCTCCCCCCGGGCGGGCGTAGGTCACGATCTCCGGCGACCGGTCCGCCGCGAAAGCGGATCCCGCGAAGTACCCGAGGAGCGAGAGCGATACATCCTCGGCGGAGGCCTCCTTCCAAGCCTGCGCCACCGGCACCAGCGAGACCGCGACCGTCGCCGCGCACAGCACGGAGGCGACTAGCGAGCTTTTTCGGGCGCCGCTACGGTGCGCCAGGGCGACCGTAAACAAACCGAAGAGGGCGAAGGCGGTGAGCAGGAGGCTCATCTCCTTGAAGATCATGACGATGAAGCGCTGCGGATGGGTCGAGGACGGAACGTTACCGAGGAGTTCGGCGAACAACGGCGGTGGAAGGAGGGGTTTCGGGAGCAAGATCACCTGTGCCCATAGAAGCCCGAGGGTGGCCCACGAGAGCACGGCCGCCGCACCGAACCACTTCCTCCACGCCACTCGTTCGTTGGTTGTCATCGTACGCTACCCGGCAGGTTCTTCCTTCCGATGGTCGTCTCGCGGTTAGGTACTCTTCTCAAGTGCAGAGCGTCTCCTTTACGGTTCAGCAGTGTCGTAGAGGAGTGGCTGAAGAACTTCTGCCTGGACACCCCTTAGTCCGAGATCGGGTCCCAGACGAGCCGGCTCTCCTCGCACTCCGAGCCAGAGATTGAGCCGGTAAGACCTCCGCTGCCCTATTCGGGTCGAGGAGCCAGGCTCGGTCCAGAGAAACCTTAAGTCGACTTCCCCTACAAGTCAACCCGCCGGCTCGGGTAGCTGATTGCCGAGCCAGGGGGTGAGGGTTCGCACGTAGGTCGCCGTAAGGTGGGCTCCGTTGCGGTAGACGAGCACGTCGCCGATGACGGCCGGGCATGCCTTCTCGAGGCACAGTACAGGCGTCGGATCGATCAGGTATACGCCCTCGACCTCCTCTGCTACGCGGGTGTTGACCTTCGGGTAGTCGAGTGCCTCGCTTCGAGGAGACGCACATCTCTGCAAGTGATCGAGCGAGCGCGAGACGCACTCTGGCACGTTCTTGTTCGGATGCGGCACGTCTTCGATGAGCGCTACTGGGGCACCGGTGCCGCGCAGCTTCTTCAGGGTAGAGGCGTATCCCTCCACCATCGCCTCGCCGCTAGCGTCTCGGGGGAGGCGCTTGCCTTCCTCCCTCGGCCTGTAAGTGGGGAGGCTGCTCGTCACGATGAGGCTCGGGTTCTCTTCCTGCACGATGCGCTCTAACATCTGCTCCCGCCACTCGACGCACTCGCGGTAGACCCTGCGCAGCGACGCGTTGTAGATGTGCACCTCGGCGGGTGGACAGGCAGCCTTGGTTAGCCCGACCAGGCGCCAGTTACGCTCCCTGGCTAGCTCGTTCAAGGCAGGAAACCATTGCATGGCGTGCGAGTCGCCGAAGAGCACCACTGTGGTCCTGGAGGAGGGGTTGCCGTAGACGCACCTGGGCACTTCCGTCTCCGGAGGGTTGAGGTGGCAGCCGTCGGCGTACATCAGCGGCCGGTTCTCTTTCGTCTCGGCCTCTCGCGGGGTGGGATGGACGGCTTTCGCGCTCTTCTGCAGCGAGTCGTCGTCCTGCAGCGCCGCGGCGCCCGCGACCTGGCTCTCCGGCGCCTCTGGAAGGGTCGGCGTGAGGGCGAAGAGTCCCACGCCCAGGGCGACGGACGAAACGGTACACGCCCCGCCGAGGGCGAGGGCCTTGCGAGGAAAGCGGGTGAGGGTCTTCGAGTGGAGGAAGGGCTTCTCGACGAGGCGGTTGGTCAGCACGGCCGGGACGTAGGAGGCGACGAGGACGACCAGACCCTCTGCGGGCGAGAGTCTCCCCCAGATCGCGGCGGCGAAAACGAGCGGCGGCCAATGCCACAGATACCACGAGTAGGAGATCCGCCCGACGTGCCTGACCGGTCCCAGCGTGAGCAGCCGCGCCGGCCCTGCAGAAGTACCTGTAGACTCGAACCCCGCCGCGATGATCGCCGCGGTCCCCAGGGTCGGTACTAGCGCCGCGTACCCAGGGAAGAGGGTGCCGTCGCTGAAGCGGAAGGTCGCGAACGCGATGGCGCCAAGCCCCACCCACGCCAGAGCGAAGGCCGCCCATCGGGGTAGCTGTCCCAGGCGGGAGGCCGGCACGAGCGCCAGCATTCCACCGAGCGCCAGCTCCCAACCGCGAGTCAGCGTGGAGAAGTAGGCGGCCCCGGCTTGCAGTTCGGTGGAGTAGACGCTATAGGCGAGAGAGGAAATGGCCACGGCCGCGAAGGCTGTTGCAAGGGCCGGACGTAAGCCCAAGCCTATGCGCGAGCACCACCGGGCGACGCCTAGCAGGAGGGCCGGCCAGACCAGGTAGAACTGCTCCTCGACGGCCAGCGTCCAGAAGTGCTGAACCGGGCTCGCCTGCAACCCGGCGGCGAAGTAGTCGGTGGCCCGGGCGGCTAGCAGCCAGTTCATAACGTACAGGCCGGATGCGACCACGCCCAGGGAGACCTCGTCCATGCGGACCGGATCGAACTGCGGCCACATCCCCACCACCAGGACTACGGCCCCGAGCACGACCACAGTCAACGGTAGCAGGCGTTTGGCGCGCCGCGAGTAGAAGCGGGTGAGTGAGATGGTGCCGGTCTTCTCCAACTCCCTGACGAGCAGCCCGGTGATCAAGAAGCCCGAGATCACGAAGAAGACGTCCACGCCGACGTAGCCGCCACGCGCGAACGGCATCCCACCGTGGTAGAGCAGCACGACTCCGACGGCCACGGCCCTTAAACCCTCTACGTCAGGACGGAACCCCTCCTTCGCCGGCTTGCGGTTCGCTTCGGCAGGCGATCCGTCGGAGGCGGCGGTACGACCAAAGGCGCTCTGGACGGCGCGAAGGTAGGTGGCAGCTCCGCCGATGATGCTCAAAGGAGCCTCGCCAAACCCCGAGCGTCGTGACGCTCTCCCGGGGAGTAGGAGCACGGGCTATCGACGATCCAGCCTACGAACCTCTCCCGACTCAAACTGACCAGGCGTATCGTCTCCGGCGACATCACCGGCGAGGGGTCGAGCGCCACCCTCCCCACACCCGCGCAGGGCCCGTAGAGAATCGAGACGAGTTCTCCGGCTGAGGTCGCCCTGACCTGCCAGCCGTCCTCGTACGCGCCTCCGAGCCACGCAAACACCTCCGCCTCGCCCTCACCGCTAAAGACCAGCAATGTTTGCGCGCCGCCGCAGTCCGCGATCAGCGCTCCCGCCCCGAGACTTTTGCCCTTCGCCAACAGCCACCACGTCGAAGCCGGGCGTCTTACCGGCGGCCTTCGGTTCTGTTGCGTCTTCTTGTCCTCAGTCATCCGCGCTCACCGCGACGGAGCGTTCTCGGACGGCACGACCAAGACCGGGCCGTGCGCCGCCCTGAGCACCTTGGTCGAGACGCTACCAGATAGGACACGATCGAGCGCACCCAGCCCGCGGCTACCGACCGCGAGGAGCGTTCGCCCCTCATCCCTCTTGCCGGCAACCAACGTCATGGCGGGCACGGGCTTCGTTTCGGTCAGCCTGGTCCCGATGCGCTGATGCGTGAGCGCCGCCAGTTGTTCGGCCCGCTTCTCGAGGTCCTCTCGGCGACGTCGTAAGGCCTCATCGAGTTCGCGGCGACCCTGGGCGCTCCAGCCTCCCACCGGCTCAGGCGGATGCTTGTATGCCCGTACCAGGACGACCTCGGCCCCGAAGAGGCTAGCTATCTTTGCGGCGAGGATGTCTGTCCTCTCGGCCACTTCTGAGCCGTCGTCGCCTACTACTACCCTCGCCGGAGGCCACGCGTCCTCCCTGCCGCGCACGATGAGGACCGGGCATGTAGCCCTGTGCACCAGATCCTCCGAAACGCTACCCGTAACCAGACGCTTCACCCACCCTGCCCCTCGGCTGCCGACGACTACGAGGTCGACGTTCAGCTCTGCGGCAAGGGTGTTTACCTCCTGCGCCGGCCTGCCTTCCCTGAGGTGCTCCCCCGCGACTTCCCCTCCCTCGACCCGTGCCCTCCATGCTTGTTTGCGCAGTAGTTCTCTGGCTTCCTCCTCGGCCAGGTGGGAGGAGTCGTCGAATATCGTCGAGCCGGGATTAGACGGGGGCAGCACGTCCGGAATGACGTGGACCACATGCAACTGCGCACCTGTCTTGCAGGAGACGTCCGCCCCCGCTCGCATCGCGAGGGCAGCATCTCGTGAGCTGTCAGTGGCCAGCAAGATTTTCGTCAGGGTAGCATTCATCATCAATCACCCCTTCGCGCTTTTGCCTCAAGCGGTTCGCCTAACGATCAGGCTGTAGAGATATAGCGACATGACCGCGCCCAGCGTGGCTACCAGCACGCTCCAGACGTCTAAGCTCGTCGTTCCGGATCCCCCGAGAACACCCATGACGAAGCCCCCCAGGGAGGCCCCAGCCATCCCCAGGACGACGGTGACGAAGAAGCGACCAGGATCCGGGCCAGGCACGATCCGCCTGGCTACCACCCCCGCGATCGCCCCGATGATTATCCAGCTGATGAGCCCCATTTAGCTCTCCTCCACGTTGGACCCCTGGTTTCCGATCCCGTACTCCTAAGAGTCTGGGGACTAGAGATTAGATCGGCGTTTGGCGGCCATTAGGATTTTCAAAGGAGCGGTGCTCCCCGCACCGTGGTGGGGTAGGATTGCTCCAGAAGATAATGATGCGGATACTGATCGTGGAGGACGAAGAGCACCTGGCCAGGCTTCTCGCCGAGGTCTTAGGCAGGGAAGGGTACGCCGCCAACACGGTCTCCGACGGCCGCTCGGGTCTCACCCGAGCCCTGAGCGAGGATTTCGACCTGCTGGTGGTCGACTGGATGCTGCCCGACCTCGACGGGGTCCAGGTCGTGAAAAGACTCAGGACGGCGGACGTTCGCGTCCCGATCCTGATGCTCACGGCCCGCGCCCAGGTCGAAGACCGCGTCGAGGGCCTGGATGCCGGGGCCGACGACTATCTTCCCAAACCGTTCGCCTTCCCTGAGCTCCTCGCGAGGGTAAGGGCACTCTCGCGCAGGCCACCCGAGCCTGAAACGGAGGGGACAGTCCTTACAGCTGGCGATGTCGCGCTAGATCCGATTCGCCACGAGGTCAGACGCGCCGGAGAGCGCGTCGACCTTACGGCCAAGGAGTTTGCCCTGCTCGCCACTCTTATGCAGCGACCGGGTCAAGTCTTCACCCGATCGGTATTGCTTGACACCGTCTGGGGCGGCACCACGGGTGCCTACACCAACGTGGTCGACCTATATATTCACTACCTGCGCAAGAAGCTCGACGCAGGCGAAGAACCTTCCAGGATCCGAACCGTGCACGGCACAGGATATACCTTCGACCCGAGACCAGAATACCCAGGACAGGGCTCGTCTCAAGGGCAAGCTTCAATAGAGGAAACGTGATGCTAGAGAGAATGCGTTGGCGCCTGACGATGGGTTACGCGGGCATCTTTGCGCTCATCCTACTAGTTCTGGCCACGGCGGCAGTGGTCGGCTTCTCGCGTGAGCTGACCAACCAGCAGGACACACTGCTCACGCAGGAGGCCAAGGACCTGGAGAGTAATCTGCTGGACGGTGACCGCAGGGAGGTCTTGGCTGAGGGCTCAGCCGAGTACAGCTGGGTTGCGCTCGACCCCGAAGGCCACGTCACGGACAGGGATCCCACCGCCGCGACCCTTGGAACACTGGGCCTCCCCTCCAAAGAGCTAGCCAGACAGTCTTTAGAACAGAACGAGAGGGTCTCCGCGACGATCCGCGGCCCGAAGGGTAGGGTGAGGGTCGTGAGCATGCCCATGCGCGAGGAGTCGGGCGAGGTAGTGGGGATCGTCCAGTATGCCCGTTCCCTCAAGGGGGTGCAGCAGACGATCAGCAGGCTCGTCCTGGTTCTGCTCCCCCTGGGACTCGGTGGACTCGGGGCAGCCCTCCTCGGCGGCCTCTACATGGCCGGCCGGGCCATGCGTCCGGCGCGTGAATCCTTCCAGAAACAGCGTGCCTTCGTCGCTGACGCCTCCCACGAGCTCAAGACGCCCCTCACCCTGATCAGGGCCGACGCAGAGATGGTGCTTTACCGTGGGCACTTGAACAAAGAAGACCGCAAACTGGTGGAGCACGCGCTCGTCGAGACTGACCGCATGAGCGCGATCCTCTCGGATCTCCTTCTGGTCGCCCGGCTCGACGCCGGAAAACTCGAGGTGTCCGAAAAGCCCTTCGACCTCACCGCCGTCCTCTCGGAGGAGGCAGAGCGCTTCGGGGTGCGGGCGGCTGCTAAAGAGATCCAACTCGAGGTCCGGGTCCCCGGAGAGCTTCCGGCCCGTGGAGATCCTAAGAGAACCGGACAGATAATTGGCGTCCTCCTCGACAACGCCGTGAGGTTCACACCTCCTGGGGGGAGCATCGCCGTGGCCGGTAGGCTCCACGACCGCTGGGTGGAGGCCAGCGTGACGGACACGGGTCCCGGAATCTCCCCTGAGCACCTACCCCGCGTCTTCGACCGCTTCTACAGGGCGGAGACCTCCCGCACCCGCGGCAGAGGAGGAGGCATGGGCCTGGGGCTCGCCATCGCCCGGGCTCTCGCGCGGGCCCAGGGTGGCGACCTCGTGGCCGATAGCGCAAAGGATGGGGGAGCGACATTCCGCCTCCGCTTGCCTCGTGAATGAGCAGAATGGCTCTGGATTTCTGAGGCTTCCAATCCTGCTAAGAGGCGTCCCAGATCTTGAGGGCTTATCTTCTCTGTAATCGGGTCATATGCCTTCACGCACTTTTGATTGGGCTCGGCTTCGCTCTGCTCCGGTCATATGCCGCAACCTCGGTGTGGGTTCTCATCCCGCCGAAAGATTTGAAACTTCTAATCTGTCTCTGAGGATTCTCTAATACCGAGGGCTCAAGTTTGTGCGATGGGTACGAGGTTCACACGACGTCGGTTTCTTACAGCTCTAAGCGCCGGTGCCGCCTACCTAGCCTTGACGAACACGGTAGGCTGCGAACTGCTCGGGCGCACCTCGAAGCTCACGGCCTTGCACATCCCAGGGTCTAACCGCTTGCGGGCCCCGAAGGTCTGGCCGCTGCCAAGCGTCTCGCTCCCGTCTGAAGAGGACGTCTGGGCCTTCCGTTCTCGCCTCGACCTGAGTCCGGCCGCACTTGAGATGATTACTACGCAAGCGCACGACGACACCGCCCCCGGCTACATCTTCGCTGCTTTGAAGGAAGGAGCCGGAGAGCACGGTCCAATGATAATCGACGACCAAGGTGAGCTCGTGTGGTTCGGCAAGTACAGGTCAGCAAGGGACTTCAAGATGCAGTACTACAAAGGCAGACCCGTGCTCACTTGGTGGGAGGGCAAGGTCACGGCCGGGCACGGCATCGGCGAGTACGTGATCTTCGATGGCTCTTACCGCGAGATAGCCAGGGTGCGGGCGGGCAACGGTTATCGTGGGGACTTGCACGAGTTCCTCATCACCCCTGAGGACACCGCGCTCTTGGTGGCCTACGCTCCTAGGCGAACGGATCTCTCCCCGCTTGGCGGTCCGAAGGATGGCATGGTCTGGGAAGGGATCGTCCAGGAGGTGAACATCCAGAGCGGAGGTGTCATCTTCGAGTGGCACAGCCTGGAGCACGTCGGCATCGAGGAGTCCTACATCGAGCCGTCCGAACATCCCGATCATCTCTACGACTACTTCCACATCAACTCCATAGATGTAGAGCCCGACGGCAACCTGCTCATCTGCGCCCGAAATACCTGGACCGTCTACAAGGTAGAGCGCGAGAGCGGAGAGATCATATGGCGGCTGGACGGCAAGAAGAGCGACTTCGAGATGTGTACCGGTACCCAGAGCGCCTTCCAGCACGACGCCAGGCGCCAGAGTGATGGCACCATCACAATCTTCGACAATGGAGCTCACCCCAAGGTGCACGATCAGTCGCGAGGGATCGTGGTAGAGCTCGACGAGCTGAAGATGAGCGCCAGGCTGGTGCGCGAGTACACCTCGCCAAAGAAGCGACTCTCCACCTCCCAGGGAAACGTGCAACTCTTGTCCAACTCCAACATATTGATCGGCTGGGGCAGTGAGCCGTTCATCTCCGAGTTCTCCCGTGAGGGCGAGTTACTCTTCGAAGCTCGCTTCCCGCCCGGCGGCGAGTCCTACAGGGCCTTTCGCTTCCCATGGAGCGGACACCCCACCGACGAGCCAGCCGTTACGGTAGAGCAAGGACCCGACGACAAGCTCAAGCTCTACGCCAGCTGGAACGGAGCGACAGAGGTCGAGAGCTGGGAGGTGTTCGCTGGTCCACGCCTGGGCCGACTAGGGTCAGTGGGATCTGTACCCCGGGACGGCTTCGAGACGGCCATGTTGGTGCAAACCTCCCATTCGTACGTTGCTGTGCGTGCTAATGACCGTCTTGGCCGACCTCTCGGCGCCAGCGCGCCTGTGAAGCTGTGAACACGAAAGTACTCAACAGGGCATTCGACGGAAGGGGTTGGGACGCATGGCCAAGGGAACGGTAATGTGGTTCAGCGAGGAGAAGGGCTACGGTTTCATCTCCCCAAACAACGGGGGTGAGAGTATCTTCGTCCACTACACTGACATAGTGGGCAGTGGATTCAGGAGCCTCAAGGTAGGCGAGATAGTGAGCTACGTGCCCGCTAGGGGCCCAAGGGGGCGCGTAGTAGCACGCACAGTTCACAGAACTGAGTAGGTACAGGGCTGTATCCTGGTCGTGCCCCTATTCACCCGACTGCGTGGAAGTAGCGTTCTCCGAAGATCCGCTCACGAGCGTCGCGTCGATCCTTTGAAAACTCTAACATCACTCAAAAACACCTCTAATGCTCATGACCTAAAACCGTCTCAAGAGCTCCCAAGAACCCATGGAGCCACGAGAGAGGAGGCGTTGGGCTATGACGCACCCATCACGCGCAGGGATAGGGTTGGTGAGGCTAGGCGAATCGGACTTCGTGCCCGCAAAACCCGAGAATGACCTCCGTGGCAAAGACGTCTACGACCCAGAAGGACAGCGGATAGGTGGCGTGAAGGATCTCTACATCGATCCACAGGAGCGCGAGGTGCGTTTCTTGGAGATTGGCTTCGGAGGCTTACTGGGGATAGGAGAGAAGCCCATCCTGGTACCGGTCGAGGCCGTGACGCGGATCACAGAGGCTCGAGTCACCATCGAGCCGGGCAGGACGGAGAAGGTGGAGGGACCCGCCCCCTTCGACACCACAGTAGCGTCCCCTCGGACAGACGGGCCGCGCGAGGACCACACCTCGCCGCGGTGGGACAACGCCGAAAGAATAGCCGACCAACGACGCTACATCCACTCCTCTTTGCCGTACGGCAGCTGGCCTTTCTAGCAGGCGTTGGCACCTTTGGAATTGCTCCGTAGCGAAGCCGATCGTAGTGGAGCCTTAGGTAGGGAGAGCTCCGAGGCGGTGTGGGGAGTCAGGGGAATTCTTTCCAAAGACATCTTGCCCGACCGACCCGCCGATCGCCGCAGGAGGAGCAGGCTATGTGCGCTTAGGGCCATGGACAGGCTGGGGATGCTTGGCGAAGAGAACCTGATCCCGACGCTTTCCAGAAGACCGCAGCTCAGATGGCTGGCCGACGAGGAGGGAGCGAGGTGGGCGGTCCTCGCAGAGCTGGGTCGCATCGGGGAGCCGGATACGTTTGAGGAGGCTGTCGGGTGGGCGCTGGAGAACCGGCCCAGTCCCGAGGAAGCCAAGGCCTACGTCCGCCGAATCAGGACCTGTTAGTGACTGCGCCCGCCGACCGGATGACGCAGGAAGAGCGTGGGGTAGGAGGATAGATTCGGGCGCGCGATTAGGTGCGGTACAATCACTTTGGACCGACGATGCGGCCTATACTGACATACCCACCTCCAGGCCAGACAGCGCTTCACCTATGGTGACCCCGGCGGCGATCGGGGTGATTCTGATCCTTATCGGGCTCGTGTTGTTCGTCGTAGACCTGAGCGTAACCAACCATGGTCTGCTCACCGCGGGGGGCATCGTGACGCTCCTTGCCGGAGGCATGGTGCTCCTCGGGACGGGCGTCCCCTACTCGGGGGTGTTGCTCGGTGCTGTCGTGGTCGTCGCGATAAGCATGGGGGGTGTGCTCTTGGGG
>DATMVF010000306.1:0-4183 GCA_035563475.1 Rubrobacter sp.
GCAGAAGGCCCAGATCTGCTTCCTCTGTGACCGAACTAAGACCGCCGAGGAACGAGACCGCGGCAGGATCGTCGAAAGCGTAAGAGAGCGGATTCGAGTACAGCACCCCAACCACGTCCGTCCTCTGGCGCCTCAACGAACGCCCCACGGGATCCGGACCCTGGTAGCCCAGCCTCCCGGCCGTCTCGAGGATCCGGTCCCTCAAAGCCTCCGAGAGCCGATCCGGGTGGTTGTAGGCGTTGGAGACCGTCATCGCCGATACCCCAACCTCCCCGGCGATCCTCGTGAGGGTCACCCGGTTCCTGTCAGTACTCTTCGAAGTCACGCCCACCCCCCGGCTTCTTGCGGCCCGCGAATCAGATGGTACACTACTTTAACGTTAAAAGTATATCGTTAAAGTCAAGTTGTGGAGGAGCATCGTGGAAGTAGGAGGCCACGCCAAATTCGAGCGCAAGGGTGCGGCGCTGGTTCTTTTGTGCATGGCGCAATTTGTGGACGTGTTGGACGTGAACGCGGTAATAGTGGCCCTGCATTCGATCGGGCAGGATCTCGGGTTCTCGCAGACGGGTCTGCAGTGGGTGGTCTCGGCCTACGTGTTGTTCTTTGCGGGCTTCTTGCTCTTATCGGGGAGGGTGGCGGATCTGTGGGGCAGGAGGAGGACCTTCGTCGCCGGGTTGGCCGTTTTCACGGCGGCTTCCCTATGTTGCGGACTCTCGGTCTCCCCGGGGATGCTCGTGGTCTCGCGCGCCTTCCAGGGGCTTGGGGCGGCGATCACGGCACCGGCGGCGCTCTCGATCATCACCACGATCTTCGCCGAGGGTCGAGAGCGTGACCGAGCCGTGGCCGCCTGGACGGCGGTGGCCGCGGGGGGCGGGGCCGCGGGCTTGCTCCTGGGCGGCCTCATTACCGACGCTTTGGGCTGGGAGTGGATCTTCTTCGTCAACGTTCCCTTGGGAGCGGCTGGAATCGTGCTCTCCCACGTACTTCTACCCGAGAGCCGGGATCCTGCGGCCTCCGGCAGGCTGGATTTACTCGGGGCCGGAACGGTAACCTCGGGGTTGGTGCTCCTGGTCCTGGGACTCACGAGGATCGAAGAGGCGGGCTTCGGCTCACCGGGTACGCTGGCGACTCTTGGCCTCGCTGCCGCGTTCTTCGGGGCCTTCGTGTTCGTGGAACGTCATGCCGCCGATCCCCTGGTGCCCTTGGGACTCTTTCGCCTGCGCGGGTTGGTGGGGGCTGCCCTGGTCGCTTTCGCTCTCACCGCCGCCACCGCTCCGGTCGGCGTGTTGGTGACCCTCTATCTGCAGAATACGCTGGGTTATTCGGCGTCCATTGCGGGGCTGGCTGGCCTGCCGTTCAGCCTCTGCGTGATCGCCGGATCGATGATGGGAGGCCGGATCTCCGAGCGAATCGGCGGCAGGGTGACGATGTCCTCGGGGCTCACCGTGGTGGCGGCGTCGGCCCTCGTTACCGTGGGGATCACCGCCGAGGGTGGTGTGGCCTACGTGCTCGCTGGCGCCGCCCTTTCCGGGTTGGGCTTGGGCTTCGCTTCGGTCGCTTCGACCGCCCGCGGAACCTCGGCGGTGGAAGGAGGGAAGCGCGGTCTGGCGTCGGGTCTGATGAACACCTCGGCGCAGGTGGGTACGGCGCTGGGGCTGGCCGTCCTCCTCACCCTCGCTGCTACCCGTACCGCCGCCCTCTCAGATGGCGCGGAGTCCTCAGCCGAGGCGCTGGTGGCGGGCTACCGGTTAGCGTTCCTGGCCGCCGCGGGTGTCGCATCGCTTGGCGTGGCCGCCACACTGTACTTCTTTCGCCAGGCCAAGAAACCTTGATACCCGAGACCCCATGCGAGCGGCCCTTGTAGGGTCTGTCATCCGATGCACAAGATGTAGAAGATGGTGCAAGCGGAGGCGCTAGCGAGTAATCTTAGGCCATGATCTCATCCGGTGGCAGGGGACACACCATACTAGGCATAGACCCTGGGACGGCGACGATGGGGTGGGGTGTGATCCGGCAGGAGGGAAACCGGTTGCGCTACGTGCAGCACGGTGCCATAACCACACCGCCTGACTGGGAGATGCCCCGCAGGCTCGGGCGGCTGTTCGACGGCGTGACCGAGCTGGTACGCGGTTACGGGCCCGAGACCATCGCTGTCGAGGAGCTCTTCTTCAACACCAACGTGACTACGGCGATCACGGTCGGGCAGGCGAGGGGTGTCGCGTTGCTTGCGGCTTACAAGGCCGGGATCGAGGTGACCGAGTACACGCCCTTGCAGGTCAAACAGGCGATCACATCTTACGGAAGGGCGGACAAGCGACAGGTGCAGGAGATGGTGAAGGCGCTGCTGAACCTTCCGGCCATACCTCGGCCCGACGACGCGGCCGACGGCCTGGCCATAGCCATCTGCCACGCTTTCTCCGGCAGCCTGCCAGGCAAGGTCGGGGTGGGGAAATAGAGGAACTTGCGCGATAATTAGCCCATGATCTACAGGTTGCGCGGTACTCTGGTCGAGAAGGATACGGAAGGTGTAGTAATCGATGTTGGGGGCGTCGGCTATAGGGCCTCGGCCTCGCTGGCGACGTTGCGGGCGTTACCCTCGTTAGGCGAGGAGTGCGTTATTCACACCAGGATGGTGGTGCGTGAGGACGCGATGCTTCTTTTTGGGTTCGCGGAGCGTGAGGAGCGGGCCGCGTTCGACGCCCTGACGGCGGTGAGCAAGGTCGGGCCGAAGCTGGCCCTTTCCGTACTGTCTTCGATGTCGCCCCCGGAGATCTCCGAGACGGTGGCCAGGGGGGATGTGATCAAGTTCTCCTCCGTACCGGGGCTTGGGAAGAAGACGGCGGAAAGGCTCGTACTGGAGCTCAAAGGCAAGAGCCTCGCCGCCTTCGGCCCCGAGCCGGTCGTCCCAGGCGGCGGTGGGGGTGGTCCTTACGTCGAGGCGCGGGATGCACTAACGGCACTCGGGTACAGGCTCGAGGAGGCCGAGAAGGCCCTCAACGACGTGCCACCGCAGGATTCCGTGGAGAAGTACATAAAGGAGGCGTTACGGCGGATAGGGAGCAGGCGTTGAGCACAGAAGAGATGGACGACTTTACCGTGCGGGGCGAGGGTAGAACCGAGGAATTGCCCGAGGACATCACGGGGGCTGCGGGATTCGGAGACTTCGGTGAGCATCCGCTCGACCCCGAGGCCCACGCCGGGGACGACGAGCCCACGCTGAGGCCGGGCTCGTTCGACGAGTTCGTCGGGCAGGAGGCGCTCAAGCAGAACCTCAAGATCTTCGTGCAGGCTGCCAAGCAGCGCGACGAGGCCCTGGACCACATACTGCTCGACGGCCCTCCCGGGCTTGGCAAGACCACGCTGTGCCGCATCCTCGCCGAAGAGATGGGGGTCGGGCTCAGGCCGACGAGCGGACCCACTTTGGAGCGAGCCGGAGATATGGCGGCGATCCTGACCGCGCTGGAAGAACGTGACTTCCTTTTCATAGACGAGATCCACCGTCTCAACAGGCAGATCGAAGAGGTCCTCTACCCCGCGATGGAGGACTTCGCGATGGACATCGTCTTGGGCCAGGGGCCGTCGGCCCGCACCATCAGAATGGACCTGCCACATTTCACGCTGGTCGGTGCGACCACCAGGAAGGGCCTGCTCACAAAGCCTCTGCTCGACCGTTTTGGAGTCGCCGAGAGGCTCGAATACTACGGGCCCGAGGACCTGGAGAAGATCGTGGTCCGCAACGCGAAGATACTCGGAGTTCCGATCACCGAGGGTGGCGCCAGGCAGCTCGCCCGACGCAGCCGCGGGACGCCCCGCATCGTCAACCGGCTCCTCAAGCGGGTGCGCGACTACGCCCAAGTCGTCGGCGACGGGAAGATCGACGAGGAGACGGCGAACGCGGCGCTCGACATGCAGGGCGTCGACCACCTCGGCCTCGACAGGGCAGACCGGGATTACCTCGGGCTCGTCATCGGCAAATTCGACGGGGGGCCGGTCGGCATCGGTACGATCTCCGTGGCCCTCGGCGAGGCGCGCGATACCGTCGAGGATGTATACGAGCCCTACCTGCTGCAGAGCGGGCTGATCCAACGCACCCCCCGAGGCCGGATCGCAACGCAAAGGGCCTACGGGCACCTCGGCGTTCCCGTCCCTAACAGCGGATAATCCCTGGCTGGCGGAAGCGGAA
>DATMVF010000307.1:0-8026 GCA_035563475.1 Rubrobacter sp.
ATGACCTTCGTCTTGTGGGCGTTGCTGCTCTCGATACAGTTGCGCAACCCCCTGCTCAACGGCTCCGAGAGCCCCATGTTGCGCATGTTGTTCTTCTGGGGCATGTTGTTACCGCTAGGCGCCTATTGGTCGGTGGATCGCGCGCGGTCTGCGCTCCCGCGCCCTTCTCCAGGCTTTCTGTCGCTGGCCACCTTCGGCCTGTTCTTGCAGATCGCCTTCGTCTACTGGTTCACCGCCGCCCTGAAGTCGGGACCCGAGTGGCGCTCGGATTACACCGCGCTCTACTACGCGCTCAGCCTGGACCAGCTCGCCACCCCGATCGGCCATCTACTCCTTGACTTCCCCAGTTTGCTCCAGGCGCTGACACTCAGCACGGTCGTGCTCGAGGCCCTCGGTCCGCTCCTGCTGTTCTGCCCTTTCTTCACCGGTCCGGTCCGCACCGGGGCCGCGCTGGCCTTTATGGGCTTCCACCTCGGCATATGGCTTACGATGGACATAGGGATCTTCCCCTGGATCAGCGCGTTCTGCATGGTCTGCTTTTTCCCCACCTGGTTCTGGGACAGGGTTTCGACGCTCCGCTCCGTGGTGTTGCGGCGGGTCGAGCTCGCCCGCCGCCTGCGACTCGCGACGGCGCGGTTGGGCGACGCTCTCGTCGCCTTCTCCAAGGCGGTGGTGTCGTTCCTCATGGAAGCCCGCCAACTCCTGTTCGCGGGTCCGGTCCAGCCCCTGGCAGCCGGGGGGGTGGGCACGTCCGAAACGCGGCACGACGAGGCCTTCTCCGAAGAACCGGCGGAGCTGCGGTCCTCGCTCGCTGCGAACCTGCTCGCCTTCTTCTTCATCTTCTACATCCTCTGCTGGAACCTGACCACGGTCACCTCGTTCACGTTGCCCGAGCGCACCGTCCCACTCGGACCCTTCCTCGGCCTCGACCAGTACTGGGGCATGTTCGCCCCCTCCCCGAGCAACGAAGATGGCTGGTACGTGATCCCAGGCAAGCTGCGCGACGGCCAGAAAGTGGACCTCATGCCTATCACCCGCGACGATTACTCGATGCACCCCATCTCTTACGAGAAACCGCAAGACATCCCCGCTACCTACAAGAATGAGCACTGGCGTAAGTACCTGGAGAACATCTACAATCGGGATCACGCCAGCCAACGACTGTACTTCGGCCAGTACATCTGCCGCCAGTGGAACGCCCATCATAGGGGCGCGGACACCCTCGAAACGCTCCGGATCATCTACATGCTGGAGCTGACACTGCCTGACTACCGCCAGTCCAAACCGGAGAAGGTGGAGCTCTGGAACCACACATGCTAGCGACGCGTGTGCCCGAGCCGTGTCCACCTGCACGCCGCATCCGCAGCTGATGGGCGCCGAACCGCTGGCAGGTACCGGTCTCGATCGCCGCAACGCTGCCCCGAAAGCCGGCGGGTCTCTGGCGAGGCGGCGCACGGCGCCTTTCGGGAAATGATGGCGAACCGGTGGGACAAGATCGCCCTGGCCTCCGTTCTGGCCGGCGTTATCGTCCGCATAATCTGGGGGCTGGTGATCCACCCTCCCTTCGATCACCTCTACTCGGACATGGGTGCGTACGTCGAGCGGGCCCAGCACCTCGCTGTCGGCGCCGGCCTGCAGCGAACCGACGCCTTCTTTCCGCCGGGGACCCACGCACTGCTGGCCGCCCCCATGACGCACTTCGGGACGGAACGGGCGGGATTGTGGGGAGGGGCCGTGCTGTGGTGCGTACTCTCCGCTGCGATCCCGTTCTTCGCCTGGCGGCTGGCACGCTTGTTGCTCACCCCACCCGCCGCCGCACTGACGGCGCTCTTCTGCGCGTTCTGGCCGCTGTACATAACCTATGGGGGGTACTTCACCTCAGAGACGCCCTCACTGGCGTTTCTGCTCGCGTCCCTGTGGGCCGGCTACCGGGCCGCCCGGCTCTCGGGCAGGGAGGCGGGCTGGCTCGGCCTGGCGGCCGGCCTGCTCGGGGGCGTAGCGGTCGCCAACCGCCCGCAACTCATCCTGAACCTCGCGGTGCTGGTGGTGCCTTTGTTGTTTCGCCTCCGCCGCCAGGCCCTGGCCCTCACCGGCATCGTCGCCGGCAGCGCCCTCATCCTGGCCGGCACCGTATTGCACAACAGCGCGGCGGCCGGCAAACCCACCGGCCTCAGCGAGAACGCGGGCTTGAACTTCTGGATCGGACACTGCGACGTCCACGACGTGACCACCGTCGATCCCGCAAGGAACATCACCTTCCAATTCGCCAATCCCGTCTGGATGCAACTGGGTCGGGGCGGGACGTATTACTTCGAGGGACGCCTGGTATGGGATCAAGGGTTCTTCTACGAGATGGGACTGCGGTGTATCGAAAGAAACGGTCTCGGTCACGTTCGGGTCCTGGCCAGAAACGTCCTGAACATGGGCGCCACGACGGTTCCCTGGCCTCAGGTCAACGAGACCTCTCAGCGGGACGTGGTACGGCTCAGCAACCTGGCGTACAGCCTCCTGCTGCCGCTGGTCGTCATCGACTCCATCTTCGTCCTCCTCAGGCGTCCCGCATCCGGTCGGTCCTCGGGGGAGGCGGTGATGCTGCTCCAGCTGGCCTGCGCGTTGGTGGTGGCGATCTTCTTCTTCGGTGACCCTCGTGTACGCAGCTCCTACGATGTCTTCGGCCTTGCCCTGCTCGCCGCCCGCATCACCGACCGGTTCGGCCTCGGGGAGTCAAGGAGAAAGCCCGCCGATAGCGGGCTCAGGAAAGATCAGTATCCTTCCTGAACCCGCACATTTCAGCGAGTCAGCACGCATCGGCCTTCGGCCTCCGCTTGTCAGCCGGTCAGGAACAGGCTGAAATGCTGACCAGCGCGCGAGGGGGAAGGGTCACAACCCTTCCCCCTCGCGCCAAAAGCCAATTGAAATACTGGCAACAGTGGTTTATACCCCAGGGGGATGTCCTCCGCGACGATAGGATTATCGGAGGTCTGCGCACGATCGATGGGATGGGAAGGTATGCTGCAGCGTTACAGTACGGTAGGGGTAAGGTCTTTCGAGAACAGGGCCGCCCCGAATAACAAGGACTTGCTATCTTCGGACAAGATGCTCTTTGCCGGTGTAAAATGGTAACAAGATGCGACTGATTATCTCTGAGAAAGCCAATACTGCGAAGAAGATCGCCCAGTTCCTCTCTGAAGGGTCTGTCAGGGAAGGCAAGCACCGCTCCGTGCCGCACCACACGTTCACCTGGAAGGGGGAAGAGACGGTCTCGGTAGGCCTCAAGGGGCACGTTCTCAACCCGGAGTATCCCGAGGAATACTCGAACTGGCAGAAAGTCGAGCCGCGGGAGCTCATAGACGCGGAGATCAAAAAGTCGGTCTCCGAGAAGGGCGTTGCCCAGGCCGTAACGTCGCTCTCGAAGAAAGCGGACAGGGTGGTCATCGCCACGGACTTCGACCGTGAGGGGGAGTTGATCGGTGTCGAAGCCCTCTCCCTGGTCTTCGAGGCCAACCCGAAGCTCATTGACCACGTAGAGCGTGCCCGCTTCTCCGCACTCACGCCCGGGGAGGTCGGCCGCGCCTTCGACGAGCTCATGGAGGTCTCCAACGATCTGGCCGACGCCGGGGAGGCGCGGCAGGACATAGACCTGATCTGGGGCGCGACCCTTACCCGCTGGGTCTCGCGCGCCACAAAGCGCTACGGGAGCGCCTTCCTCTCGGTAGGACGCGTCCAGTCACCGACGCTCGTCCTCATAGCCGAGCGTGAGCGCGAGAGGCGTGCCTTCATCCCCGTGCCGTACTGGGAGCTTGAGGTGGAGCTGAAAAACGGCGAGCCGTTCACCGTCCGCCACCAGACCGAGCGCTTCCAGGAAGAGGCGAGGGCGAAGAGCGCCTACGAGAACGTCGCCGGCACCGCAACGGTCGAGGAGGTCGAGCAGAAATCCGCGACCCGCAAGCCGCCGCCGCCTTTCAACACGACGGCCTTCCTGACCGCGGCCGCGAACATCGGGATCAGCCCTTCCAGGGCGGCCCGAATAGCAGAAGACCTGTACACGGATGGCTTCATCTCATATCCCAGGACGGACAACACCGTCTACCCAGGCTCGCTCGATCTGCGTGAGGTGCTCGGGTACCTGAGTAGCGTCGAGGGGGTCGGAAAGCACGCCGAGAGGTTGCTCTCTCATGAGAAACTCACACCCACGCGCGGAAAGAAAGAAACGACCGACCACCCCCCGATCTACCCGACCGGCTGCGCGTCGAAGGAGTCGATGCGGGACGACCGGTGGAAGATCTACCAGCTCGTCGTAAGGCGCTTTCTTGCCACCCTCTCAGCCCCGGCGAAGACGCTGCGCACGACGCTGCGCTTCGACTCTGGCGGCGAACCGCTCGTCACGGGAGGGACGGTCGTCACGGAGGAGGGTTGGCTCGGCGTCTACCCATACAGCAGGCGCGCGGACGAAGAGATCCCCAACCTCTCCGAGGGCGACGTCGTGCAGGTCATCGGAAAAGAGATCCACTCCAAAGAGACCCAGCCTCCCGGCCGCTACGGCGCGGGTCGCCTCATAAACGTGATGGAAGACCTCGGACTCGGCACGAAGGCGACGCGCCCGAACATCATCCAGAACCTCTACGACCGCGGCTACGTCCATGACGACCCGCTGGTCCCTACCGAGAAGGGCATGGCCGTGGCGCAGGCCCTCACGGACTTCGCGTCCGAGATCGCCTCCCACGAGATGACCGCCGAGCTGGAGCGGAGCATGGATGAGATCTCAGAGGGCAAGGTCAGCAAAGACTCGGTCGTCGACTCCTCGCGCGACGTGCTTCGCAGGGTCTACGACCATCTCCAGAGCTCCGAGACCGAGTTCGCGGACATCGTGTGGGAGGGCATAAGGACCGACGAAACCGTGGGCAAGTGCCCCGAGAGCGGGCACGACCTGATCATCCGCCGCAACCGTAAGAGCCGCAAGCGCTTTGTCGGCTGCACAGGCTACCCCGACTGCCGGGTAACCTATCCGCTACCTCAGCGGGGTGAGATCATACCCCTCGGTACCCAATGCGACGCCTGCGGCTCTCCGGAGATAAAGGTGCTTGGCGGGAAGCGTCCCTGGGTAACATGTATAAATATGGACTGCCCCAAGAAACAAGAGCAGCGTGAGGCCGCCGCAAAGGCGAAAGAGGGGGGTGAGGACTCATCGACCCCGAGCGCCCAGGAACTTCAGAAGTCCACCACATAGAGAACAGGCTCGAATTAGACCTGGCCGATGAACCTCCTTTCTATGGACCCTCCGCGTCTATCCGCGCGACTGGTTACCTGATCCTCCTCGCCATCGTCGTCGTAGTCTGGTATTCTGCAGTATATAGTTAAGTTAAGTGAAGATAGTGTTAACAGGTGAGTAGAGTTTGCCCCCAATCATAGGCATAACGGCGACGTTGAAAGAGGATATCGATGAGGTTGCGGAGCGTCCGCTGGGCAGGTTCGTAAGGGCCGACCTGGATTACGTCGAGGGCGTCGCTGGGGCCGGGGGCGCGCCCGTGGTGTTGCCGCCTGCAGGGGATGAGAGGGCTGCAGAGGCGGTGATCCGGAGCCTCGACGGGTTGCTCTTGAGTGGTGGAAGCGACCTCGACCCCGGCTATTACGGCGAGGAGCCGGTACCCGAGCTTGGGGTAACCTTACCCGAGCGGGATGCTTTCGAGATGGCGTTGGTAGGGTTGGCCCTGCGGCGTGGGATGCCGGTCTTCGGGATCTGCCGGGGGATGCAGGTGTTGAACGTGGCACTTGGCGGGACGCTTTACCAGGACCTTCCTTCGCAGTGGGGGAGGGACTTGCTCGGTCACAGGCAGGACACCCCCAAGTGGCAGCCCACGCACGAGGTAAGGGTCGAGCACGGGTCCTACATCGCCGAGGTCATGGAACGCGAGTCGGTAAAGGTCAACTCTTATCACCATCAGGGGATCAAGGACCTCGCCGAAGGGCTGGTGGCCAAGGGCTTCTCTTCGGATGGCGTGGTCGAGGCGGTCGAGGCCGGGGATCTCTCCGAGCGTTGGTTGCTCGGTGTCCAGTGGCACGCCGAGGCTATGCGCGGAGCCGGTCCTCAGCAGGAGAGCCTCTTCGAGGCGCACGTCTCAGCGGCGGAGCGTCACGCCTTGCGCAGGGCCGCTGCCTAGCGGGAAGGCCGGCCGCGCAGAGTACACGCCGGGGCATCTTCGTAACGATCGAAGGCCCGGATTTCTCGGGCAAGTCCACCCTGGTGCGGGCCATAAGACCACTCCTCGCAGGTTCGACGCCTGCCACACACTTCACCCGCGAGCCTGGCGGTACGCCGGTGGCCGAGATCATCAGGGGGGTCGTCCTCGATCCTGGGATTCAGATGGACGCCTGGACGGAGGCGTATTTGTATGCGGCTGCCCGCGCCGAGCACGTGCGCCACGCAATACTCCCGCGACTGGAAGCCGGAGAGAACTTGCTCTGCGAGCGCTACCTGGACTCTAGCCTCGCCTACCAGGGCTTCGGGAGAGGGCTCGGCGTCGAAGCGGTACGCGCTATGAACGCATACGCCGTCGGGACCGTCGTACCCGACAGGACTTTCTATCTGCGGCTCGGCCACGACGAGAGGGAACGGCGGGCCAGGGAACTCGGGATGCCTCCAGACAGGATCGAGGCGGTAGGCGCGGGCTTCATGCGGCGTGTTGAGGAGGGTTTCGAGGAGTTGGCGCGTGTGGAGCCCGAGAGGATCGAGGTTCTCGACGCCTCGCTCTCGGCGGAGGACCTCGCCAGACGAGTGGTGGGTAGGATGCGCGAGTTGCAATATACTCGTGGGGCTGATGGCTGACCGGCAGGATACCTTCGAGGGCGTGCTCGGAAACGAGACGGCGCTGCGGCTACTAGGGCGGGCGCTACAGACCGGCGAAGTCTCGCAGGCTTACCTGTTCCATGGTTCTCCCGGTGTGGGCAAGCGGATGGTGGCGCTGAGGTTCGGGGCCGCGCTGGTCGCCGGAGGGGAGGCGGGGGCGGAAGACAGGGCGCTCAGGGGACTGCATCCCGACCTGACGGAGATAGTACCCCAGGGGACGTTCACGACTATCGGGCAGGTGAGGGAGGTTGTGCGCCTGGCGGCGAGCCGGCCGTTCGAGGGTGCGCGCCGGGTATTCATCCTTGGGGCCGATACGCTGAACGTGCAGGCCGCGAACGCGCTACTCAAAACGCTCGAAGAACCCGAAGGCGAGACGGTATTCGTGCTGCTCGCGAACTCGCGTGAGGGGGTACTGTCCACGATCCTCTCCCGCGCTCAGGTCCTGCGGTTCAACCCCGTGCCGACGGGCGTCGTCGCAGAGTTCCTGCGAGAGAGGGGTGTTGCCGAGCCCGGACTCGCTGCGGAGCTCGGTAGGGGGAGCGTCGGGCTCTCCCTGCGGTACGCGGAGGACCCCGAGTTCGGGAGGCTGCGCGAGGCGGTCTTCAGAGCCGGGTTCGCCTTCTCGGAGGACTTCGAGGAGCGGCATGAGGCCGTCAGGGAGATCGTCGGCCGCGCCGAATCCATGGGCGAGGCGCGGGAACGCGAGTTTGTGGCCGATTTCGAAGAGCCAGGCAGGCGCGCGAAGGAAGGAGCCAAACGCGCGGGAAAGGCGGCGAGGGACGGTGCGGTGAGGGAATCTCTCGAATTGTTGGCCCTTCTGTACAGAGATGCAGCGGTAATAGAGTCGGGTGCGGAAGAGCTGGCCGCCAACACGGACAGGGTGGGAGAGATAAGGGGGTACGTGGAGGAGTATGCTGGCGCGGATTGGGCCGGGGCCGCCCGTGCCCTGGAGGAAGCACGCGCGGCACTTGCGTATAATGTCTCTCCGGAGGCGACCCTGGAGGTGACGTTATCGCGGATACGGCGGAAGATACTCGCACCCTCCCGAGGCTCGTTGACGTCAGGGTCCCGGGCTGGAGCATCACCAGGCTCTGCTACGCGCGGGACCTTGACCTCAGGGTCGGCTACACGGTAGTCGTCGCGACCGAGGTGGGGGAGTTGATCGGTCGCGTCGCCCTGACG
>DATMVF010000308.1:0-8430 GCA_035563475.1 Rubrobacter sp.
GCGAGGAACGCCGAAGCGCAGACCGCTGAGATTCTCGCGCGAGGGCATCTCCACACCTCCCTCGATGCCCACGGAGGTCGAGTCGTGCGGATCGCGCCCCTCCATCAGCCGCAGCAGGAGGGCCGCATCCGTGACGTCGCGGGTCAGCGGCCCGCACTGGTCCAGCGAGGAGGCGAAGGCGATCATCCCGTAGCGCGAGATCGCCCCGTAGGTGGGCTTGAGCCCGACGATGCCGCAGAGCGCCGCTGGCTGGCGCACGGAGCCGCCCGTGTCCGTCCCGAGCGCCCACCAGCTCTCGCCCGCCGCGACGGCCGCGGCAGATCCGCCCGAGGACCCGCCGGGTACGCGGTCCAGGTCCCAGGGGTTGCGACTGGGACCCCAGGCCGAGTTCTCCGTCGATGAGCCCATCGCGAACTCGTCGCAGTTGGCCTTGCCGACCATGATGAGGTCCTCGCCGAAATTCAGGAGCGCCGAGGCGTCGTAGAGGGGTTCGAAGTTCTCCAGGATCCTCGACCCGCACGTCGTCCTCACGCCACGCGTAGAGAGCACGTCCTTGACGGCGAGCGGGACCCCCTCCCAGAGGGCGCGGTCTCCGTCTTTGGCATCGACGGCCTCGGCCCGTTCGAGCGCCAGCTCAGGGGTTGGCGTCACGAAGGCGTTGACGCCGTCTTCTACCTCGTCGACACGCGTGTTGGCGACCTCGGCGGCCTCGCGGGCCGAGACCTCGCCAGCTTCTATCTCCTTTGCGAGCTCGTAGGCGGTGAGATCCAGCAGGCTATCCGGCATCTCAGTCGATCCTGGGGACGGCGAACAGATCGTCGACACGCTCGGGGGCCGGGGAGAGCGCCTGTTCCTGCGAGAACTCGGGGCGCGGCTCGTCGGGGCGCAGGACGTTCGAGAGGTCGAGCGGGTTCGCCGTAGGCGGCACGCCTGAGAGGTCCAGCTCCTGGATCTTCTCTATGCTGTCCAGGATAGCGTCGAGCTGCCCGCCCATCTTCTCTATCTCATCGTCTGTGAGTCCCAACCGCGCCAGATTGGCTACGTGGCGCACCTGCTCTTCGGATATCATGTCCGGTCTCCGGTCCATCGCTTGTAGAACGAGAACTTATCTTAACGCAGCGTCCGTAGTCAATGAAGGAGGTAAGAGGATAGCCCGTCAGAGGCTCTGTATCGGTAAGAGGCCTCATGAGGTAGCCTGATGGCAAGAGGCGACAGGAACGCGGCCGCCGAACCCCGTCCCGGAGGAGGAAGCCAGGAGATGGAGATCCACGAGGCAGCGAGCGAATTCGATAGGACCGGTCCAAGGGGCTACCAACCTATCGAGAACTACGGGATCATCGGCGACCTGCACACCACGGCCCTGGTGGGGATGGACGGTTCCATAGACTGGCTGTGCCTGCCGCACCACGACTCCCCAAGCGTCTTCGCGGCCATCCTCGACGACGCGATAGGCGGAAGGTTCAAGATCTCACCTGTAGGGGGCGAGGCCACCACCAAACAGCTCTATTGGCCCGACACCAACGTGCTCGTCACGCGCTTCTTCACGCCCGACGGGGTCGGTGAGGTCACAGACTACATGCCGATCGGTACATCCGCGGAGGGTCGACACCGGATCATCCGTCGCGTCGAGGTGGTACGCGGCGCCATGACCTTCCGGATGGAGTGTACTCCGGCCTTCGATTACGCCCGCCAGGAGCATGAAACCAGGATCGTCCCCGGCGGGGTGACCTTCGCCTCCTCCGATCTCAGCCTGGGACTGGCGTCGCTCATCCCCTTACAGCAAGAGGGCGACGGGTCCTGCGCCGAGTTCACGCTTCAAGAGGAACAGTCCACGGTATTCGTGCTCAGGGAGATCGAAGCCGGAGAAGACTGCGGGGTATGTCTCTCCACTACGGAGGAAGAAGAGATCTTCATGCAGACCGTCGAGTACTGGCGCCGCTGGCTCTCCAGGTGCACCTACACGGGCCGCTGGCGCGAGATGGTCCGCCGCTCGGCCCTGATCCTGAAGTTGCTAACTTTCGAGCCTACAGGCGCGATAGTGGCGGCACCCACCATGGGTCTGCCCGAAGGCATCGGCGGAGAGCGCAATTGGGATTACCGCTACACCTGGATAAGGGACGCAGCATTCACCCTATACGGGCTCCTGCGCATCGGGTTCACAGAAGAAGCAAAGGGGTTCATAAACTGGCTAGGATCGCGCTGCCAGGGATCCAACCCCGACGGGTCGTTGCAACTCATGTACGGGATAGACGGACGCCAGGACCTGAGAGAGGAGATCCTGGATCACCTCGACGGCTACCGCGGCTCACGTCCCGTCAGGCTCGGGAACGGCGCCTACGACCAGCTGCAACTCGATATCTACGGCGAGCTCATGGACGCCGTCTATCTCTACAACAAGCACGGCTCCCCCATCTCCTACGACCTGTGGACCCATCTCAGGACCCTGATCAACTGGGTCTGCGACAACTGGCAGAACGAGGACGAAGGGATCTGGGAGACCAGGGGCGGCCGCAGGAACTTCGTGTACTCCAGGCTCATGTGCTGGGTCGCCATCGACAGGGGTTTGAGGCTCGCCGACAAGCGCTCGTTCCCCGCCGAGCGCGACAAGTGGCTGAAGGTCCGGGACGAGATCTACGAGGAGATCATGGAGAAGGGTTGGAGTCCGGAGCGGGAGGCTTTCGTGCAGTCCTACGGCGACGACACCCTGGACGCCTCGAACCTGATCATGCCCCTCGTCTTCTTCCTTTCGCCCAGCGATCCCAGGATGCTCAAGACGCTCGATGCCATCAACCGCCCCCCGAAAGACGGGGGCCTCGTCTCCAATAGCCTCGTCTACCGCTACGACGTGAAGAAATCCGCTGACGGCCTGACGGGCGAGGAGGGCACCTTCAGCCTCTGCACCTTCTGGCTCGTCGAGGCGCTCACGCGGGCGGGCCGGCTCGAGGAATCTCGCCTCATCTTCGAGCACATGCTCGGCTACGCGAACCACCTCGGGCTCTACGCCGAGGAGATCGGGCACCACGGCGAAGCGCTGGGCAACTTCCCGCAGGCTTTCACGCACCTCACCCTCATCAGCGCGGCCTACAACCTCGATAGGGCGCTCGGCAGCAGGGGTTAGCACCGTTAGGAAGGAGTCTCCCTCTATGGCAGCAAAGCATTACGACGCCGTGGTGATCGGGGCGGGCCAGGCGGGGGTCCCGCTCTCCCAGGCGCTCGCCGGGTCGGGGCGTAGCACGGCCCTGATCGAACGCGAGCACGTAGGCGGCACCTGCATCAACGTGGGCTGTACTCCCACCAAGACGATGGTCGCCAGCGCGAAGACGGCCTACATCGACCGGCGTTCGGCCGAATACGGCGTCCACAACGGCCCGGTCTCCGTAGACATGCGCGAGGTGCGAGGCCGAAAGCGGGCGATGGTCGACAGCTTCAGAGCCAGTAACCTGAGACGCATCGAAGCCGCAGAGGGGCTCGACCTGATCTCCGGCGAAGCCAGCTTTACGGGCCCGAGAACGCTCGCGGTGCGCACGAACGAGGGCGAAGCCCTCGAACTCGTCGCGGAGAACGTGTTTATCAACGCCGGGGCCAGGCCGGCCAACCCCCCGATCGAGGGTCTGGACGAAGTGCCTGTCCTGAACTCGACCTCCGTCATGGAGCTCGGCGAGTTGCCGGAGCACCTCCTAGTGCTGGGCGGCAGCTACGTGGGACTGGAGTTCGCCCAGATGTTCAGGCGTTTCGGCAGCGAGGTCACGGTCGTGCAACGAAGCGGACAGCTGATGGGCCGCGAGGACGCCGACATAGCCGAAGCGGTCGCCGAGATCCTGCGCGAGGACGGTATCGAGATTCTGCTGGGAACCCAGACCCACCGCGCCGAGCAGGACGGCGCCGGAAAGATCGTTCTGACGGTAGACACGTCCGAGGGGGAGCGCACGATTTCGGGTTCTCACCTCCTCGTGGCGGCCGGAAGGCCGCCCAACACCGAGACCCTGAACCTCGGCGCGGCCGGCATAGAGACAGACAAACGCGGCTTTATCGTGGCCAACGAGCGCCTGGAGACCAGCGCGCCCGGCGTCTACGCACTCGGAGACGTGAAGGGGGGACCGGCCTTCACCCACATCTCCTACGACGACTTCCGCATCATCCGAACCAATTTGCTCGAAGGCGGCGACGCCACAATCACGAATCGCCAGGTCCCCTACACCATGTTCATAGATCCACAACTGGGCCGGGTCGGATTGACCGAGCAGGAAGCCAGGGACCAGGGCCGCGACGTGCTCGTAGCGAAGATCCCGATGTCCTACGTTTCGCGGGCCGTAGAATTGGGCGAGACGCGCGGACTAATGAAGGCCGTCGTGGACGCCGAGAGCGCCCAGATTCTGGGCTGCTCGGTGCTCGGTATAGAAGGAGGGGAGATCATGGCGATGATCCAGATAGCCATGTTGGGCGAGATGCCGTACACGGCCCTCCGCGACGCCGTCTTCGCCCACCCCACGCTCGCCGAATCGCTGAACACCCTCTTCTCGAGCGTAGAGTACCCTCAAAGAGCCGCGGTGTAGAGTCGGGCGTTCGGTCCCCCGCAGAGGCCTGTAGGGGCGGGCTTCAAACCCGCCCGAACGTGAACCGCCCCTACAGGCCCATCTGTGCGGCCGTGACCGTGTTGTGGAGCAGCATCGCCCGGGTCATCGGGCCGACACCCCCTGGGACGGGGGAGATCCAGGCCGCCTTTGGCTCCACCTCATCGAAGCGCACGTCACCGACGAGCCCCCCTTCCTCTTTGCGGTGTATGCCGACATCGACGACGACCGCGCCCTCCCCGACGTGCTCGGCCCCGACCATCTCCCGCTTGCCGGCGGCGACGACGAGGATGTCAGCCCTCCGGGTGACCTCGGGAAGGTCCCGCGTACGCGAGTGGCAGAGCGTGACGGTCGCGTTCTCGCGCAGGAGTAGCTGAGCGAGCGGCTTGCCGACGAGGTTCGAACGCCCCACGACGACAGCCTCGCTTCCTGAGAGCTCTATGCCGTTACGTTTGAGGAGTTGGATCACGCCGTGCGGAGTGCACGGCAGAAGGCTCGGGAGGCCGAGGACGAGCCTCCCTACGCTCTCGGGGCTGAGGCCGTCCACGTCCTTCGCCGGACTAATGCTCGAGATCAGGGGCATAGAGTCGAGTCCTTCGGGCAAAGGGAGTTGCATAAAGAAGCCCGAAACGGCCGAATCCTCGTTCAACCGCTCCACGAGGTCCGAAAGCTCTCCCTGGGAGACGTCGGTGGAGAAGCGGTGGACCTTCGACTCTATCCCGACTTCCTCGCTGTCACGCTCCTTGGAGGCCACGTAGGTGATGGAGGCGGGGTCATCGCCGGCCAGAATCACATCGAGCCGCACGGGCACGCCGTATTCTCTGATCCCTGCGACCTCCTCGGCAACCTCCGAGCGGACCTCGGCCGCCGCCGCTTTGCCGTCCAGTATCTTAGCCACGCGTCTCCTAAAGGACCGAGAGCAGCAAGGGGGCCACCTGCTTTTTGCGACTCATCACGCCCGGCAGGTCTATAACGCCGTTCTGGGCTTGGCAGTCGAATGCCTGGTGCACGGGGGTGCAGTCCCCGACGCACAGGAGTTGGGTGCCGCCCTCTATGATGTCCGTGACCATAAGCGCAGAGAACAGGTACTCGTTCTCACCTTGCAAATCCTCCAGGGCGTCGATAAGCTCGTCTTTGCGCTCCAGGAGTCCGGTACCGACGATCTCCACCTGGGAGACGCTCACCTTGTTACCCGAACTCGTCCCGTACTCCTTCGCGTCGCGGCCGACGATCTCCTGTGCGGAGAGCGAAGAGACGTCCGAGGAGGCTTCGAACATCTCCGTACCGAACTCGTTGGCGTCGAGGTCGAGCATCTCCTCGAGATACCCGGCGACCTCGCGGTCGCGGTCCGTGGTGGTCGGGGAGTTCAGGATCACCGTGTCCGAGAGGAGGGCGGCAAGCAACATCTTTGCGGTCGACTCCTCGGGTTTCAGACCGCTCGCTTTGAAGCGTTCCATGATCAGGGTGGCCGTCGAGCCGACGGGGTCGAAGGTGGCAGGGATGGGAGAGGTCGTCTCGATGTCCCCGATGTGATGGTGGTCCAGGATCTCGACGACCTCGGCCTTCTCGACGCCCGCTACGCTCTGCCCGATCTCGGCGTGGTCGACGAGGAGCACGCGTCTCGGATTGGGGTTGAGGAGATCTGTCCTCGTGACCACCCCTATGGGCACGTTCTTCTCGTCCACGGCGATCGCCGCCCTGTAGTGGACCTCCATCACCTGCTCGGTTATGTCCGTTACGAGGTCATCGGGTCTGACGGTCAAGGGATTCTCGCTCATGACCTCCCAGCAGGGGACGGAGAGCTGTACCAGGCGGCTCGTCACGTAAGAGTCGAGGGGAGAGAGCAGTACGGCCGTCCCCCTCTCCCTGGCCAGCTCCAGGACCTCATCCCCGGGACGCACCCCGTTGGAGACGACGAGTACCCCGGCGCCGAGCTCTATTGCCCTCCGCTGGCCCTTCGGGCGGTCCCCGATCACCACGATGTCCCCGGGCTCCATAGATTGGCCCATCGAGGCCACGCTCATCGAGATCACCCACAACTGGCCCGAGGATTCACGCTCTTCCTCCCCGACCAGAAGCTCGCCCTCGAGGACTTCGAGCATCGCTCCCACCGAGACGGGGCTCTCGGCGAAAGTGGAAGCACCGCGCGACTCCCGCACGTACATGCGCGCCAGGTTCCGCTCCGTGATGATCCCGGTGAGAGAGCCGTCGTCTTCCACTATCGGCAGCTGGCTTACGTTCCGCTGGGCCATAGTAAGGCCGACGTTTCGCAACGGGTCGTTCTTGCGGGCGACGGCCACGTCCCCGGCCATGACGTCCCTTACGCGCAGCATGATGTGCTCCAGCAGCTGAGGCTGTTGTGCCCCACTCCTCTTCAAGGCCCACGCGGTCTGTGCGTTTACCTCGCCGAGCCTGGCCGCCTCATAGTGGTTCTCGGGATCGACGAGGTTCTTGTACTCGGCGTACCCGATAGCCGAGGCGATGGTATCCGTATCAGGGTTCTTGTGACCCGTTACATAGACGTGTGGCATTGTACTCCTTTTGCCCCTTACCTAAGCCTCATCGTGGCACATAGGATCCGGTTCGATTCCTACCCGATACCTGCCCACGAGAAGTCGGTCCTCAGTTGTACTCCCTAGAGGGTACCAGAATCTGTATTTGTCGATACGAGAAGACCCCAGCCACGAAGAGGAGGGCCAACGTGCCCTATACCCCCTGGCTCACAGTGTCTGGCCCTTCCTTACGTGATCCTGCTCAACGGGGCTATCTCGGGTACGAAGGTCCTCTCCTCGGTCCCGAACCTGATGACGACCTTCCCGACGCCGGCCTCCACGACCTCCCCGACCCCGAATTTCGTGTGCCTGACCCTTTCACCAGTCTTGAATGCTCTCCCTCCTGAAGCTGCTCTCTCTACACCTCCCCGCCCGGACAGAGCGACGCCCCATCCTCCGCGGCCCGAGGCGTTTGAAAGACCTGGCATCGTTCCTGACTTGTACTGCTCCGGGATCTCCGAAAGGAAACGAGATGGCATCCTGTACTCGCGCTCGCCCCAGCTGGAGCGCAGCTTGGCGTGGGTGAGGGTGAGCGTCTCCCTGGCGCGTGTGATGCCGACGTAGGCTAGTCTCCGCTCCTCTTCGAGATTGTGTTCGTCGAGCGAACGGGCGTGTGGGAAGGTCCCCTCCTCCATCCCGACGACGAAGACGTGCCCGAACTCGAGCCCCTTCGCGTTGTGGAGCGTCATCAGCGTCACGCGACCGCCTTCCGAGGTCAGAGAGTCCTGGTCAGAATAAAGGGCCTGCTCCTGCAAGAAGCCTTCGAGCGTCGGCTCGGGCCCGACGCGTTCGTACTCCCTGGCGGCGTTTATGAGCTCCTCGAGGTTCTCCAGGCGCGACTCGGCCTCGACGGTGTTCTCGGCCTCGAGCTCCGCGCGGTAGCCGGACTCGGCGAGGACGGCCCCGATCAGCCCCGCCGGAGGAACCTCCTGCGCGGCGACCCGCCAGCCTTCGAAGAGGTCGCGCACAGCCCGGCACGCCTTCTTCGCGGCCCCCGTGAGGTCCACTGCGTCTGGCTCCGCGAGGGCCTCGTAGAGCGAGACGCCGTTCCGGCGGGCGTGATCCTGCAGTCTCGCTACGGAGGTCGAACCGAGGCGCCTTTTGGGGACGTTGATGATGCGCTCTAAAGCGCCGGCGTCAGTCGGGTTGGAGATCACCCCGAGGTACGCCATGGCGTCCTTAATCTCCGCCCGCTCGTAGAAGCGAACGCCCCCGACGACCTGGTACGGAATCCCCTCGCGCACCAGCACGTCCTCTAATGCCCGGCTCTGGGCGTTTGTCCGGTAGAAGACTGCTATGCCCCTCGG
>DATMVF010000309.1:0-4950 GCA_035563475.1 Rubrobacter sp.
GATACGGGCTGGACGGGCATCCGGCGCTCGCCGGCGCGGCAGGCGCTTTGATCCAGTACCTGGCCTCCCTGCGCGGCGGCGGTCCGCCGGAGCAGGTGGTGACCTTCCGTCCTTACGATCCTGGTGTGGGGATGGTCCTCGACGCGGCGACGAGGCGCAACCTGGGCCTGGACGACCTGGTCGAGACCGTAGACCGGACCCGCACGCCGATGGGCCGGCGCGCGCTCAGGCGCTGGCTGGAGCGTCCTCTGCTGGAGGTGGACCGTATCAGGCAACGTCTCGGGGCCGTCGACGTGCTCGCCGGAGACTACATGTTGCGCGAAGATGTGCGTGAGCATCTGGGACGCATCCCCGATGTGGAACGCATCGCCACGCGCATCGTAAGGCTTTCGGCCTCGCCCAATGATCTACTCTCGCTCAAGGGCGCGCTGGAGGAGATAGGGCCCCTCAGGGAGACGTTGGGGCCGGCATCTTCTGTGTCCTCGCTGCTCTCGCGGGTGCTGGGGGCGATGGAGGAGCCGCCAGGGGTAAGGGAGCTGGTCGCCGCGGCGATCTCCGAGGAGAGCGGTGAGATCATCCGTCCCGGCTACTCGGGTGAGCTCGACGAGGCGCGCGAGTTCAGGGACGGCGCCCACGAATGGTTGACGCGCTTCGAGGCCCAGGAGCGTCTGAAGACGGGCCTGAAGACCCTGAAGGTTGGTTACAGGGACGGAGAAGGCTACTTTATAGAGGTGGCGGGCAAGGAGACGAGCGCTGTCCCCGAACGCTACCAACACCGCAAGGCGCTCAAGCACAACGCCCGCTACGTTACGGTGGAGCTAAAGGAGCACGAATCGCGGATGCTCGGGGCCCGCGACGAGGTCGAGCGCATCGAGCGCGGCATCCTCGCCGAGATACGCGCCGCCGTCAAGGAGGCGGCTCCGGAACTGCAGAAGGTCTCGCGCGCCATAGCCGTCGTGGATGTGATCTCCTCCTTCGCCGCCGCGGCGACCGAGCTCCGCTACTGCCGCCCCGAGCTCGTAGAAGGGCGGGGCATCAGCATCTCCGGTGGGAGGCATCCCGTCGTCGAGCACAACCTGGAGATGCCTTTCGTCCCCAACGACTCCCAGGTCGACGGGGACTCGCGGCTCCAGATCATCACGGGTCCCAATATGGCCGGCAAGTCCGTCTACCTCAGGCAGGTGGCCCTCATCGCCCTGCTGGCCCAGACCGGCTCCTACGTCCCCGCCGACGAGGCATCCCTTGGCGTCGTCGACCGTATCTTCACGCGGGTCGGGGCCGAGGACAGGCTGGCGAGCGGTGAGTCTACCTTCATGGTGGAGATGACCGAAGCGGCGAGTATTCTGAACAGCGCGACGGAGCGGTCGCTGGTCATCCTGGACGAGGTAGGACGCGGCACCTCGACCTACGACGGGATGAGCCTCGCCTGGGCCATCGCCGAGTACCTGCACGACGACGTGCAGGCCCTCACGCTCTTCGCCACCCACTACCACGAGCTTACGCGTCTCACGGAGATGTTGCCCGGCTGTCGAAACTACAAGGCCAACGTCGAAGAGGTGGGGGGTGAGATCGTATTCCTGCACAGGATCGAACCCGGAGCAGAGTCCTCCTCCTACGGCGTCCACGTGGCGAAGCTCGCCGGATTACCGCCCCAGGTCACCGACCGGGCAGGCGAGATCCTCACCCGCCTCGAGGCCGAAGGCGTCAAAGACTTTGCCGGGTGAGACCGGATGAAGCTCTTTCCTACGCTGGTCTCCGAAGAGGCCGCCCACTATGCCGGACGGGTCCGGGTGCTGTCGCCCGAGGTGGCGCACAGGATCGCCGCCGGGGAGGTCATCGAGCGTCCGGCGTCCGCCGTCAAGGAGTTGATCGAGAACTCTCTCGACGCGGGGGCCAGCAGGGTCGAGGTGGAGATCCAGAACGGCGGCATTGCCATGATCCGGGTCAGCGACGACGGCTCGGGGATGTCACCCGAGGACGCGGGCCGCTCGGTCACGGAGCACGCGACGAGCAAGATCCGGACGGCGGACGACCTGGCCAGCGTCGTCTCTTTGGGCTTCCGCGGCGAGGCCCTGCACGCCATCGGCGCGGTCTCGGATCTCACGCTCACCACCCGCGAACGCGGTAAGGAAGATCCCCTCGGCGCCCGCGTGCGGGTCTTCGCCGGAAAGATCGTCGAGTCGGCGACGGCGGCCCATTCTCCTGGCACGACGGTGGAGGTGCGCGACCTGTTCCTGAACCTTCCCGTACGCCGCGGTTTCCTCGGCACGGTGCGGGCCGAGGCACGCGCAACTTACGACAACGGGATTACCCTTTAGCGTCCGTCTCGATCCCGACGGTGCGACAACCGCTCAACTCATCGTATAGGTGCGAGGCCCGCGAGGAGGCGGGTTCTGCCGCCTTCAGGTGGACCCACGCAAGCTGGGGCAACGCCTCGCGCGGCCTTCCTTGCGACAGTATGGCCGGAGGGCAGGGTCGAGACTGCCGTCGTCCTCTAGCCGCGCAGGTTTCTGCTACCTCTGCTCTTCTTCGGACCGCGATCCGAGCGCAGCCACAAAGAGACGTGAGCCGGTTGCAGAGTCTCTCGTATCGCGCTCGTCACACATCGACATCGCCTCCTTCTTGCGCTGAGGAAGCTTCCAGCACCTACTAACAAGTCTCTACAACGAGCGCGGGGACAGCCAAACGTGTGTTTCGAACACTTTAGTCGAGGGTACGCCCAGAACACAGAGGCGCAACCGAAAGAAGGAGACCACAGTGGATCAGGGCGAGCAGATCACTGGAACCAGAGACGAGCACTACAATTTAGTGAGCGTCCTCTACCATACCCTTAACGCTGCTGATACGTGCGACCGTTACGCCCTCGATGCCGAGACCGCCGGCGACGAGCGCTTGGCTGCGTTCTTCAGAAAGACGCAGGCTTTGCAGACCGGCGTTGCCGAGGAAGCCAAGCAGCACCTGGGCATCCTCGAGCCACCACCGGAGTTCGGGGCCGGCTCCACTTCGGGTGGGTCGAGTACGACCGCCTACGGTAACACGCCGGATATGCCACGCTCACCGCTAAATGAGCCGCCCCACCCGGGAGGGCTTAGGTAGCAGCGGCGCGATGTCCCGGCGATAGACTTCCGAGAAACACCTTCTACGAGCTTGGGAAAATAGACTAATAGGTCGGGCTGGCTTCCTCCGTATCTCCCGGCAGAGGGACGATGCCAAGCTGCTGCATCATGCCCAGGTTGTCTGCCATAGACCAGTGCTCCACGACCCTCCCATCAGCGATACGCACGATATCGATGAGCCCCATAGACACCTGTTGGCCGGTTGGGGGGATGCCCATGAACTCGCCCTGATGAGTACCGTGAAAGGTCTTACGCGTCCCGACCTTCTCCCCTTCGGCCATCATGTCCTCTATGGTGAAATACGAATCCGGGAAGGCTTGACGAAACATGGCCGTGAGCTGCTTGACGCCCTCACGGTTCGAAGGCACTCCCGGCGGGGCGCTATGGTTTACGAACTCGGGGGTGCAAATCTCATCCAAGGCGTCGATGTTGCCTCTGCTCTGCACTTCGTCGACGAAGCGGCGCACTAGGGCCTTGTTCTCCTCGGTGGACACAGCGTCTTCCCCTTCCTCGTGGGCGGGTGAGCTTGTGGCAACATGATGCCACGGGCAGACACCTAGCGCGAACCACGGAGAAAGCATCTTCCACGCACACCGGTGAATAGAGGGTACAGGCGATGGGGCGCTTCTAGTACCGTTCTTGCAGCGGTGCGGGACGGAATCCTCAGGCTCTCTGCACGCTGGCATCGGCCAAGTACTGATGGACCAACGCTACCGCCATAGCACCCTCTCCCACCGCGGAGGTACACCGCTTGATCGAGCCACTACGCGCGTCGCCAGCTGCGAATACGCCCGGCAGGCTCGTCTCCTGGAGGAATGGCTCCCGCGAGCGTTCTCGCCAAGCGTCCTCATCGAGCGCAGAACCGTTCAGCTCCCTACCGGTCAGGACGAAGCCGCGTTCGTCGAGTTCGACGGCACCTTCCAGCCAGCTGGTGTTGGCATCAGCCCCGATGAAGGCAAAGAGCGCCCGGATTCTGAGGTTCCGTCGTATACCCGAGCGGTTATCCTCGACTACGGCCCCCTCTAGGCGGTCCTCTCCCATGAATTCTCGGACCTCCGTGCTGGTAAGTAGCTCGACGTTCTTGGCGGCCGTGATCCGGTCGACGAGATACTTCGACATGCTTTTGCCCAGGTCGCTTCCCCTTATAAGCAGGTAAACCCTTCTCGTGCGTCCCGCCAGGAACAGTGCCGCCTGGCCCGCCGAGTTGCCTCCGCCTACGACCGCGACCTCCTCGCCCTCGCACCTCTGTGCCTCGGCCTCCGTAGCTGCGTAGTGGACGCTCACGCCCTCGAAACGCCCGAGGCGGGGCACGTCGAGCCTGCGGTAGCGAGCCCCGGTTGCGACTATCACGCTGCGGGCCGCGACCTCACCGCCTTCGGAGAGCTCTATATAGTAGTGACCGTTTTCCCTCCTCAGACCGACCGCCTCCCGGGGTACGGCGGTGCGGGCGCCGAACTTGTCGGCTTGGACCAGGACGCGGCTGGCCAGCTCGAAGCCGGAGAGACCTGCGGGGAAGCCCGGGTAGTTCTCTATGCGCGATGAGGTGCCAGCCTGCCCCCCAAGGGCCACCGACTCTAGGGCGAGGGTGGAGAGGCCCTCAGAAGCTCCGTAGACCGAAGCGCCGAGGCCTGCGGGTCCTGCCCCCACCACGACGAGGTCGTAGGTTCGTTCTAAGGGAGCGTCGACCTCGAGGCCCGTGGTGCGGGCGAACTCGAGGTTCGTCGGGTTCTTCAGCACGTCCTGGCCCTGCCAGACGGTCACCGGCGTCTCCGAGGGCTTCGCACCGAACCTGCCGAGCAAGACTTCGGCCTCGGGGTTCTCCTCGAGCTCGATC
>DATMVF010000310.1:0-17595 GCA_035563475.1 Rubrobacter sp.
CCCGTACCCGCTCGACTACGAAGTCGGCGGGCGTCGGCACCTCTTCCGGCAGAGTCGATAGGTCCACGGCCATCCCAATGTCGTCGCCGCCGTACTCGAAGCCGTGCGCGATGAGGCGTTCGCCGAGGTCGGATGGGCGCATCGAGGGTCCGACGTGCCAGGAGCCGGGGACCCCGTGTGCCCGCATTCGTTCCAGTGAGGCTTCGATCTCCCCATCCGCCTCTTCCCGGGTCAGGTCGGCCTGTACGACGCAGTTGTGGTAGTCGATGGGGGAGTTCCCGATGGTCCACCGAACCCGGCCGTCGTCGCGTTCCTCGGCGCCTGCCGCCCGTCCGAGCGCCAGCAGGAACTCGGCGCCGTTCTCCTCGATGGCCTGGATGACGGACGGAGAGTCCGGATCATGATCCTTCAACCAGCCTCCTTGGGACGAGGAGTTCGCACACAGGGACGGACCGCGTGGCCTCCTTATTCACGAACCGGGTGCGAATCGAGGAGCCACGCCAGAGTCACAGGGTCCCTCGTCGCACCGGTTCTCTCCAGCGTCACCGTCGCAGGCGGTGGGCGAGCGGCGAGAAATGCTGCGCTTTGTGCACCTCGATATCCGCCGCATCCTGCCTCTTCATCGGCTTCTCCCGTTCGGCGGGCCGGGGCCTGTCTATGTAGCGTCCCGGTATCACGCTCGATACCTTGGCCTTATTAGAAGCGGTCCTGCCGTTATCGCTTGCCTTTACGGGTACCCCGGCGTCGCGGGCGCCCTGGAGGGCATGCTCGTAGGCCTCGCGGGCTTTCTCGAAGGTGCCGGCGTAGTTGTGTCGGGCTAGCGCCGCCTTCGCCTCGCCGTAGGCCACGTCGGCCGCCGCGAGCTCGGCCGCCGCCTGGTCGGCGTCGGGATCGTTCTGGATCTTGCGCGCCAGGGCGTTGGCGTTGTTTATGTAGGCCGCCGCCTGGAAGCGGTCGGTGTTGTCCCGGTCGAACTGGGAGAAGTCCCAGTTGAGGTCCACATAGCTCATTATCGAGTTGACCTCGTTGCCGACCCCGGTGAAGTAGTACTTTCCGTCCCAGCCGAAATCCGTTTGGTTCTCGTAATCGAAGCCGTCGAACGGGTGGCTGAGGTTGAGGTGGTGGCCGTACTCGTGGATCTCGGTGGTCGTGAGCCCATAGTTCTTCGCTATGTCCGGCGAGATGAAGCTGAAGGCGAAGCTCTGGGTACCGTCGCGGTGATTGTCGTCGGCGAGGCCGAGCACGGGGGGCGAGGTCAGGCCCTTCGGACCGTCTTTGACGGCCCAGTTTAGTAGTGCCGCCTCGTATTCGCGGGCCGTCCGTTCGTCGTCCAGCAGTCTGCTGAGGTTGTTAGCGCCGTAGAGGAACAGGTTGGCGGTCCCTGTATAGGCGGGGAACTTCTTGAGGTAGCATGGCACATGCGCCCGCCAGAGCAAGTAGCAGCGCTTCGCCTTGCCCTTGTAGGCTACATCTTGCTGGTCTACGGAGTAGGGCAGGCGGTGTAGCTCTCTGATCTCGTCTAGTAGCAAGCTCGGGGTCTGGTAGCGTCTCGAGTAGTTCTTACCTGGGATGCCCTCGACGGTGTTGACGTCCAGGTTGATCTTATTCGGCAAGAGCCGCGGCGTGAACTGCGGCGGGTAGATCGGCGAGCTGGTGAAGAACAGGTCGATGGCGACGTAACGCGTAACCTTGGATAGGTCGCCGGTGAGCCTCGAGGCCGGGCGGTAGCCATCCTTGGCGTAGTACTCCCAAACGGGCGGCAGCCGGTAGTCTTCCTTGCCATCCCCCGTGAGGTCGGGGTCGTCGACATTCCAGTTGTCGGTGAACGAGTCCGGTCCCGCCGAGAGGTCGTGGAACCAGATGCGCCGCGTGGAGCCCAGGCCGCTCTCCTCGTCGTCGGCGGTGGTGCCGCCCCAGGCAATGAGCTTGCGGCTGTCGTCCCTGCCGAAGTTGAAGCTGGCGTCGGGTTCGGGCTCGTTCGTCTTGGTGTAAACGTGGTGCTTGAAGCCCTTGCGCGGCTTCTCCCCGTCGCCCCACCAGTTGATGAAGAAGACGGTGTTGCGCTTTGTATCGATACCGGCCGGCGGATTCGCTGCGAGCCACTCCTCGACGGATAGGGCGCTTATGCGGTAGTTCTTCTTGATATCGCGGACCCCCTGCTTTTGGCAGGGCTTGGGCTCTCCGTTCGGTGGTTTGCAGAACTTGCGCGGTTCGCCGTTATACAGTTTCTGGAAATCCGTTAGCGGCGCCGGCTTCGCCGCATCCGACAGGTAGCTGAAGAACCTCCTCTCATAGGCTCCGTTGGCGAATCTGACGTTATAGTCGTAGGTGTAGTTCAAGCCGAGCAGCGACTTCTTGACGCTCTTGTTGTAGAAGTACCTGGAGCGGACTATCGGCTTGTACTGGTCTGGAAGCGTCGAGCGGAATCTCCCGGCGCTCACGTCATCCTGGTCGTAACCTACGAACACGACGTTCACCGAAGCCTTCTCGTCTAGATCCGCACGCTTGCCAGGTTCCAGGTTCTGGTAATCGCCGGCCTGACCGAAGCCCGCGGCCGGTACCCCGCCGAGAGCCAACACGCCAATCCCGAACGCAGCCAGGTAACGTCTCAGTCTCTTGCCCAACACTCCTCCTCCAGTCGTCGCCCGCGTACCAGTCATTGGGTCTCCGAACCGCATAGCGCTGACTTGACTCTTTCCCCTGGCAGTAGAGCCGTTTCACGAGGTCCGAGGGGCCGACTGCCAGACACCTACTGAAGCATTGTAGCTAGCCTTGCTGCGACAGTAAACGCCCTTCTTGGCGGCACGACTCCCTAGAGCGCGTAGTCGGCGTCTGAGGCCTCTTCGAGGTAGCGGGCGAGGAGTGTTATGGCGGCCTCCACGTCCTTGGCGCTCACCATCTCGTTCGGGGTGTGGACGTAACGGCAGGGGATGGAGAGCGTGACGGCCGGGATGCCGCCGTGCAGGCGCTGTACGCCGCCCGCATCGGTGCCGCCAGCGGGGAGAATCTCCATCTGGTAGGGGATGTCCTCGCGCTCGGCGATGGCACGGAGATGCTCCACCAACTTCGGGTGGGAGATGGAGTAGCCGTCCATGATCTTGATGGCAACACCTTTACCCAGCTCGGTTATGGTGTTCTCGTTCCCGCCGCCGGGGACGTCCATCGCGAGCGTCACGTCGAGGGCGACTACGACCGTAGGCTCGAGGGCAGATCCGCTGGCCTCCGCGCCGCGCAGGCCGACCTCTTCCTGGGAGGTGGCGGCGGCGAAGATAGTCGCCTGATGGTCTCCCACAGCCCTCAGTGCTTCGTACATCACGAAGACGCCGACGCGGTCGTCCATCGCCTTGCCTACGTAGGTCTCGCCGACCTTCTCCAGGGTGCGGTCCATGACCGCATAGTCCCCGATGCGCACCTTCTCCTTGACGGTCTCGGCGTCCATGCCGAGGTCGACGTAGAACTCGTCTGCCTTCGGCGGTTTCTGCTCCTCGCCGCGCGTCACCAGGTGCGGTGGCTTGCGCGCCGGCTGGAGCGCGCCGCGGAGCGTCTCGCCATCGGCGGTCGTTACGAGGACCCTCTGGGAGACCATGTTGGCGGGATCGTGACCTCCCAGGGTCTGCAGGCGGACGAAGCCCTTGTCGTCGATGTGTTTGACGAGGAAGCCGATCTCATCCGTGTGCGCGGCGATCATCACGCGCCCGTTGCCGCTCCCCTTTTTCGTCCCGATCACACTGCCCAGGGCGTCGGTGCGGACCTCGTCCGTCAGAGAGCCAAGCTCCTCGCGTGCGATCTCACGCTGCCGCTCCTCCCGTCCGGGGGCGCCCGGCGTCTCGATCAACCGTTTGAGTAGTGCTTCGTTCAGCGCCATGCCATTCCTTTCCAGAGGATACGCAGGGAGCCTAACAACAGCGCGAATGCGCGTCAAAGTCCCTGGAATGGTACGGTACGGATCGACGTAACTTCGCGGCCCGTAGGACCTTCTTAGTCTGCGGTCTCCTCTTCCAGGCGCTGGGCTTCGAGCAGTTTGCCCGAGAGGTAGAGGCTGAGGCCGAAGTAGTAGACGAGGTAGAGGATGGAGAAGGCCAGGATCGGGGGATCCGGGTCGGGCATCTGCCAGAGTATCGTGGCGTAGCTCGCGAGCCACAGGGCCGTGAGGGTCAGGGAGAGCTTGCGGAAGGCGACCGTGCGCGTCGGGTAGACGTAGCGGATCGGGACGAAGACCAGGAACGAGCAGGCCACGAGCACGGCGGCGAGCACCAGCGGGCCCGGATGGAAGACGATGGCGTAGAAGGCGACGACGTTGAAATAGCTGGGGAAGCCGAGGAAGTAGTGGTCCTCGGTCTTGGCGTCGACGCGGCAGAACTGGTAGCTGGATGCCAGAAGCGGCAGCGCGGCGAGAACTATGCCAGCGTTGCCGGCGGGCAGGTAGCCTTCGCTCCAGAGCAGGACCACGGGGGCGAAGACGTAGGTCATGTAGTCAACGATGTTGTCCAAAAGCGCTCCGTCGAAGAAGGGGAGCGCCTCGCTGACCCTGAAACGGCGGGCGAGGAGACCGTCGGTAGAGTCGATGAGGAGCGAGGCCAGCATCAGCCACAGCGCCTTTACGGCCTCGCCCTGGAAGGCGGCCACGAGCATAAGGAGCGCGAGCACGGCGCCGCTCGCCGTGTACAGGTGCACGGCCACGGCCTTCGACCTGAACCAGGAGGGCGTCTCCGGGTTACCCGCGTCGGTAGCTTCCTCTACTTGATGTTCCCTGGTCTCCGCCACGCTCAGTGCCTAATGATACCAGCCATAACAGTATGTCTTCTACATCTTGGGGACGGCCCGCAGCGGACGTATGCGGTTTGTGGCGGCAGCGACTTCCTGGGCGCGCGGCAGGCTCATCTCACCCGGGTGGCCCCCGTGGCCACCCAGGGAGTCGAGCCCTTTCTCAGAGACGGAGGCCAGCGCATCCCTGACGAGCTCGCCCACCTCGCTGACCTCACCGGTGGCCGCCCACTCCCCGATGATGCGGGCCACCGCCTCGGTCTGTCCGGCCTCGGCGAGCTGCTCCAGGTAGGAGAGGTCGACCCGCTCACGGCCCAGTTCGATGGTGTGGAGTCCCCTGCCGCGGACGGACCGTCGTTTGCCCCGTCTCAGGTCTATCGAGGAAGCGTCGATGGCGCGCTCTTGCGGCGGAAGCACCTCCCTGTCCGCAAGCGGGGCACGGGGCGGGAACCTCTTGGTTACCTCACGGGAGCGGGGTGTCGCGTCGGAAGGTGCGTAGTCCTCCAAGAGGATCACACGGTCTGCAACGTCGAGGTAGTCTCCCACTCCGCCCACCACCACGACCGTGGAGACGCCGAGAGAGCGGTGCAAGGGGCGCACCAGGTCTATAAAAGGCGAGATGGGCTCGCGCCTCACCAGCTCGCGCATCCTCTCGTCCCTGATCATGAAGTTCGTCGCGCTCGTATCCTCGTCCACGAGCAACAGCGACGTCCCTACCTCGATCGCCTCGGCGATGTTCGCGGCCTGGGAGGTCGAGCCCGAGGCGTTCGGGGTGGAGAAGTCCTTCGTGCTCCGGCCGCCAGGGAGGTCCCCGATCATGGCCGAGATGTCCACCCCGGAGACGCTCCTGCCGTCCTCGGCCCTGACCTTGACCGCATCCCTCCGCGCCACGACCAGCTCCCTGCCGTCACCCGGCACATGGTCGTAAACGCCCCACGAGAGCGCCGAGAGCAGCGTGCTCTTGCCGTGGAACCCGCCCCCGGCCACGAGGGTGACGCCCTCGGGAACTCCCATCCCCGAAACGAAGCCCCCGTTGGGAAGTTCCACCTCCACCCTGTACTCCTCCGGGCTACCGAACGGTACGGCACCATCCCTCAGTGGTCTGTCGCTCGCCCCGCTCTCCCTCGGCAACACCGCCCCGTCAGCCACGAACGCGACGAGACCCAGCCCGGGAAGTAACCCGCGCAGGTGGTCCGCGTCCTCGACAGCCTCGACGTGGAGCATCGCCCTCTCTACGTCTACGCCGCCCTCGGCGGCTGGAACGAGTGCCCTGCGTACGACCTCGGGCAGTTCTTCGAGCAGCACTGCTTTGGCCGCGCGGGCGTCGACGCTTCGGCCCCGGGCGGGTAGGCCCACGGCCATGCGGGCTTCGATGTAGTTAGGTTCCACGACCATCGAGGTGCGGGGGAGGACGACCTGGGTGGTCCGCTGTATCTCGACCCGTCCGCTCCCGCCCGAGCCCCGGTTACCGCGCACGGTGCGCCGGATCTCCCTCTCTACGCTCCTGGTGAGGAAATCCTCGAAAGCGACTCTGCGCACCAGATTCTCGAAGAGAGCAGGTTCGAAAGAGTTCGCTGTGGTTCGGATTCGGATCAGGGAAGGCGGAGCGAAGGGATCCCGCTGCACTCTGTCTACAAACAGGACGAAAGAGCTGAAGTCGTGAGAGCCGGAGAGGTCTTTGTAGGCTCCGTAACCCTTGCGGTCTATGCGGTCGAGCGTCGAACGCAGGCGTTGCATCGTATGAGGTTATACAGCGTCCTGGTGCCCGCGCCTGGTCCGTTCTTCTTCGATCTCCTTCTTGGCCTGTTCCCACGGGATCACTTCGTCTTCCCCACGTTCGAGTTCTGCCTTTGCCTCATCGTAAGCCTGAGTCGCGAGTACGTCTTCCAGTTCCTCCAACTCTTCGATCAGGCGCTCGTATTCCTCGATTGGCAGGATGACGCTTACGCGCTCACCGTTCTCGTCTATCACGTATTGTGCACCCATCGTCACACCTCCCTCCCAAGTTTTAGGCTTTCTTGGTATCTTCCTTTAGTCTAGCCCCATCCTTGAAGCGGCATCGCGGAGGATGGGACGGGCGACGGCCCGGGCCTTCTCGGCGCCGGATTCCAGAAGGGCGTCCAGTTCTTTCGGGTTGTCCAGTAGCTCCAGCGTTCGCTTCCTGATGGGGGAGAGGCCTTCCACGACCACCTCTGCGAGGTCCTTCTTGAAGTCCCCGTAGCCCTTGCCCCTGTACTGTTCTTCGACCTCTTGAACAGTACTATTCGACAGCCCGGCGTAGATACCGAGAAGGTTGGAGATGGCCGGCTTATCGGGGGAGGCGGTTACCTCGGTGCCGGAGTCGGTCTTCGCGCGACGGATCTTGCGCCGTATCTCGTCGGGCTCGTCGAGGAGCGAGATGTAGCCCCCCGGGGTCGGGCGGCTCTTGCTCATCTTGGCGGTCGGCTCGTCGAGGGCCATGATCCTCGCTCCTGTCTTGGGGATCATGACCTCAGGGACGACGAAGGTCTCGCCGTAAAGGTGGTTGAACCGCCGCGCGAGCGTCCGGGCGAGCTCGAGGTGCTGGCGCTGGTCCTCGCCGACGGGTACGAGGTGGGCATTGTAGAGGAGGATGTCGGCGGCCTGTAGAACAGGATAAGCGTAGAGTCCGACGCTCGCGGCCTCGGTCCCGCCCCTCTGCGTCTTGTCCTTGAACTGTGTCATGCGAGAGAGCTCGCCCACCTTGGCGATGCAGTTCAAAAGCCAGCTGAGCTCCGCGTGCTCGCCGACGCTGCTCTGGCGGAAGATCACAGCCCTCGAAGGGTCGAGGCCGGCGGCAAGGTAGATCGCAGCGATCTCTCGCACGCTGCTCCTCAGCACCTTCGGGTCTCGCGGCGTCGTGAGCGCGTGCAGGTCCACGATGCAGTAGAACGTCTCGTAGTCATCCTGGAGGGCGACGAAGTTCTTCAACGCCCCCAGATAGGTGCCTAGATGGGACGTGCCGCTCGGCTGTATCCCGCTGAATACTCGCTCCTTGCTTTGCATGGGCGTTATTCTAACGGACTCGGAGGAGGTTGGACCGGCTTTCCCTCGGTACCGGCCCGACCTCTATCTACCGGGGATCCAGACCTATCCCTATGGAGCGTAGCCCATGAACCGTAGCTCGCCGGCTATGATCCTGTGTCCGGTGTTGTTGGGATGTAGTCCGTCTAACCTCAGATAACCCTTGGATCTCGGATCTTCATCGCCGAACGTCCCGTTGAAGGCCAGATACACCGGGGCGTACCCTACGCCCTTCGTGTAAGAGGTGGTGGCGATGTGACGGTTGATCCTGTCGAGATACTTCTTGAAGACCTGGAAGTCGTTCATCCCGCCGTCGTTCTGCCAGGTGTCGGAGACTATGTCGGTCCTGACGTAGGGGTTGTAGATATCCATTGTTCGCACGATCGTGTCGCTGGTCGAACGCAACTCGAGAACCTCCGCCGTGATGGCGGTCCAGTTGGTCTTGAGCGTCGCCACGCTAGCCCGCAGGCAGTCCTGGTTGTCGACCCCACCACAGGTTCCGTTCTTGTACGAGGTACGGGCCGCCCTGAGATCGTTCCCGCCTACATTCCAGGTGACGATCTCCGCCTCGCGGACGGCGCGCCGGAACGTCGGGTCGCTGCGGAGGGCAGAGAGCAGTTGGGAACTGGTCCACTTGTTCTGGGCGAGGTTCGTGCGTGTGACCGCCACCCCGGTGTCGGTCTCGACGTAGGCTTCGTAGCGGGGCACGTAGCCCTTGACGAAGGCACCGTAGCCCGTGGCCAGGGAGTCGCCGAGGGCCACGTAGTCCCACGAGGTAGGTGCGGCGAGAGTGGTTCCCTGCGACGCACCGACGAGGAGGACCACGACAAGGATGAGCTTCAGCAAGCGCCGCAAGGTGCCTGTCATGTCTGGTCGTCGTGCGAGGCCCGAGACACTGATCTTCTCCGGCATAACCCCCTCCTATGTCAGCCTAAGTTCGCTGTGTTGCATCGGAACTCTACACTATCGAGGAGAATAGGTGTAACCCCTAATGCATCATCTTCTTGGAGGTCTCGGCGACATCTGTTTCCCGATTCGACTACCAAAACGCTCAGAAGTCTACGATATCAAGGGCGACACGCTCGCGATCTGGTTCGAAGGCAGGAGCTCACTCGCGTACCATGGGAGCACCTTCGGCGGGGACGGCGATTTCGGCCAGGATCGGGTAGAGTTGGCATCCCGACGGAGTGGCGCAGGGTACGGGCGGGGAGCGTGGGTTAGGTAGGGAAGAGAGTGGACCACCAGGGGGAGAGGACGCATCGCAAACAGGGCTTCGTGTCCGTCGCGAGGGATATCATAGACTCCAACGCTTACTCGACGCCCGCCACGGCCGACGAGAACGGACTCTTGGCGGTACGGCGTCACCAGAATAAGGTCGACCAGGACATCACTGTGGTGATCGTGGAGTGCCTCGGATGATGGGTAACGACGTCCCCGGTTCTGTGCTCGGCCGGCGCGCACTCAATCGCGCCACGCTGGCACGCCAGATGCTCCTGCACCGTGCGGAGCTGCCCGTTTCCGAGGCGGTCGCAGCGCTCGTCGGCTTGCAGGCCCAGACGACGCACTCGTGGTACGTCGGCCTGTGGACGCGGTTGGAAGGTCTCGAAGCGGAGGCGGTTGGCAAGCACCTAGAGGAGCGTCGGTTGGTGCGCCTGGCCCTCATGCGCTCCACCATCCACCTGGTGACCGCGGAGGACTGCCTGGCCCTACGGCCCGTGGTTCAGCCCGGGATCGAGCGCAGCGTCAGGGGCCAGTTCGGCCGGCGCCTGGAGGGGCTGGACCGGGAGGAGGTGGCGGCCGCGGCCAGGGCGCTGGTCGAGGAGCAACCACGCACCTTTAGCGAGCTGGCGAGGCTGCTCGAGGAGCGCTTCCCCGGTCGCGACGCCTTCGCACTGGGACAGGCCGTCCGCGCCTGGGTGCCGCTGGTGCAGGTGCCGCCTCGCGGCGTCTGGGGCAAGAGCGGACGTGCCGCACATACCAGCGTCGAGGCGTGGCTCGGAGGAGTTCCCTCTCCCGGCTCCTCGCTCGAGGATTTGATCGTGCGTTACCTGGCTGCATTCGGCCCTGCTACCGTCAAGGACGCGCAGATCTGGTCGGGACTAACCCGTCTGCGGGAGGTGATCGAACGGCTCCGGCCGCGTCTGATCACCTTCCGCGACGAGCAAGGCGCCGAACTCTTCGATCTGCCCGATGCCCCGAGGCCCGACCCCGATACTCCTGCCCCGCCGCGCTTCCTCTACGATTACGACAACCTGCTGCTCTCACACTCTGACCGCTCCCGAGTCATCACGGACGGGTACCGCGAGCAGAATTTCGCCTCCGACGGCCCGATGCCCAGCATCGTGCTCCTCGACGGCTTCACTAACGCAACCTGGAAGATAACGCGGCACCGCGGCACGGCCACGCTCACCATCCGGCCTTTCATACGGTTGCTCGACGAGGATGCTACCGCTCTCGCCGAGGAGGGCGTCCGGTTGCTAGCGTTCCTGACACCCGACGCCGACGTTCGGGACGTCCGGTTCATGACCGACCAAACCGAAGGGAGACCACGCCGATGACGGGCGATGCCCCTCGCGGAGCCGGGATCCAGCCGTTCCGGAGGCGCCGGGACGGGTCCGCGCTACTCGAAGGTACAGGAAGCTACGGCGTCGGGTCCTCACGCTTCTCGAGGTCCCGGAGGTTGTGCGTGGTCGAGAAGTCTCGGCACGCCGCACCCTCGCGCGACTTTCGGGCGTCGAGTACGATGGCGCCGTCTTGTCATGCACTAGCGCCACCGCACCCTGGCCCGGATTACCGTGCCTGACCTCATCATCGGCCCGCTCTTGCGATACGTCGGTCCTACGGACGCGACCGTCTGGGTCGAGACCGACGCTGCCTGCGAGGTGGAGGTGCTTGGTTGCCCCTCTCCAACTTTCCGCGTCGGGGACCATCACTACGCTCTCGTCCACGTCACGGGCCTGGAACCCGGAGAAGCTTGCGAGTACGAGGTGCGCCTCGATGACAGGACGGTCTGGCCGGAGTCCGGCTCCCCCTTCCCGCCCAGCGTGATCCGTCCCATGAAGAATGGGGAGGACCTGAGGCTGGTCTTCGGCTCGTGCCGCATCTCGGCGCCGCACGAGCCCCCCTATACCCTGGGCCACGATGAGGACGGACGCGGCCTCGGGGTCGACGCCCTCTACGCTACTGCCATGAGGCTAAAGGACGAGCGGCCCGAAGAACTGCCTCATGCGCTCGTACTCCTGGGGGATCAGATCTACGCCCACAAACCCCCCTTCGACACCCTGCAGTTCATAGGGGAGCGCCGCGGCGCGGAAGGTCCACCAGGCGAGGTCGTCGCCGACTTCGAGGAGTACGCCAGGATCTACCACGACGCCTGGGCCGACCCGGCCATCCGCTGGCTCCTCTCTACCGTGCCCTCAGCCATGATCTTCGACGACCACGAGGTCGGAGACGACTGGAACATCTCCGCAGCCTGGGTCGAAGAGATGCGCCAACGGCCCTACTGGAACGACCAGATCATCGGCGGCTACGCCTCGTACTGGGTCTACCAGCATCTCGGCAACCTCTCCCCCGAAGTACTGGATCGAGACGCTCTCTACAAGCGTGTCAGGGATGCTGACGACGCCTGGCCGGTCCTGCGCGATTTTGCCTACCGCGCCCATCGCGGCCCGGATGGCACCCGCTGGAGCTACCACCGCGACTTCGGCAACACGCGCCTCCTGATGATGGACGCCCGAGGCGGCCGCGTGCTGGAAGAGGACCGTCGCTCTATGGTCGATGAGGAAGAGTGGGCCTGGATCGTCGAGATGGCCACGGGCGATTTCGACCACCTCCTCCTTGGCACCTCGCTCCCTCTGCTACTCGGTCCCACGATGCACCACCTCCAGAGCTGGGACGAGAAGCTATGCTCGGGCACCTGGGGAGCCCGGGCCGCCCGCTGGGCAGAGGGTTTCCGCCGCTCCGAAGACCTCGACCACTGGGCGTCCTTCCACGACTCATTCACCGCTATGGTAGGCCTGATACAACGCATCGCCAGTGGAGACACGGGAACCCCACCTTCGACCATCCTGATTCTCTCCGGCGACGTCCACCACGGCTACCTCGCCGAAGCTACTCTCGCCGGTAGCGCGCAGAGCCGCATCTACCAGGCCGTCTGCTCCCCCCTGCGCAACGCCCTCCCGAGCAAGAAGTCTTACCTCCAGAGCCACGCCTGGTCGAAACCCGCCACCCTCGCCACGCGCCTCCTGGCTCGCCTCGCGGGCGTCCGCAGAGTACCCCTCGCCTGGCGCCTGACCCACAACGCCACCTTCTTCGAAAACCAGGTCGCCACGCTGGTGTTCGAAGGCCGGCACGCCACCATTACTTATGAGAAGGCCGTTCTCGACGCCTCGAATGAACCTGCCCTAAAGGGACTCTACCAATTCCGTCTAGCATAGAGGGTTCTGGCCAAATCTCCAGCCGACCGTACAGAGCTAAGGGGCCAGATCCCCTTCTATCTTCCTTGCCGCTCCTACGACCTGCTGGGAGAGCCGCCGGCCCGGACTCTCCCCCAGACGTGAGATCGGACCACTGACGCTCACCGCCGCCCTCAGCCTTCCGCCCTCCCCGAATACAGGCGCGCTGACGCTGGCCACCCCGGCCTCCCGCTCGGCCACGCTCTCGGCCCAGCCTCTGACCCGGATCCCTCGCAACTGGGCCGCATCTGGCCTTCCATCGACCCCTCCAGGCGCCCACGCCAGCAAGACCTTCCCCGCCGAACCCCGCTCCAGCGGCATGACAGCCCCAACTGGTACGGTGTCCCTGAGACCGGTCACCCGCTCCACCGCGGCCACGCACACCCTCTGCCCACCCTCCCGCACATAGAGCTGCGTGCTCTCCCCACTCTCATCCCGCAACTCCTCCAGCACCGGCCGCGCCCGCTCCACGAGACCTACCCCAGCAGCCCTGTTCCCCCAACCAAGCAGCCTCAAGCCGAGTACGTATCGCCCATCCCGCCGTGATACGAGGTGGTGCGTCTCCAGCGCCGATACGAGCCTGTGCGCCGTGGAACGCGGCAACCCGGTCCCCTCGACCACCTCTGGCAGCGTCGCAGGACCCCCCGAGAGGAAAGCAAGGATCGCTACGGACTTGTCCAGTACCCCGACCCCGCTCTTGCTTCCGGATGTAAGAACTTCTACACTGTCCATATGCTGATCATTATGTCTCACATTTTGAGACAACACAAGAAGGTGTGATCCTGGCTCGCGATTGGGACGCAGGCGAGTATGAGAAGCTTTCTGCGCCGCAGACCCGTTGGGGGGTGGAGGTCCTGGGGCGAATGGACGTGCGTGGGGACGAGGCTGCGATCGACGCTGGTTGTGGCACCGGTCGGGTGACGGAGCTATTGCTGGCGAAGTTGCCCGAGGGGTCGGTGCTGGCCATAGACGGTTCTCGGGCGATGGTCGAGGCGGCGAGGAGGCGGTTCGCAGGAGAGCCGAGGGTTCGGGTGGAGCGCCAGGATCTCTTATCGCTCGAGGTGGAAGAGCGGGTGGATCTGATCTTCTCCACGGCAACGTTCCACTGGATATGGGACCATGACCGTCTCTTCGAGAACCTGGCGCGGGCCCTAAAGCCGGGTGGGAGACTCGTCGCCCAGTGTGGGGGCGAGGGTAACATCTCCCGCGCCACGAAGGCGACGATAGAGACTATGGAAGAGGAGCGCTTTTTGGACTACTTCGTGGGCTGGTACGACGACAAGTACTACGCCGATGCGAGGACCACGGCGAGGCGTCTGGAGGCCGCGGGCTTCGAAGAGGTCGAGACCTGGTTGCACGACGAGGTCGCGGCGTTCGATACGGTGGACGAGCTCGCCCGCTTTCTCGGGACGGTCGTGCTGGGGGGACACCTGGAGAAGTTACCTGAGGAGGTGCGATCGCCTTTCGCAGCAAGGGTGGCGGAGAAGGTGGCTGCGGTGGACGGCAGGCCCGCCCTGGACTACGTCCGTTTGAACATCATGGCGAGGAGGTCTGCGTGACGGTCGGGACACCCTTCGGTCAGGCTGCGGGAGACAGGCCGGAGCTCGTGCCCGGTTTCGACCGCTTCTACGGGGCCGTACTGGAGAGTATCCCTTTCCGAGAAGAACAGGAGATCCGGGTACTCGACCTTGGGGCCGGGACGGGACTCCTTAGCGCGGTGGTGGCGGGGAAGTTTCCGCGGGCGCGGGTGACGCTCGTCGACCTCTCCGTAGAGATGCTCAGGGTGGCGCGCCGGCGTTTTTCGGGGGAAAGGGGCCGTTTCGAGTTTCGGACCATGGATTACGCGCGCAAGCCCTTACCCCGAACCGAAGGGGGTTACGATCTCGTGGTGTCGGCGCTCTCGGTGCACCATCTCACGCATGGCGACAAGAGGGAGCTGTTCGAGAAGGTCCACCGTTCGCTCGCCGGAGGCGGCTATTTCGTCAACGCGGATCAGATCTCAGGCGAGACGCCCGAGGAGGAGGCGCTCTACAGGGAATGGTGGCTGCGGCGGGTGCGCGAGGTAGGGGTCTCGGAAGAAGACCTGGCCGCTGCGGTCTCGCGCATGAGGGCCGACAGAAACGCGACGTTAGGAGCGCAGCTCTTCTGGCTCGGGGAGGCCGGTTTCGAGGGGATCGGCTGTAGATACAAAGATCACAGGTTCGCGGTCTACAATGGTAGAAAGGGAAACGAGAACTCGGAGAACGGGAAGGACGCTGATGGATAGGCCGAAGACGCTGGTAGAGAAGGTGTGGGAGAAGCACGTGGTGCGGAGCGCCGAGGGTGAGCCCGACCTCATCTACGTCGACCTGCACCTGGTTCACGAGGTGACGAGCCCGCAGGCTTTCGAGGGCCTCAGGCTCGCCGGGAGGGGGGTGCGCCGTCCCGACCTGACCCTGGCGACGATGGACCACAACGTCCCGACCTCGGCGTTCGGATTGCCCATCGAAGACAAGGTCTCGGCCAGGCAGATGGAGGCCTTGAGGAGCAACTGCGAGGAGTTCGGCATCAAGCTCGAGGAGTGGGGCTCCATCGGGCAGGGCATCGTGCACATTATCGGGCCGGAGACGGGCCTCACCCAGCCCGGGCTCGTGATCGTCTGCGGCGACTCCCACACGGCCACCCACGGTGCGTTCGGCGCGCTCGCATTCGGCATAGGGACGAGCGAGGTCGAGCACGTCCTCGCCACCCAGACGCTCACCCAGAGCAGGCCGAAGACCATGGCCGTCACCGTCGAGGGCGAGCTCCCCGCGGACGTCACGGCCAAGGACCTCATGCTCGGCATCCTGAACCGCATCGGGACGGGTGGCGGGGTCGGGCACGTCATTGAGTACAGGGGTGAAGCCGTCAGGCAGCTCTCGATGGAGGGACGCATGACCGTGTGCAACATGTCCATCGAGGGAGGGGCCAGGGCAGGCCTCGTGGCGCCCGACGAGACTACCTTCGAGTACCTCAGGGGCAGAGAGTACGCCCCGAAGGGCGAACACTGGGAAGCGGCGGTCGAGGAATGGAAGAAGCTTCCGACCGACGATGGCGCCGAGTTCGACAAGGAGGTCGTGATCCAGGCCGAGGACCTCGTTCCCTACGTCTCCTGGGGCACGACCCCGGCTCAGACCGTCCCGCTCGACGGAGAGGTCCCGGAGCCGCAGAACGAAGGCCACGAGAGGGCGCTCAAGTACATGGCGCTCGATCCGGGAACCCTTATCCGGGATATAGAAGTGGATACCGTCTTCCTCGGGTCGTGCACCAACGCCCGCATCGAGGACCTGCGCGCCGCCGCCGGCGTCCTGGAAGGCCACAAGGTCAAGGAAGGCATAAGGGCGATGGTCGTCCCAGGGTCTATGCGCGTAAAGAAGCAGGCAGAAGAAGAGGGGCTCGCCGACATCTTCACGGAGGCCGGCTTCGACTGGCGCAACGCGGGGTGCTCGATGTGCCTCGGCATGAACCCGGACATACTGCAGCCCGGCGAGCGGTGCGCCTCGACCAGCAACCGCAACTTCGAGGGACGGCAGGGCAAGGGTGGCAGAACGCACCTGGTCAGCCCCGTGGTGGCCGCTGCGACGGCCGTGATGGGCCGCTTCGCCTCGCCTTCGGAGCTCGGCGTACCTTTGGAGGTGGGCTAATGAAGCCTGTCGAGCGCATCTCCGGGACGGCGCTTCCGCTCGGTTATTCGGACGTGGACACGGATCAGATCGTCCCTAGCGACGCCCTCAAGCGCATCGAACGCACCGGCTTCGGCCAGTTCCTGTTCTCCGGCTGGCGCGAGGACGAGGACTTCATAATGCACAGGGAAGAGTACAAAGACGCCGTGATCCTTATCGCGGGCGAGAACTTCGGCTCCGGTTCCAGCCGTGAACACGCGGTCTGGGCCATACAGGATTACGGTTTCGGAGCAGTGATCGCCCCTTCCTTCGCGGACATTTTCAGGAACAACTCGACCAAGAACGGCCTCCTCGCCATCGACCTGCCGGAAGAGACCGTCCAGAACCTTCTGCGGGCCGTCAGGGAAGACCCGGAGACCGTGATCACCATCGAACTCGACGAGCTCACCGTCACCGCCCCCAACGTTCACGAGAGCTTCGAGATGGACGACTTCACCCGCCGGCGCATCATGGAAGGCCTCGACGACATAAGCCTCACGCTAACGCACGAGGACGAGCTTGACGTATTCGAGAGATCCCGCCCGGATTACTTGCCGACCGTGCAGTAGAGCCACTCGAACGAAAGCTCCTTTGGGGCAACGGTCGCTGCACTCGGTGTAAGGTTTTCCCCGGTAGCAGCGCGGCGCTACGATGACTCGACGTCCGAAGAGGAGGGTTCAGTGCTGGAAGTCGCGATCATGGTCGAGGGGCAGGAGGGTGTTGGCTGGGACCGCTGGCGACGGCTGGCGCTGGCGGTCGAGGACCTCGGCTACGCTGGTCTCTACCGATCCGACCACTTCCCCACCAAACAGTCAGATATCTACAGGGATGGCCTGGAGCTGTGGTCTTCGCTCACCTGGCTGGCGGAGCATACCAGCCGTATAGAGTTCGGTCCTCTGGTCTCGCCCGTCTCGTTCCGCCATCCCGTCATTACAGCCTGGCAGGCCTCCTCCGTGGACAACCTGGCCGGCGGACGCCTACGGCTCGGCCTTGGCGCTGGCTGGAACGAATGGGAGCATGGGACCTTCGGCTTCGACGTGCTCGACACCGACCGGCGCTTCGCCCGCTTGGAGGAGGGGCTCGAGGTCGTGACCAGGTTGCTCCGCAGCGACGAGCCCGTATCTTTCCACGGCGAGTTCTACCAGCTGAATGACGCCCTGCTAATGCCGCGCTCGCCGCGTCCAGGCGGGACGCCTGTGGTGGTCGGGGGCAACGGTGTTCGAAGGACCCTGCCCCTGGCGGCCCGCTACGCGGACGAGTGGAACGCCGTCTTCCTGAGGGCGGAGGCCTTTGTGGATCTCAACGCCAGGCTCGACGAGTTGGTGCGTGAGGCGGGGAGGGCGCCCGAACAGGTGCGCAGGACACTGATGACCCGCGTCATCTTCGGTCGCACGGAGGCCGAGGTAGGACGCAAGCTCGAAGGAGAGTTTCGGGATCACCTCCCCGCCGCCGTCCTCGCCGGGACGACGGGCGAGATCGTCGAGCGGCTCGGACATCTCTCCGAGGCCGGTGTGCAGCGAGTAATGCTGCAGTGGCTGGAGGTGGACGACATAGACGCTCTCGAGGCCATGGCGCACTCGGTCCTGCCGCAACTCAGAGGGTAGTAAGCGAGTGCGCTGACCCTCGCTGACATTAACCTCTTATTTCTCTTCTGG
>DATMVF010000311.1:0-3598 GCA_035563475.1 Rubrobacter sp.
CCCAGGCCGCACACGAATGGTCTTGGCTGATAGCTGACGGCTGAAAGCTGACAGCTATCTACAGTCTTTCGCCCATATACGCCGCGAGGTCGCACGTACGGTTCGAGTAGCCCCACTCGTTGTCGTACCAGCCGAGTACCTTGACGGTACCGCCGTTGGACATGGTGAGCTGCGAGTCGAAGATGCACGAGGCGGCGTTGCCTACGATGTCGCTGGAGACCAGTGGGGCTTCCGAGTACTGGAGAATACCCGAGAGCTCCCCGTCGGCGGCTGATTGGAAGGCGGCGTTCACGTCCTCAGCGGATGCTTCGCTGGAGATACGGGCCACGAAGTCCGTTATGGAGCCGTCTGCGACGGGGACGCGCATGGACATCCCGTCGACCTTGCCCTGGAGCTCGGGGTAGATCACACCCGCAGTCCGCGCCGCTCCGGTGGAGGTCGGGACGATGTTGTTGGGGGCCGAGCGGGCGCGCCTGGGGTCCTTGTGGGCCGCGTCGAGGAGGCTCTGGTCGTTGGTGTAGGCGTGCACGGTGGTCATGTACCCCGACTCGATGCCGAAGTTGTCCTGGATCACCTTTACCATCGGGATAATGCAGTTGGTCGTGCACGAAGCATTGGAGACGACCTCGTGGGCCTCCGGGTCGTAATCCTCGTGGTTCACCTTGTAGACGAAGGTGGCGTCGACGCCCTTGCCCGGGGCCGAGATGATGACCTTCTTGGCCCCGCCTTCGATGTGGGCCGCGGCGCCGTCGCGGCTCGTGAAGACGCCCGTTGACTCGACCACGATGTCGGCGCCCACGTCGCCCCAGGGTATCTGGGCCGGGTCCCGCTCGGCGAAGGTCTTGATCTCATGGTCGCCCACGTGCAGGACGTTGCCGTCGAAGGACACGTCCTCGGGCCAGATTCCGTGGGTCGAGTCGTGCTTGAAAAGGTTCGCCAGGCTATCGAAAGGCATCAAGTCGTTCGCCGCCACGACCTCGATGTCGCCACGGTCCATCGCGGCTTTGGTGAACAGCATCCCGATCCGGCCGAAACCATTTACGCCTACTCTTACGGCCACTCTACTCTCCATTCTCTAGCTTGCCGCATAGTCTTATTCTGCCCGAAAAGCCGGAAGATTATGCAGCACGGTGCCTTCGGCAGCAAATCAGCATTTCAGCCCGCCGCATCCCTACGGTCGGCGGCTTTCAGCCTTTCGGCGGGTCGTCTCGATGCGTCGTCACGGGCGTCAAACCTCACCACCACAAGCTGCGATCTCTCGCGCGGCGGTATAAGGCTACAGCGCAGAAACATCGCCGCAACGCCCGCGTAGGTAGGGGTAGTTGGCCTGTCAGAAACGCCACCTGCTACTATCCGAAGTATCCCGCGTACTACATCCGAACTTCGCGCGAACGGAGTTCTGGGAACCTCGCCTTTCTGCTGACGAGGTAAGTCCGGTTCTCCAGGCTCGCGTAGAAGCTTAGGTTGCTTGTACCCTCTCCGGGATGTATCTTGGGTTCCGCCTGTGATCTCTCTTAGACGAAAGGGAGAAGTCCCATGACGACGAGCGTAGTTTATGGTGTTCTGGTGGTTTGTGGGGCTTGCTTGGCCGCGGTCCTCGGGCTGGCGCTGGTCCAGCGCCTGGTGCCCACGGCGATCCGCCAGGAACAAAACGACGTGGCCGGCTTCATCTACGCCGTCGTGGGTGTAATCTACGCTGTATTGCTGGCGCTCGTGGTCATCGCCACGTGGGAAGAATTCGGGCGTGCCCGCATTACTGTGGAAGCCGAGGCAAACGCGCTGGCCGAGATCTTCTGGCTCGCTCATCGGCTCCCTGAACCCGAAGGACGAGAGCTACAGGAGCTTTGCCAGTCCTACGCGGAAGAGGTGGTCAACGTAGGGTTTCCCCTGATGGCGCAGGGGCGAACGCCTTCCCTGGATCGTTCTCAAGAGAGTTCACGTGCGTGGGTCCTCATCGACGACATCCGGGCGAGCCTCCAAGAGGTCGAGCCTCGCACGCTGGCTGGCCAGGAGCTCTACGCAGAAGGGCTCGACCAGGTCCAGCGGCTGGCTGACGCCAGGAGGATGCGCCTGGTCATGGCCGAGGAGAGCCTACCAACCGTGCTGTGGATTGTTCTGATCGTTGGGGGGATTGTGGCGGTGGGCTTCGCTTACCTCTTCGGCTTGCAGAACACATGGGCGCACGCGCTGATGGTAGGATCGCTAGCGGGGGTGATCGCGCTGGTGCTGTTCACCATTGCCGCCATGGACCATCCTTTCTCCGGCGCGGCCCGAGTCGGCCCCGAGGCCTTCGAACTGGTGTTAGCGAGGTTCGAGACGAGCAAGCTCAGCGAACTCTGAAAACATCGGCGTGCGAGCCCGGGGCAGCAAAGCACCATGAGGACCGGTGCTCTCTTGTGCTGGTCGACGAGCCGACAGACGGAAGAGTCAGGTGGAGCGTGCTGAAATGCTGACCAGCCGGCGTAGCCGGTGGTTCGCCGCGCTCTTGGAGAGGTTTCCGAGGTGGGCGAGTTCGGCGAGCGAGGCATCGGGGTACTCGAGCCGGAGTTCCAGCATCTCACGGAGGGCGGGTGGCAGATGCTCGCGGTCGATAGCCTGGAGGGCTTTGTGCTGGCGGGCTGCGGCCGTCGCAGTGCGGCCGGCGTTGGCCGCGTCGAAGTTGGTGACGCGGTTCGCGTTGGCCTTGGCTTCGCCAAGAATTGCCCTTGCCTCATACTCGAGGACCGCGTCGTTGAGGCCCATCTGGGCGAGGACAGTCGTTACGCCGTCGGCGCTCTTGGTGTAGGCGATCCACCGTCCGCGCCGGCGTACGATCTTCAAGGGAGCACGGGAGAAATCCGCACAGCGGCGGATGAACTCTGCCTCGCGATGCACGAACTCCAGGTGGTGGCCTCCGCGACCGCCGGGACGGTTCACGGAGGCGGCGCCCTGGAACGCGCCCCGCAGGTAGCCTGCTCGCTCCGCGGCGGTGCGCGCGGAGCGGGCGAACCTCAGCTCTTCCTTCGCCTGTATCGCACCGTTCCCCGCCGTGCGCACCGCATAGCGGGTACGGCCAAAGCGGTCGGGGTCGATCGGTGAGAGCTTGGATTCCATACCGAATTCTGAGCGCCACAGGCGGACTACGGAGCGGGCCACTGCTGCACTGGGAGTGCGTAGGGTAACACCTTCCTCGTCCCAGACGCCGGAGGCGTCGACCAGGCCGGCGAGCTCGGAGCGGCCGACCCCTCGCGCACTCGAAGCCGCGCCAGCGGCGAGTTGGCGACGCACCTCAGAGGCGAACGAGGGCAGCCTCGCCCACCTCCCTCGCCAGCAGTACAGGGTCATGCCTGACGCCCGCGCGGCTCTCCTTCGAGAGCAAGTCCGTCTCCCTTACTCTCAAGCCCATCTCGCGCAAGACTTCCGTGTCGACGGCGACCGGTGCCGCCTCTTCGGCCTCATATCGGGCGAGGATTTCAGGAGAGAGATCTCCAGAATGGACGAGCACGTCAGTGACCACGGGCCCGACGTGCGCCGTTATCGCCCGCACGTGGTCCGAGACCGTAAAGTCAGACGTCTCCCCTTGTTGCGTCATTACGTTTGCGACGTAGAAAACGGGACC
>DATMVF010000312.1:0-12781 GCA_035563475.1 Rubrobacter sp.
CGTTGGCAAGGAGGAGGAAGCTCCTGTGTGGGACGAAGAGAAGAACAAGGCCCTGGTCCGCTGGTGGTGGGAGGAGGTGTGGGTCAAGGGCAACGTGGCCGCCATGGATGAGTTCATGGCTCCCAACTACGTAGATCATCCCAACCTTCCTGGGCAACCACCTGGCCCCGAGGGCATGAAGCAGGCGCTCAGCACCTACCGCACCGCCTTCCCCGAGTTGCAGGCCACCCTCGATGACATCTTCGCCGCAGGTGACAGGGTGGCGCTCCGCTGGAGCGCTCGCGACACCCACCTGGGCGAGTGGTTAGGCGTCCCCCCAACTGGACACCACTTTACGATGAGCGGTATCACCATCTACCGGATCGCCAAGGGCAAGGCGGTGGAAGGCTGGAACAGCATCGAGGTGAACCCCACGGAGGAAGAGCAGCAGTGGTTGACCGAGGGTGGCGGTGGATGGCCTAGGAGGAGCGGCAGCAGCGACGACATCCTCCCCGCCACCGAGGGCGATACGTCTCCCCCGTTCTGGGATGTCATAACCCACAATCTCACCTGGCACTTCCGGGTTGCCGAAGCCCAGGAGCGGGAACGCATCGAGCAAGAGCTGCAATTCGCATGGCGCATCCAGCAGGCCTCGCTCCCCAAGGAGGTGCCCGAACCGGAGGGTTGGCAGATCACTCCCTACTATCAGCCCGCCAGGGAGGTAGGAGGAGACTTCTATGACTTCTTCGAGCTAGAGGACGACCGGCTGGGAGTAGTCGTGGGAGACGCCACGGGCAAGGGCGTCCCGGCAGCCCTGGTGATGACCGCAACCTCCTCCATGCTCAGGGCGGCGGCCCGAGCGCTGGGTACCTCCTCACCGGGGGAGGTGCTGGCCCACGTCAACGAGGCGTTGTTGGCTCGTATCCCTCCCAACATGTTCGTCACCTGCTTCTACGCCATCGTAGAGCCCAAGAGCGGACGCCTCAGGTATGCAAACGCCGGCCACGACCTGCCTTACCTACGTCGCCGTGGTGGAGACGACGCCGAGGAGCTCAGGGCGAGAGGGATGCCCCTGGGGCTGATGCCAGAGACGAGCTATGAGGAGAAGGTTGCCTCTCTGAGCGAGGGAGAGAGCGTCCTCTTCTACAGCGACGGGCTGGTGGAGGCCCACGATCCCGAAGGCGAGATGTTCGGCTTCCCGAGGCTTAGGAGGCTGGTCGCGGAGTATGCTGCTGAAGAAGGATCGCTGGTTGACTTCTTGATGGACGAGCTTCGCTCCTTCACCGGGGATGGCTGGGAGCAGGAGGACGACGTCGCTTTGGTGACGCTACAACGTTCGGCTGCGAACCGCTGAACGTCCGAGAAATCTAGCCCATTTGGGGGATGCGCCCTTGGTGGTGAGGGTGCTACGGTACCCTCGCGTACGTACAGCTGAAGGGGGAGAGACGAGGAAGCTCCGCCCTTTCGGGACAGAGTGCGTATTTTCTTGAGGCAACCGACCACGAGGGGGTTCCTGGCATGGTTTATCCAGGTGCTACTACGAACCTTGGGCGATCTCCGCGCGCTACTTCCGGCTCGGACCCTGTTATCGAGGAAGGAGTCGAGAGAGTCGGCGCGCCGCGAGTCCTGATAGCCATAGAGCCGCGCATGTACGCGCAGGTGCTCGCCTTCTTGATCGGCAGGCATCGCCCCGATGCCGAGGTCTCGCTGCTTGGTCCTTCCGAGGAGCTGGAGGACGCGGCGCTCCGCTTGCGCCCGCACCTGGTGGTGGCCAACCGGGTACCGAAGGCGGTGAGGGAGGGGCCCTTCTTCTGGGTAGAGCAGGACGAAGCGCGCGGGGGCGAGGGAGCCAGGCACCTCGGGGCAAGGATAAGCGCCGACGGTTATTCCGAAAGCGTGGAAGACGTGAGAATCGAGCACGTGCTTTTGGCCCTCGACCACGCCGAGCGGGAGCTCGTCCTCGAGAGCGAAGGCATGAACGCTCCCGCCGAGCCGCGGGTGGCCCAAGCCTGATGGCCCAAACCGAGTTTCCTGGCTCTATTCATGGGAGGTGACAGCCCGTTGAAAAGCCTCTCTACGTCGCTTCCGGGTCTCCTTCACCGGCTCGAAAATCCTCCATCGCAGAGTTTTGGCCCTGATATCCGACGGTTTGGATGCGGTTTTGGAGTACCCACCTGTCCTATGTCGACTTTTTCGAAAGGCTGGTGAATTCTCCGAACTTCGACTTTCACGATTTCTACGACGTTGCGCTAGCCTTCGTAACCCCTCATACTTACCTTCGTTGATCAACTAAGGCGGGGGCGACGGGTCTCGCCCTCCCTCAAGGAGGAGGTAGCATAAAGCGATGTACGCTGCAGTGCGGCGCTTCGAGGGCGTGACCGACTCGCAAAAGGTGGTGCAAGTCGCCAAGGAAGGCTTTGTGCCCCTCATCAGCCAAATGCCTGGATTCGTGGCTTACTACTTGGTCGACGCCGGGGACGGCGTAACAGTCTCTACCAGCGTCTTCGAGCATAAGGACGCTGAGGAGCAGTCGACCTTTAGGGCAGGAGAGTTCGTGCAGGAGCATCTAGCTCCCCTGATGCCTAACCCACCCCAAGTCACAGCCGGTGAAGTTGTCGCATACAAGGTGTCGTCATAGGCGAGAGTCAGAGTTCTAGAGCTTGACGTGAGAGAGCCGGGACTCTCAGGAGGCCTGGCTTTCTCTTTGCCCTTATTCCCCGGAATTCCTGGAAGCTTCACCTTGGGTGTGGAAGGTGCCGGCCTCGCCGACGGCTTGCGGGAGGCACTGGCCGCCGGAAGTGCTCCCGCGCCGCCACTGTCCTCGATTGAACCAGCGGCTACTTGGGTGCCACATGCTTGCACTTTGGGTGCTATCCTGCGGGCGGCCTGGGGAACCGTTCTGAAAGGTAGGATACTCGCGTTGGAAGACGTCAGTGGTAGCGGCCCATACCCAACGACACCACGGTTTCGTCGAGACTAAGATTGGTGGGGTGTGTTTATCGATAGGAGCGTAGGCGAGGAATGAACGGGGCGGAAAGCTTGGTCGAGACGTTGGCCGGCGCGGGAGTGGAGGTCTGCTTCGCCAACCCGGGCACCTCGGAGATGCACTTCGTCGCGGCCCTAGATCGGGTCGGGGGCATGCGGTGCGTGCTCGGGCTGTTCGAGGGCGTCGTGACGGGCGCTGCCGACGGCTATGCGCGCATGGCGGACAGGCCGGCTTCGACGCTTCTGCATCTGGGGCCCGGACTCGCCAACGGGCTCGCCAACGTGCACAACGCCAGGCGCGCCAACACGCCGATAGTCAACATCGTCGGCGACCACGCGACCTACCACAAAGGGTACGACGCACCGCTCACCTCGGACGTCGAGGGTGCGGCGAGGCCCTTCTCGGACTGGGTCAGGATGTCGGCCGATAGCCGCTCGGTCGCGCGCGATGGCGCGGATGCCGTGGCAGCGGCGATGGCCCCGCCGGGGCGGGTAGCGACCCTGATCCTCCCGGCCGACGCCTCCTGGAATGAGGCGGACGGGCCGGCACCTCTGCCCCCCGTTGGGGGTCGCGCGCCGGTAGCACCCGAGGCGATCTCCCGTGCTGCCAGGGCCTTGCGCTCCGGCGAGGACGCGGTCTTGTTTATGGGCGGCCGTGCCCTGCGCGAACAGGGCCTCGAGCTTGCCGGTCGCATCGCCGCGATGACCGGAGCGCGTCTGCTCGCGCAGACGCTAAACGCGCGGGTGGAACGAGGGGCGGGGCGGGTCGCCGTCGATCTCCTCCCCTACCCGGTCGACGCCGCCCTCGCCACCCTCGCCGGGACGCGCCACCTCGTGCTGGTCGGCTCAGAGGCGCCGGTCGCCTTCTTCGCTTACCCCGACAAGCCGAGCACGCTGAGCCCGCCGCAATGCGAAACCCACACGCTCGCCACGCCGGGCGAGGACATCGTGGGGGCGCTTACGGCGCTCGCCGAAGAGCTCGGAGCGGCTGAGAATACCCCCGTCCAGGCGCGAGAAGAGTACACACCATCCTCGGGTGAAGAGATCACGCCTCAGGCGGCCGCCGCAGCGGTAGGGACGCTCCTTCCGGAAGGCGCGATCGTGGTCGACGAGGCGCTCACCGCCGCCGCGGCCTTCCTGTCGCGGACGAGGGGCGCAGCCCCGCACGACTTATTGCAGGTTACCGGGGGCGCCATCGGTATAGGACTGCCGCTCGCCACCGGGGCGGCGGTCGCATGCCCGGACCGAAAGGTGATCTGCCTGCAGGCCGACGGCAGCGCGATGTACACCGTGCAGGCCCTGTGGACCCAGGCGCGCGAGGACCTCGACGTTACCACGCTCATCCTGAACAACCGTTCCTACGCGATCCTCAAACAGGAGCTGACGAGCGTCGGCCAGGGCGATGCCGGGCGCGGGGCGCTAGACATGATGGAGCTCGACCGGCCTGCGCTCGACTGGGTAGGCCTCGCCAACAGCATGGGCGTGGAGGCCGGACGCGCCAGGACGATGGAGGAGCTCCAGCGCCATCTCGCCGCCGGACTGCGCTCCGAGGGTCCGTATCTGATCGACCTCGTGCTGTAACGGCTTGCACCAACAGCCATCCACCCGGTTTGAGGGCGGCGGCCATCCCCGCGAGAACAGCCGGAGCGTACTCGGAGATCTGGTGCAGTAAGGCGCGGCACCACCCGAGACCAGCGAACAATATTCCACGAACTTCGCTTTGACGGGGTTCTCGGAAGGCTTTTGAGGTTGCGCTATGCCCCGAAGCTGTTATTGTTCCGGCTGTGACGAAGGGAACCGCCATCCGTGGTGGGGTAGAGACCAAGAACGAGAGTATCTGTTGATAATGTCCAGGGAGAAGGGGAGCGGCACAAGCTCCACGGTAGACTAAGGCAGGGAATCGAATGAATCGACTGTACATCTTGGCCGCAGTGATGGTCGTGACGGTCGGAGCGCTCTTCGCCGGGCACCAAGCCCTGGCGGAGGTCCTCACCGGCACCGACGACGACAATACGCTCCTCGGGACCGACGGAGAGGACCGCCTCAAAGGTCGCGAAGGGGTGGATCGCATCAAGGGTCGCGACGGGGATGACCTGCTCAAGGGCAACAGTGGGTCCGACCGCCTCAAGGGCAACAGTGGCGACGATCACCTTTGGGGTGGCCTGGGCGACGATAAGATCACGCCCGGCAAAGGCGACGATAAAGTGTTCGCCGGCGACGGAGACGACCGTATCTTCGTGCGCGCCGCCGACGGCATAGATTCTATAGATTGCGGGGCCGGATTCGACAAGGTCCGGACCACGCACAGCGACGATGAAGCCAAGAAAAACTGCGAGAGAGCCGCCGACTCTCGCCAGGATGATGACGGAACTACCAGCACAAGCACCAGCACCACCACCACCGGCACCAGTACCCCACGCACGACGGGCACCGCTACAGATACGACAACGGGAACCACCACAGGCACTGGCACCCTGCGCACGACGGGTACGACCACCAGCACGACAGGCACGACAACAGGAACTACCTCAACCACTGTCACCACTCCAGGTACGACAGGAACGACGAGTACGTCTACCACTACAGGTACGACAACGGGAACCACCACAGGCACGACAACGGGTACTGCCAGCACCAACATAGTCTCGAACCCGACAGCGAGCGCGAGCGCAAGCGCAAGCCCGACCGCAGATACGACAACGGGAACCACCGGCACCACCACCAGCACAAGCACCACCGGCACCACTGGCACTACCGGCACGAGCGCCACGGATACTGCGGACACCGCGAGCACCACGGGCGCGGATACCACGGGCACGGCGACCACCGGTGCAACTACCACCAAGGGCGATACGACCCCCACTAAGGACGACGTGATCCGTGACACGATCCCCGAGGGCAGAGAACTACCCAACACGGGTGGCCTCTCCATGCTCGTTCCGATGGGCGCACTGCTTGCGTTGCTCATCAGCGGGGCGGCCATTGGACTGTCGTTTGTAGTAAGGCGCTAACACTCTACATACGAGGAAAGGTAGCGGGTGTTTAGAGGAGTCCCGCTTCTCATGAGGGTGGGTGTGATCATGATGGCGCTCGCACTCGCCCTCGTGGCCGCCGCAGCCGTGGTGAGCGCCGCTCTACGCAGCGAGCCCGAACGGTTGGTCCCGGCAGAGGAGGTTGCCGCCAAGTCCCCTGGACAAGCGCCGCGCACCTCCTCAGGTGAAGGAGTGAGTGCGACCGAGAAGTCATCTGGCGAGAATGAGTTCTCGTATTACGCCTCTGCCGAGGAGCCGTTGGGGCAGCGCAAGAAGGAAGCCAAGGAGCCGCAGGCGATACTCCAGCAGCAGGAAGCCGAACCCCCGGACACTCTGTCCGCGAAGCCTCGACCGGCGGGCCAGCAGACACCTACTGGAGCGTCCCAACCACTCGAGCACCAACCCATCCGACAAGAGCGACAGGTGCCAATCTCTGAACGAAAGGACTGGCCCGAGCCCACCCGAGGAGAGCTAGAGAGCGCCAACCGAGAACGCCGCTACGATCTGCTACCCGGAGCCATAATGGGCCTCACCATAGAAGCGATGGGCATCTACGACGCCCCCGTCTTCGACTCCGATGGCCGCTGGGCGCTTGCCAACGGGGTCGCCCACAATCCGCAGACTTCCCTGCCGTGGTCACCCACTCCCCAGAGGAACGTCTACCTGGCGGGACACCGCATGGGCTTTCGGGGAACCTGGAGCCGCATGATCTTCTACAACCTCCATAAACTGAACAGGGGGGACGAAGTACTCCTAAAGGACCGGGCCGGCACCTCCTACAGATACCGGGTAAGCGAGGTATTGGTAGTCGATCCCACCGACTTATGGGTGATGGGGCAGGTGAGGGGGAGGGACATGGTGACGTTGCAGACGTGCACCCCCTATCCTACTTTCGAGAAGCGCCTCATAGTGCGTGCCGACCGAGTCTAATCGCCACATTTGCGCATCGCTGCAAAGCCCCGAGCATTCCGAACATCACGTATCGGTAGGGGAGGGGTGCAGCCCTTGTCCCGGCTGATAGCTGAAGGCTTTACTCTCGGAAAGGTTCACCCTTTCCGAGAGTGGCCCTAACGCCCCCCGAACACCGCGGTGTAGATCGTCGAGATGTCGTCGTACTCCTGGTAGGTGCCAGATCTCGCCCCCAAGCCCACCTCTTCGAACTCCCCTCTCAATATGTTCTCCCTGTGGCCCTCGCTTTGCATGAGGCCTGTGAAAAGGTGCTCGGGGGTATCCTCGTCGTAGCCATCGCCTCCCATGGCGATGTTCTCCCCCAACACGTGGTAGTCGCCCGGTTCGGAACTGTAATGACCCTTACGCCTGAGCAGATCTATAACCGACACACCACCAGGCGTGTAGTGTGAGAAGTAGTCTCTGTTCAACATGTCTTGTGAGCGGACGCGGGCCGCACTCGTGAGAACGGAGGATAGACACAAGGGCCCGAGTCCATAGGCCGTCCTCGTCTCATTGTGTAGATCGAACATCTCTTTCTCCGCGACGTTCAGGGCGAGGGTGCCGCCATCACAAGTCCGCACATTCACCAATGTAGACGTATCGGCCGGCGGTTCGTCTCCATGTATCCAGGACCCGCCGCTCTGTGGAGCCGGTTTCGTGGTGTATGGGGTTGGCGTCTGCACACTCAGCGGCCGGGTTGCGCTGGGCGACTGGGCTACCGGCCCTACCTGGGGCGTCGCGTCGATCGGCCGAGCGAGGCGAACGCCTACAGGAGCATCGACGCGTGATGTCTGACCTTGCCCATCATGACGCATCGCACTTGCCGCCACGGCCCCCGTGAAGGACAGCGCGACGAAGAGAAGCACCACGCCGGCCACCAAAAGCGCACCCCCACGCAACCGGATCATGCCCCCTCGAGCGCCGATTTCGCCAGATCTACGACACTGTGCATAAAGATTGGCCCCTTTTTCATCACTAGCTATCAGCGCCCGACTCTCTCAGCATTCAGCTCTTGTCCTGGCTGAAAGCCGATGGCTGACGGCTCCTTTTCGGAAAGGTTCATCCTATTCGAGAAAGGCTCCTGGCACATACTAGCGCACGCGACTGCCACGCGCTAGCTACCGCCTCAGTATCTACGTGTGCAGAATCGAGGCGGTGGCGCAGGGCAGCGTCTCCGAGGTCAGAGAGCCGGTGGGCTCCCTTCGACGCTGAACGCTCGCACTTTGTCCTGATACGTCGGCGAGATCGACACTGCATAAGAGTGGGCTGGCGTGGCGCGCAAACCAGCGCTCCACGCCGGGGCCTCCTTCATGGAGGATACACCTGCCCGCATCGAGGCGAGTCTTAACGAGACTGAAGCGGACCCTAACAACGTTTAAGGCTCGAGGTGATAGATTCGGTGGTCCGTAGTCCGGTCGGGGCTTCCCCCCTCCGTCCTGGCCGGACTTCTGCACGAACTCGGCCGGGGCTCTGCGGCGCTCCGGCGTTTCGTGCGCCGCACTGTAACCGCTCCTGCCTGGCAGCCTTGGGCCGGTTGGAATTGGACGAGGCGAACTTCTACATTCATCCGGTCCGTCGCTGACCTGTTGCGGGGTGATTACAAACGGTCCCGATACGAAAGGTGATCCTGCCCTGAAACGCGAATCATGCGCCGTCGCCGCTGTGGTGGGCCGCGTGATGATGGCGGCGTTGGGTTTGTGTCAACGTCCCGGGATTGTAGAACCGGTCGTAGAAGTCCGGGTCCAGATGGTGGGCCTGGTGCGCGAGCACCGTACGAAACGGACCGCTATTGGCCGGAAATCGCCCGTACCTCTCGTACACGTAGTCGCAGTATGCGATCGTGGCGGCGATGGCACGATCCGAGTAAGGAGGAATGCCCGCCTGAACACCGGCTCCATCCTGCCAGCTCGAGGCGTCGCCCCCGTCGCGAAATGCGCCGGTTCCCCGGCCATACTTACGGTCTACGAAAGCGAGCACGGCCTCTTCCATATCACGGTAGTAAGGTGGGCAGAAGGGTTTGATCAGAGCCTCCCCGTTCCGCTCTAGTCCTATCGCGGTAGGGATGGGCAACTCTTTGCCCAATGCCTTCAGCAACCACTTGGTCAGCGCGCCGGCGCCGATAGTGTGGGAGAAGGGGATCTCCTGCATCCGGAACCCGAGGGCCCGGAACCAGATGAAAGGATGCGCTGCGAAGTGCGGGAATCCGCCCAAGCCGAGGGCTTCGGTCATCAGCGCCAGGTTCTGCAGTATCTCGCCCTGCTCTACCGCCGCGAACTCATAGAGCCAGGTCTCCATGAAGGACACGGTGGTGAAGCGACCCTCTTTGGGGTCGTCGTGCAGGTGCCCGCCCTTGGATCGCGCGAATCTCGCGATGCCAGCGGGCTTGAAGCGGTTGCGCTCGTCCACCAGGAAGTAGCCGAAGTCCTCGCTGAACGCGGAGAGCAAAACGTTGATGTAGAAAGCAGAGAACTCGTTGACCGGCAGGAGGTAGGTAGTGCCGGGTACGTTGGCCGCCCACTTGTTGAACGGCATCACGAAAGGCAGCTCGCGTGGCACGTCAGGTCGGCTGTCGGCGATGCGAACTCGGCTCCTCTCGTAGAGCCGCACGAACTCGTGGCCTCGGCCAGCTCGAGCAAGCTCCGCGATCTCGGTCCTTGGATAGTCCTGGGGTCGTTTGAGCATCCAGGCCCCTTCGTCGTTGATGACGAAGAGGGCTACGGCGTGACAAGCGTCGCCGCTCGCCACCGTACGGCCGACGAGGTTGATCATGATGTTGCCACCGCCCGCTTCGTGCTCATCGCCACTGTCGTAGGGCAGTTCGGCCAACACGGGGCCAGTGATGCCGCAGCCTGCGAATGCCAAGGCGGCTTCTTCCCCGAGGCTCAGCGGCTGCGGAGCGTGCATACTCTTGTAGGAGAGCGGACCACCGTTCAGGCGCATGCCATTGCCGAAGCGTCGTGAGCGGCGTTCGATCAGGGCTTCCAACAACGGGTATTCGGCCAGCTGTTCTGTCACCGCCCGGGATGATTCATGTGGTTCGTCTATCGGCTTCTGCCGTTCCATTTCGCTCTCCTTCCCACCCGTTCAGGTACCGACGAGGCACCCCTATCCACCAGACACATGATGCCATCGACCGAGACGCGTTGTGTCAGCGGAAGGCCCGTCAGCCCTGACACTGCTTATGCGGAAGAGGCCTGATCGTGCTTGAGTGCGTACGCCACCGCTCTCTCGAATGTCATCGTCTGGCCTTCGGCCTGTAATGCTTCGTATGCTCCTTTCCCGAGCCGCAAGCGCACGTCGTCTTTGACGCGCTCGTAGAATGCGCGATTCGGCTCGTAGACCTCGTAAACGGGCGCTTCAGCCGCCCGTAGCATCCGTTCTGCTGCGCCGAACAGACGCGCCGAGCGCTCCGCCTCGTCCCGCACGCCGGCCACTTCGGCTAGCCCTTCCAGGAAGTAGCCGGGGTTGGCCCGGTCCTCCATCTCTGCGGAGAGCGTCATCCCTTCCTCGAACCTGAGGGCCGCCAGGTCGTTGTCTCCGCGGGCTTGCGCGACCTGGGCGAGGTTGTAGAGCGCGTCGCTGATGCCGAACCTGTCGCCCAACTTGCGGGCGAGCGCGAGGCCCTCTTCGATCGGCGCAGTTGCCTTATCGTAGTCGCCCTGGACGAGCAGTAGCGTGCCAAGGTGGCTACGCACGGTGGCAGCATCATGATCGTCGCCTCTCTCGAGGAAGAGATCCAGGGCCTCCTCCAGTCGCGCCCTCGCGGTCGGGTACTCCTGGGTATTCAGGGCCAGGAGGCCGAGCGCGTACGTCGCGTAGGCAGTGCGTAGGGTGTCGCCTACGCTCCGGGCCAACTCCAGGCCCTCCTCGAGGTGACCCCGGCTCGCCTCGTAGTCGCCCTGCGTGTATGCCATGATGCCAGCCACCGCCGAGTCGATCGCGCGTAAGGCTGCTGGACTGTCCTGCTCCAGAAGCATCTCCATCCACCTGCGTCCCTCCCGTTGGTAGCCACGAAGCCACCAGAAGAGCCACAGCGCCCACCCCAGGCGCGAGGCGGTTTCGGCCTCTCTTGCAGAGACCGCCCAGCTAACGGCGGCACGCAGGTTGCCGTTCTCCTGCTCCAACTGCTCCAGCCACTCCCCCTGACGCTCTCCACGCAACTCCGGGTAAGCCCGCTCGGCCAGATCGAGGAAGAATTCGGCGTGGCGGCGGCTGGCCGCCGCGCTCTCGCCGCACTCCTCCAGCTTCTCGTTCGCATACTGCCTGACCGGCTCGAGCATCCCGTAGCGCGGCCGATCGGCGGTCTCATCCGGCAAAGTCTCGACCGCCACCAATGACTGGCCGACCAGCTCTCCGAGGAGATGGAACACGTTACCGGCATCGTCGTCTTCCGCCGGGCCCGCAGCCTCCGCCGCCTCCAGTGAGAATCCACCGGCGAAGACCGACAGCCGTCTGAATAACGCCTTCTCGGACTCGGCGAACAGGTCGTAGCTCCAGTCCAGCGTCGCGCTCATGGTCCGCTGACGCTCCGTAACGTCCCGCGCCCAGCCGGCTGACAGGGCTTGATCCAGGCGCGCCAGCAGGGACGGTGGGCTTAGGAACCCGACTCTGGCAGCCGCCAACTCCAGCGCGAGCGGCAGTCCTGAGAGCCGCCAGCAGATGGACGCTACCGCAGCCGCGTTCGCAGCCTCGAGTTCGAAGGTTGGGGAAGTAGCTCGGGCGCGCTCTACGAACAGACGTCCCGAGGGAGACCCTACCACCTCCTTGGCTGCAGGAAAGCGGGTGGAGGCCGGCAATCCCAGGGGAGAGACGGGATACCTTTGCTCGCCCCTGAGGCGGAGGGGCGCGCGGCTGGTTGCGAGTACTGTGAGGCTTGGACACATTTCGATCAGCTCGGCGATCTCGCAGGCCGCCTCGAGCACGTGCTCGAAGTTGTCCAGTACGAGCAGTAGCTCCTTCTCCCGCAGGTGTTCCTGAAGGGCGGCATGCATCGACCGCTGGCCGACCTTCCTCAGTTCCAAGGTCTGGCAGATGGTGGGCACTACGAGCGTAACTTCGGTCAGGGATGCCAATCCGACGAAATTCACACCGTCAGGGAAGTCTCCGGCGCCATTACGTGCCGCTTCCAGGGCGAGGCGCGTCTTTCCGACCCCGCCTACCCCCGTGAGCGTCAGCGGCCTGACCTCCGGCCGCCGGAGCAGATCAGCCACCTCCTCCAGCTCTCGCTCTCGCCCCACGAGCAGGGTGGGCGGCACCGGAAGAGTGGGCTCCTCGGGAGCAGCCGCCGGGGTGCCGCCCCGCTTGGGTACCGCTGCAATGAGGGCTGCGCGCTCCTCCTCGGACAACTTCAGGGCGTCGGCCAGGGACCTGACGGTGTGCGGGTAGGGGCGCTTCCTTACGCCGCGCTCCAGGTCGCTTATGTTCTTGGCAGACAGCCCCGATCTGGAGGCAAGCTCCTCCTGCGTGAGGCCAGCGGCGTCCCTGAGCTTTCTGAGCCGTGCGCCGAACGAGGAATCGCGCCCCCCGCTCACACCGAACTTCCGTCCCTCGTCATCGACCTGCGTGCCTTTCCCTGATCTCCAGGCATGGTAGCAGACGGTACAAGGGATCGACGAGTATTGCCGTTACTCGCGTACTTCGACTGCGGGAGTAATGCGGGAGTAGTGCGGATGGTCTAGAGCCGCGGCGGGGCGCAGACTAGATGTGTGTTGTCAGGATCATGCCCACAGCTCCTTGATGCGCCCTTGAGGACGTCCCAGCTTCCGGTTGACCACGAAGGCATATGTGTAGGCTGCTATCTTGGCCGCGATCCTGGTGGCCAGCCCAGTGAGCGT
>DATMVF010000313.1:0-2681 GCA_035563475.1 Rubrobacter sp.
ATCCACGACCTCCTAATTATAGGAGCCCACTAGAAGAGTTGAAACACGGCGACGGCGAGGAGGGTACCGAGGATCGCGCCGGCGATGACCTGATAGACGGTGTGGATGCCGGCCTCGATGCGGCTCTGGCAGACGAGCAGGGCCATGAGCAGCGTGATCAGGGAGATCAAACCGGCGAACCGTACGGCCCCTTCGACCGCTACGAAGCTCGCCGCTACCCACCCGGCGAACGCGACCGCCGCGTGCCCGGAGGGCATCCCGCCCAAGAACGGGTTCGGCGCTCGCGTGAGCGCCTTCACGAGTATCACGGCGATGGCCACGAGCACGAGCGCGACCAGCGTAACGTGTCCGGGCCAGCGGCGCACACGCTCTAGCGTCTCCAGCGAGAAGGGACCGAGGTCGTCGCTGAGGACCAGGTACCCCACCGCCAAAGCCGCGACGCTCGTCACGAGCACAGCCCCCGCCGAAACATCTTTGGCGAGCTTGGCCAAAGGATGGTACTCGCGGGTCGCGAGGTCCACGGCGAACTCAAGCGCCGTGTTGACCATCTCCGTGCCGAAGACCATCGTGATCGCCAGTACCAGGATCGCCAGCTCTAGCTTGCTCACACCTACGAGAAGGCTCAGCACCAGGACGACCGCAGCTGCTATGACGTGAAAACGCATGTTGCGCTGGGTGCGTACTGCATAGACCAACCCCCTGTACGCGTGCCCGAAGGAGCGCGCTACCCCCTGCTGCCCCTTCGCAGGCTTAACCGGTTTCACGGTCTGCCCCGTGTCCCTCGCGAACGCTCCTCAGCACGGCCTCCTGCACCGCAGCCATCTCGCTCCTCGCGAAATCATCCCCGTGATCCATCCCCGCTAGGTGTAGCGCCCCGTGAACCACCAACTCCTCGACGCCCGCCCGTTCGAAACGAACGTACTCCGGCGCCAACACGACCTCACCAACCATCTCACCGTACGGCCCGTCGATACCAAAGCTCAACACATCGGTCGGGGTATCTATATCCCTATACTTAAGGTTTAATTCGTGAATGACGGGCAGGGGCACGAGGGCAACCGAAACCTCTCCCATACGGTCAACATCGAAGCCCCGAAACGAGAAGGCGGCGGCGCACAGTTCGGTGGCCCTTTCGGCGCTAAGCTTTTCGTATTCCGTTTCGTCCAGGACGGCGACGAAGAAGAAGAAGAAGAGCAAGGGGTCTCTAGGAGGTCGGCATCTTGGCGGCGGGGGCTTCGGGAGGGTATTCGATGCGAGGACCTATGAATCCTATGAGGGCCTCGCGGATGGCCTCGCCGGTTTCGTGGATCTCACGCATCGTCAGCTCACACTGGTCGAACTGTCCGTCCTCGAGCTTGGCCCGGATGGTACCGTCCACGATGTCTTCGATACGTTTGGGGGTCGGTTTTTCGAGCGATTTGACGGTGGCCTCGATAGAGTCGGCGAGCATCAGGATCCCGGCTTCCTTGCTCATGGGGCAGGGGCCGGGGTAGCGGAAGTCCGACTCGTTGATGGTCGCGCCGTTCGTGGCGGCCTCGTCGAGAGCCTTGCGGTAGAAGTAGCCGATGCGGGTCGTGCCGTGGTGCTGCCTTATTAGGTCGAGAACCTCGGCAGGCAGGTTCCACTCGCGCCCGAGCTCGACGCCGTCCTTGACGTGGCGCTTGACGATCCGGGCCGAGAGGGCGGGGGCAAGGGTCTCGTGGGGGTTCATGCGTGATATCTGGTTCTCGATGAAGTAATTGGGGTGTTCGAGCTTGCCGATATCGTGGTAGTAGGCCCCGACGCGGGCGAGCAGGGGGTCGGCCCCGATACGTTCGGCGGCATTCTCGGCGAGATTGCCGACCTGCATGGAGTGGGAGAAGGTTCCGGGCGCCCCGCGAAGGAGCTTCTGCAGGAGCGGGTTGCCGGGGTCGGAGAGCTCCAGGAGCTTCATCGGCGTGAGGATGTTGAAGGTGCTCTCGAGGAGCGGGAGTAGGACCATGGCGAGCATCAACGAGAGGATACCGTTCACAAGCCCGATACCGCCCCGTTCCACGGCCGTCCGAAGAACATTGCCCTCGACGAGAGCGACCGCGAAGGTCACTATTCCCGAGACGAGGGCGATGAGCAACCCTGCTCGCAAGAGCTCCATCCGAGGTCCCACCCGCAGGACGACCGTGTAGATCGCGAACCCCGAGGCCAGGAGCAGGGAGGCGGTCAAGGAGAAGTCGTTGCCGGCGAGGATGCCGACGTTCACGCTGGTTATGACGACCATGAGGAACATCAGGCGCGGCCCCAGGAGGATGGTGCCCAAGATGCTCAGGCCGGCCAGCGGGATAAGGTAGGGAGGCAAAGAGAACAGGATGAAGGCCCGGGCGAGCGCGGTGAAGAGCACCAGGAGCAAGGCCGCGAGCAGGACGCGGATGAGGGCGTTGCTGCGCAGGATCCTCTGTCCGAACCGCTCGAGGAAGTACCGGGCGATCCACGCCTCGGTCGCCACCACGATCCCTACCCCGAGAAACGCCGTCCAGGAGCTCGGGCCGTCCGAGACCTGGGGACGGACGTCAAAGCCTATCAGGAACGTCAGCGAGAGCCAGACGATGAGGAGCAACGACGCGTACAACCGTACCCTCGGCAGCCCCTCGAGCCAGACCCTAATCCTCTCAGTCCGAGACGGCGGCCGGTGAAATTCCTCCGCCTTC
>DATMVF010000314.1:0-21322 GCA_035563475.1 Rubrobacter sp.
GCGGAGACGATCAAACACGCTCCACACTTCGGCAACGAAGAGACCGTGTCGGCCGAACTCGAGGAGAGGGTAAGGGCTTACTTCGGGCTCGAACCTCTTCTGTCACCCGGCGATCCTCACCCTCCCGACGACGTAGGCCGCTTCGGTCCGGACGACAGGGTGGATACCGAACCGGGCGAGAGGATGGAGGCCGAGCGCCGGCAGGGCGGGTTGGCGGGAGACCCGGTGGCCGGTGGGCGCATCCCCGAGGACCGCTGGGACAGGGAGACGACGGCGGATGATGTTACGATCCACCGCCGGAGGAGATGAGAGAGGCCGGACGTATCCGGCTCCGCCGAACGGGTAGAATGTGCGGGGAGAGCTGTCGAAGGAGGGACGAGTGTCGGAGAGTGGATCCGAGGCGGCGCGGAGGTTGACGGAGGCGTTCGGCGAACCCTACAGGGAGGTGGTTCGGGGCGCCGTCGAAGCGCAACAGAGGAACGTCCAGCTCGCCCAGGGCTGGGTGGAGAGCGTGACCGGCGTGCTGGAGAGCCAGGCCGAGGCCAACCGGGCGCTGACCAGGGCCATGGAGAGCCACACGAACGCTGTGGAGGAGGCGATCAAGAGCCAGGAGCGCACCAGCCGCGCCCTCGCCGAGAGCCTGGAGGCATACAGGGATGTTATCGAGCGCAACACCGTGCTCCAGGAGAAGAGCACGAACCTCCTCCAGGGCTTCTTCGGTGACGTCACCTCGGAGCTCAGGGAGGGGATGCAGGGTAGCCAGGAGGTGGCCCGCAGCCTGATGGAGGGCTCGGAGAAGCAGATGGAAGCATTCCAGGCGATGCTCGGCGAGACGATGAGCTCCTACGCCGACCTGATGAATGCGCCCTTCGATCTCTACCGCAAGAACCTCGAAGCATTCGGCAAGCAGGACCAGTAAGGAGGACGAGATGCAGGCCGGCGAGAGAAGCCTGGAGGTCAGGAACCTTATAGGGGGAAGGTGGGAGGAGAGAGACGGACGTGACACGGAACCGGTCTACGATCCGGCCACGGGAGAGGTCGTCGCACAGACGCCCCTCTCGACAAAGGACGACGTCGACCGCGCCGTAAGGGAGGCGGGGGAGGCGTTCTCCTCCTGGGCCGCCACCCCGGTCGTCGAGCGGGCCAGGATCCTCTTCTCCTTCAAGGCGCTCCTCGAGGAGCATTTCGAGGAGCTCAGGGATCTGGTCACCCTCGAGAACGGCAAGGACGCCGCTGATGCAGCGGGAGAAGTCAGGCGCGGCATAGAGGTCGTCGAGTTCGCGTGTGGGATGCCGACCCTTATGATGGGCGAGACGGTCAGGGATGTCGCCAGAGGCATAGACAACTCCTCCTGGCGCTACCCTCTCGGGGTGGTCGCAGCCATAACCCCGTTCAACTTCCCATGTATGGTGCCCCTTTGGACCCTGCCGGTGGCCATAGGGACCGGCAACGCCTACATACTCAAACCCTCGGAGAGGACGCCTCTGTGCGCGGTGAGGCTGGGCGAGCTCCTCTCGGAGGCGGGGCTGCCCGATGGTGTCTTCTCCATCGTAAACGGGGCGAGGGAGGCCGTGGATGGAATCCTGGAGCATCCCGGCATAAAGGCCGTCTCCTTCGTCGGGTCCCAGCCCGTGGCCGAGCACGTCTACACGCACGGCTGTGCCCACGGCAAGCGGGTGCAGGCGCTCGCGGGGGCCAAGAACTCGATGGTCGTCATGCCGGATGCCGTGTTAGAGAAGGCCGTCCCGAACATAATATCCTCGGCCTACGGCAACGCCGGCGAGCGGTGCCTGGCCGGCAGCGTGCTGGTGGCCGTAGGCGGGGTCGCGGACGATCTCGTCGAAAGGCTCAAGGAGGCCGCAGCCTCGATGAAGGTCGGTCCCGGAAAGGAAGAAAGCTCGGAACTCACCCCCGTCATCCGCGACTCCCACCGCGATAAGGTCCGCTCCTATATCGACCTCGGTGAGGAGGAGGGGGCCGAGGTCGTACTCGACGGCAGGGCGGCGCCCCTAAAGGAAGGCTTCTTTATGGGTCCGACGCTCCTCGACGGCGTGACGGGAGAGATGCGGGTCGGGCGCGAGGAGATCTTCGGTCCCGTGCTCTCGGTGGTTCGGGTGGACACGCTAGATGAGGCTATCGAGTTCACGAACGGCTCGCCCTTCGGCAACGCCTGCTCCATCTATACCGAAGACGGGGCGGCCGTAAGGCACTGGAGAGAGCGGGTAGAAGCAGGGATGCTCGGGGTCAACGTCGGGGTCGCCGCCCCGATGGCTTTCTTCCCTTTCAACGGGGTGAAGAACTCCTTCTACGGGGACCTGCACGCCACAGGCAAGGACGGGGTGCGCTTCTTTACCGAGAACAAAGTGGAGATAACGCGCTGGCTCTCCGACCCGGCGGAAGGGCCCAAGGCCGTCAAGCACCCCATAGAGTCCGGCGGCTGACCCGAGCTAGGGTGGGGCGCCACGCCCCACCCTATACCGCCCGCGTATGCGGATCTTACCCTTATGTAACGTTTGTTTAAAGATTCTGAAAAAATCTTTGCCAAACTAGTGCTTTTCCATCACGACGTCGGTACAATGGCGCGAACGCAAGCATGAATATTAGAGGGGGGCCTCATGCATCGGCTCGGTTTGATCTCAGCGCTCGTTGTTCTGGCTGCACTGTTTGTTTCCATCGCGGCGCTCACGGCTGGTGCACAGACTGTGGATAGCACTTCTCAGTCTTCCGTCTCCCAAGGCACGGCCACGGGGGCTGACCCCTCCAAGGCCGAGCGGCGCGCGGCCAGGAGCGACATGGCGGAGGAGGAGACCCTGCCCGACTACTCGCAGGTCGTGGACAGCACGCACGCCCGCCGCTTCGAGGCGCCGGGATGGAAGCGGGGTGGGAGTGACGTTTGGGCCCATGGAGGTAATTACGTCTCGGCGGGAGCCTCCGAAAGCGATGCGCGCTTCAAGCTCAAGACCCCCACGAGCGGAGACTACGCCCTCTACGCCTGGTGGCCGGTCGGGAAGGACAACAGCAGGGCTGCGAGATTCGGCGTGGAGACTGCCAGGGGTACGCAGTGGGTAGAGGTGAACCAGGCCCAAGATGGGGGCACGTGGGTAAAGCTCGGCACCTACGAGATGAAGGCCGGCGACCGCTACGTCGTGCGCGTCTCTCCGGGGGGCGGCGCGGGCGAGGTCATCGCCGACGCTGTCGCGCTCGTCAGGGGCGCTGCCTCACCTCCGCCCAAAGACCTGGCTCCGGCCGAAGGCGGCAGCGCTGGTGCCGGCAAGAACGTTTACGGCGCCTCGAACACCAACGTCGAGCGCAGGGACATAGTACGGTACGGTAGGACGCACATCGGCACCCCTTACTATCATTCTCCACCCGATGCATGTTGGGCTTACGAGAAGGAAGACTGCTCTTGCTTTACAAGGCTTGTCTACGAGCACTTCGGCAAAGAGCTGCCTGACGATCCGACCGAACAGTATTGGCACAAGAACCGCAAGTGGGTGTCCAGGGCCGAGCTCCAGCGTGGTGACCTGGTCTTCTTCAGGGAGAACGGTCCGTACAACGAGATCACCCACGTGGCGATGTACAGCGGCAACGGGTACGTGCTGCATGCTTCGGCTTACTACGCCTACCAGCAAGTGGTCGAGAGCAAGATGGAGAACATCGAGGGATTCGCCGGCGGCAGGCGCATCCGTCAGATAGAAGAGCAGCCCCAAGTAGAGCAGCCCCAAATAGATCAGCCGTAGGTTACAGCGGGATAGGAAGTGTTGCCCCTTTCTATCCCGCGCTGGTCAGCAAGTCAGCACGCGCCCTACCGGGCGCGTGTCAGCACGTCGCCAGGCGACTCATCAGCATTTCAGCTAGTCAGCTTGAATCTGTCCAAGACCTGGCTGACATGCTGACAAGCGGAGGCTAAGAGCCGGAGCGAGCTGAAATGCTCGTCTAGCATAAGGCTCTCAAGTCTTATGCTAGACGACGTAATCAGGCGCCTGGCAGGTAGAGGTAGTAAGGCTTCGGTTCCAGATCCAGCCCTGCGGCATCCATGATTTGTTGGGCCTGCGGCTCCTGCGGGGCCAGGCGCGCCAGCAGGGACTCGGTGAGGGTCGGCTCCTGCACGTAACGGACCACGGTCGTATCTCTTGCGCCGGCGAGCCTGCCCGCGGTGGCGGTCGCTTCGTCGAGGTCTCCGAAGGAGTCGACGAGCCCGAGATCTCTAGCCTGGGTGCCTGAGTACACGCGGCCGTCCGCGATCTCGCGCACCCTGTCCTCCGGAATCTCGCGGCCTTCGGAGATCACATCCACGAACTCGGAATACGACTCGTTCACGATCGACTGGAAGATCTCACGCTCGTCCGGTCTCATCTCGCGAAAGGAGTTTCCCATGTCCTTGTACTTGCCGCTCTTTATGACGACCTGCCCTATGCCGTACCTGTCGGCGGCCTCTGCGAAGTTGTTGAGCTGGAATATGACGCCGAGTGAGCCTGTCAGGGTCGTTTCGTTGGCGACGATGCGGTCCGCCGCCGTCGAGATGTAGTAGCCGCCCGAGGCGGCCGTATCCCCCATAGAGACGACGACCGGCTTACCCGTATTCTCCCTGAAATCCAGGATGCTCTGGTGCATCTCGTCGCTCGCTGTCACCCCGCCACCAGGAGAGTTGACCTCGAGCACTACCGCGACGACGCTAGTGTCTTGCCCGGCCTGGCGCAGGGCGTCTGCGAGTCCGTCCGGCGTGGTCGTCGGCTGTACCCCGCCCAGGGTGTTATCTGCCGGGGCGATCGTACCCTCGACGGACACGACGGCTATCCTGGACGCTCCGTCGCCGGCCACGTACTCCTCGGCGTAGACGGGGGGAACCCTCGGGCCGCCCGCCGCCAGGATCACGACTACAGCCACGATGGCCAGGCCGATCAGACCGAGTGCCATGAGACCCCCGACCACGAAGGGCCACCTGCGCCTTCTTCCTGGCTCCCCTGCAGGCCTCCCGGGTTGCTGGGAAGGCCCGTCGGCAAAAGTGTCCATAGTGCTCCCTTCACTGCTGTGTGCCCTCTATCTCTATGTTGAGGTCGCGGGCCCCGATCAGCGAAGCTGCCCCCAACCCGATAGAGCAGATTATAAGACCGATGCAGGGCGGCGCACGAGCCGGTTTGCCCGGCCTGGCTCGATCGTCCCCGATGCTCTAGGTTCAGGGTCGGCGTCGTCTGCGGGTGACGTTCTTCAAGATGTCGTCCTTGGCGGCCCGGGGTGAGATCTTCTCGTCGCGCGCCTCCAGCGCCAGACGCTCGCGGTGGTAGACGATCCAGAGGTATAGGTCGAGCTCGGTGCGATCCGGGAAGGCGCCGAGGATTTGTTCCTCCCGGATCATCTCCGAGATCGGGCAGTAACCGTATTCGTACCAGTCTCTCAGGGTCTCTTCCGGTGAGACGTAGCGCTTCCAGTGTTGGGAGACCCTGAAGCCGTGTGCCTCGATGTAGGTTGCGAGCCTCCTGTAGTCGGCGACATCGGAGAACTCGACCTTGATCTCGGGTAGCACGCGGTCGATGGGCAGCCGCTCCAGAAGGCGGCGGTGCTCGAGCTTGTGGAGCAGGTCGCGGGCCGTTAGCGCCGAGTCCACGGGCACCCTGCTGCGGAGCTCTACGACCTCGGCGTCGATCATCTCGACACCCCGCTGGCGGGCTACCGAGACCCTGTGGTTACCGTCCTGGACGAAATAGGCGTCCCCGATCTTGTACAGGCTGACCGGGGGCAACTCTTCGGCCCTGTTCATGATCTCGTCGATCCGCCTCCAGCGGGTGCCGAGGTCGGGTTTGGATGGCAGGAAGGCCCGGTCGAAATCCCTGTGGCGTCCGACGCTACCGACGATCTTGGAGACCGGCACCTCGCGCAGCCCCAGGTAGACCTGCGAGACGACCCCGAGAGCCCCCTTGACTTCGTCGAAGGAGAGCAACTGGTTGGAGCCCGGGTCTCTGCGCAGGTACGCGCCGATCCGCCGCAAAAAGGCCCTTCTGCGGGCGCGTGAAAAGTCTCTGTCTGACTGCTCGTGGGGATCCATAATGGACCAATCTACAGCCCCCCGGTCCCGCCAACAAGGGCGCGGAGCGGGAAATGTTACACGTCGAGGATTCGGTGGCCGTAGACGTTGACGATCTTGGTCCCTCCCTTCTGCCTGACCCTTTCCTGATCCGGCCCATATAGGTGTACGTGCCCATGCAGCCACAAGGGTGGTTGATGCCTGTCGATGAGGTGTACAAAGGACTCGAAGCCCACGTGGGCCACATCTTCCTGGTCCCCGAGACCGAAAGGCGGGGAGTGGGTAGCGAAGATCCCGGGCTTCGGACGGCCGACGAGGCCCCGGCAACGGATCCTGACCGAGAGCGCCAGCGCCCTGCTGCGCATCTGGCGCTCTGTGTACTGGTTGGGACCGCCCGAGTAAAGCGCAGACCCGGAGAGCCCGGCGAGCACGACCCCGCTGCCTTCTACCTCAACAACCCGACCGTCGAGCGGCGTGCATCCACCGGGGTATTCCGGGCCTTCGGGGTCTGGATCGTGGTTCCCGAGCACGTAGTAGACGGGGACGCCGAGAAAGGTGACGATATACTCGAGGTAATCGAAAGGCAGGTCCCCGCAGGAGACCACCGCCTCGACGCCCCTGGCATAGGACGTCAGGTTCGGGCCGCACAGCATCCTCTCCACCCGGTCGCTGATGCAGAGTATCTTCATGTGTATCTTCCTGTCATCCTGCAGAGCATACCCTTTTTCGCAGGGAATCCCCGGTCTTCGATGCGAACTGTGCCGGGTAGGGCCGCGAGCCGTTCCGTTGCCCCTGGCGGCACGAACCAACATAATGCACCCCACCATGATGCGGCCTAACCTTTCGTCGCGGCGGATATGCAGGAGGTACGAACCTTGGCAGGACCGGAGACCCCGAAGCTGATGGTCGACGTGGTGATCCCCTCTGAGGCGGGGGTGGTCTTGATCCGTCGTGGTAGCGACCCCTTCGAGGGGCAGTGGGCGCTGCCAGGAGGTTTTGTGGACGTGGGGGAGACGGTGCACGAGGCCGCCGTGCGCGAAGCCGCCGAGGAGACGGGACTCGCCGTGGAGGTCTCGCGCCTCGTCGGCGTCTACTCCGAGCCGGACCGCGACCCGCGCGGCCACAACATCAGCGTCGCCTTCCTGGCCCACGTCCTGGGGGGCCAGATGCAGGCCGCCTCCGACGCCGCCGAGGTCGAAGTCCTCGACCCCGACACCGTCGAACTGGCCTTCGACCACAGCCGCATCATCGCCGACGCGATGGGGTAGCAATTCAGCACGCTTCGGCTTCGCCTCAGCTTGTCAGCCTTTCAACCAGACCCTGGCCCTGGCGCGCACGACGAACCGCTACCAGCGGCGGTCAGGTCCTACGCTCGCGGCGAGGATATACGGGACAACTTGCTGAAGTGCTGAAATGCTGACAAGCGAAGGCTAGGAGCCTGAGCGTACTGATCAGCTATCAGGGTGGCGTGCTAGAGCTTCCATGAGGCCGGCGAGTATTCGTCGTTCGTCGAGGTCCGAGACGACTTCTACGTTTCGTCCTGGCTGTGTGAAATCGTGCGCGCCCGCCGCGTCGAGCTTCGGGACGGCCCGAAGTCCCGAGGTTACGGCTCCTGGATCGGCGACGGCGGCGACGCAGGCCAGGTCCCACAGTTCCTTTCCGGGCCGGTCCTCGTACTCGGCGGCAAAGAGCTGCAGGATCCCGGCCAAATACGATGCGATGGGCCGTCCGAGCGCGCGCAACTCCTCTCCGAACGAAGTTGGATCCACCAGTATCTTCGCCGGTGCGGGCCACGTGGGAACGTGCAAGAGGTCCACGGGTTCTTCCAGCAACATACGCCAGGCCGAGACGTCGGCCCTGCCGTTTAGCTCTCCCATCCTGTTGTGCCAGACCTTGTAGCTGGCCTCGTCCCCGAACCCTCCGAGCCAGACGACGCGCACGTTCTCCCGCGACTCCGGCGCCGCCAGAAACAACGATGCGACGTCCGTCGCAGGTCCGGTGGCAACGATGGTCAGCGGGCTCAGGCGCGCTTCTTCCACCAGGAACTCGAGGCCGGCGCTCGGCACCGGCTCCTCCCTGCTCTCCATCGGATGCTGTGCGCCGGGAATACAGGGTACGTCGCCCGCGCACAGGGCGACCACCCTCTCGGCCTCCTCCTGGTACATGTCGCGCGAGCCAGGACCGTGAGCCGTGGTGTTGTGCACGGAGATCACACCCCGCACATCCAGCGTCCCCTCCGGCAGACCGAGCGTGTGGGCTATGGCGAACTGGTCGTCTACCTCGTTGGCGGTGTCGCAGTCGAGGACTACGCGCACTTGGTCCATGATCTCCTCTCACGTCAGATCAGATGTTACGGCCGTATTGTAGGCCGGTGGGGACAGGTCGGTTCCGCGTTAGCGGCGGTAGTGTAAACTTACGCCAGGAGGCACGAGACTTGGATTGGGAGATCATTTTCTGGGTTGCGCTGGCGGCCCTTGCCTTCGTCGGTGAGCTTCTGACCGTCTCTTTCTTCCTGCTCTTCTTCTCGCTCGGCGCCGTCGTGGGTCTCGCAGCAGCCCTGCTTGGATTCGGCATTACGGTCCAGGCCGTAGGGTTCCTCGCGGCCTCGGTTCTCAGCATGGTCATCTTGCGTCCCGCCTTCTTGAATCGTCTCGCGCTTGGGGATGGGGAGGGGTACCTCGGACACCGGGGGATCACGGGCAAGCGCGCGGTCGTAACGGAGGAGATAGAGGCTGGAGGCAAGGGTATGGTGCGGATAGGCAGCGGGGAGTTCTGGACAGCCCGCGCGTTGCATCCCGACGAGAAGATAGAACGAGGCGCCAAAGTGAGGGTGCTGGACACAGACGGGCTTACCGCCCTGGTCGACACCGTAGAGAAGGAGGAATAACTATGACCGGCCTCATAGGGTTGGCAGTGCTGGCGCTAGTCGTCTTTCTGGTGGCGGCGAGGGCCGTCAGGATCATCCCCCAGAGCAGGGTTGCCATAGTGCAGCGCTTCGGCCGTTACCACCGCACCGCCGAGAGCGGGCTGACCCTCGTCGTCCCGATAATGGATCGTATGCTGCCCAAGACGGACCTCAGGGAACAGGTAGTCGCTTTCCAGCCTCAGGCAGTTATAACGAGCGACAACGTCGGGATGCAGATCTCGACCGTGGTCTACTACCAGGTCGTCGACGCACGGGCCGCAGAGTACGAGGTCGCAAATTTCAACCTGGCGCTGGAGCAGATCACCCAGACAACCCTACGGAACGTCATCGGTAACCTCATCCTCGACAAGACCTTGACCTCCCGCGACGAGATCAACGCGAAGCTCCGCACGGTCCTCGACGAGGTGACGGAGAAATGGGGCATCAGGGTGACGAGGGTGGAACTGAAAGAGATCATCCCTCCCAGGGACATCCAGCAGGCTATGGAGAAGCAGATGCAGGCCGAGCGGACCCGCCGCGCCGCCATCCTGACCGCCGAAGGCGACAAGCGGGCCTCCATCTTGAAGTCCGAAGGCGAAAAAGAGTCCTCGATTCTTCGCGCCGAAGGCGACCAGAGGGCGGCCGTACTGCGCGCCGAGGGCGAAGCGGAGGCGTACCGCAACGTACAGGCCGCCCAGATCGAGATGACGGGCAAGCTCTTCGAGCGACTGGAAAGCTCCGACCTCTCTCCCGAGTCACTCCGCTTCCTCTACCTGAAGGCCCTCCCCGAGATGGCGAAGGGACCAGCGAGCAAACTCTTTGTCGTTCCTTCCGAGATACAGGACCTGGCAGGGACCCTCGGAGCCCTTGCCGGCGGCGCCTCCCTCGCCGGTGAAGACGGCCCGCAAAACGAAGGAGAGCAGCGCCGGATCCAGGCTCGTGGCGCAGGCCCAAACGGTGAGCTCCCCGCCAGGCGCGAGAACCAGCTGTAGGGGCGGGGTTTCGGGGCGGGTTTCAAACCCGCCCCTACATTAACGTTTGTGGTGCTGCCCGAAGAAGCGCACCATCTCGGCCGAGGCGTCGGGACCTCTGGGATCGGTGTACGAGCCGGGATAGCTCCCCCCCGACCAGGCGTGTCCTAGACCGTGCACGCTCCACCGCTCCACGAGATCCCGACCTTCCGAGTCGCGGTAGGTGAACCTGGTGTATCCATAACCGCCGGGAACCTGACCCTGGCGCGTCCTTACCCGCGGCGACGAGCCGTTCTGGCCACCAACGATGTCCAGGTGGACCAGCATCCGCTCACCATTACGTGGATGAACGGTCGTGTCGCGATCCCCGTGAAACACAATGGTCGGAACTATCTCCGTGCTCTCTCCGTTAGAGGCCTGCCGGTGTGCGACTACCGGTCCGCCTTGTCGCATGGCGGTGAACGCGGAGGACATGTCGCTGGCCGATCCAGGGGCGAGGCCGGAGTGGACGCCGATGGCGGCGTAGAGGTCGGGATAGGTCGCGCCCATGATCGCGGCCATCGCTCCTCCCGCCGACATCCCGGCTACGTACACCCTGTCTTCGGCGACCTCGTACTCCTCTATCACCTGCCTCGTGATGCCCGCAATGAGCGACGGTTCACCCCGACCGCGCTGCTGGTCCGCGGCCAAAAACCAGTTCCAGCACTTCTGCATGTTGGCGTTGCCCGCTTGAGCGGGATAAGCGACGAGGAAGGTGTGTTCCTCGGAGAGTTCGTTCATGCGGGTGCCCGTAGCGAAGTCGTCCGGGTTCTGGGTGCACCCGTGCAGCATGACTATCAAAGGAACGGCCTGCCCGGTGTAGCCGCTCGGGATGTAGAGTTTGTAGGAGCGGGTCCCGGCGCTGTTGGTGTACGAACGCTCGACGAAGCGTCCTCCCTCGGGGACGCTGACGAGTTTTCCAGACTTCGTACGGGAAATAGGTTGCACGCCGCGGGTGAGCAGGGTCGGACCAGGTGTTGTCCACGCAGCCGTACGCCGGCCCCCCGCCGGGCCCCGGGGAGCCTCCCTTACGAGCTGGGAGATCACCTCCATCGGCTCGTCCGTCTCGTGGGTATCTTCCTGCGCCGCCGGGGCGAACGCGCCTCCGAGGGAGCGCTGGATAGCGGCGGTCGCCTCGTCGAGGCGGCCCTGCTGCGTTAGGCGCGTGGCCTCAGCGATGCCGGGATGTATATGGCCGTTTATCATGGTGCTCCTCTCGATTTCAGGAAGATTGGATCCTGTCCCTAAGCGCCGCCTTCACGGCCGGGCTCGCCCTGAGGGCGCCGAGCACGATCAAAGAGTCGATGGTCTCGAGGGCCAAAGAAGGATCTACGTCATCGTCGATGCTCGCCAAACCGAGCACCCTTATCTCCAACGTCTCACCGGCCTCGCGCACCGCCTCCAGATCGCGTCGACTGTAGTTCTGCAACCCGAGTACCAGCGTCTTGCGCGCCACCGTCTGCCTGACCTCCTCGGCGTGCGTGGTGAGCTGGTTGCGGATGGCCGTCCGGATGAAGTCCGTCCGGTTGGAATAGAAGCCCTCCTGTACAAGCAAATCTATCTGCCCCAGATCCACAAGCCCCAGGTTGATCGTGATCTTCTCCGTCTCACTCATGCCAGCGCCCCATCTGCCAGACATCCGCAAACCATCCATATGGATGGTGCCAGAACCGGTGTCGGTACGTCAAGTCGATGCGGTCGTCGGGGTCTGCGTCTCCGGGGTTCGGTCGGCGGGGCATGAGAGTATGGAAGAGTTCACACGGTGTTGAGGTTGTGCGGTGGTTACCATGTTGGTAGAGGAGGCGCTGGCTTATGGAGGAGGAGCATGAACGTTCTAGTGAGCGGGGCGAAGGGACTTATCGGGTCGGCTTTGATCCCTGAGCTGGAGGCGGGAGGGCACAGGGTCGACCGTCTTACGCGCTCCCCACGTTCTGGCGAAGACATTCGCTGGGACCCCGACGCCGGCAGGATCGAAGGAGATCTGGCGGGTTACGACGCTGTAGTCCATCTTGCGGGAGAGAGCATCGCCGAGGGACGCTGGACGTCGGAGAGGAAACGGCGCATCCTGGAGAGCAGGCAGAAGGGGACACGCTTGCTGGCGGAGAAGATCGCGGGTCTTGCGGAGCCGCCATCCGTGATGGTCTCGGCCTCGGCGATCGGGTACTACGGAGATAGGGGCAACGAGTTGCTCACCGAGGAGAGCGAGCCGGGCACCCTGTTCCTGTCCGAGGTGTGCAAGGAGTGGGAGGCTGCGGCTGGGCCGGCCAGGGAGGCCGGGGTGCGGGTGGTACACCCGAGGTTCGGTATCGTGCTCAGCACCGAAGGTGGGGCGCTAGGGACTACGCTGCCCATCTTCAGGCTCGGCGGAGGGGGCAGGATCGGTTCGGGGAGACAGTACTGGTCCTGGGTCTCGCTCGACGATGTGGTCGGCGCCGTCGTTCATGCCATAGGTACGGACACTCTGAGCGGTCCCGTAAACGTGGTGGCGCCCGACCCGCCGACCAACGCGGAGTACACCAGGGTATTGGGCCGCGTCCTGGGCCGTCCGACCTTCTTCGCTGTGCCCGCGCCCGCGGTCCGCGTCGCGCTCGGTGGAATGGCGGACAACCTGCTCCTGGCCAGTGCCCGCGTCGAGCCCGCTCAGCTCCAAGAGACCGGATACGAATACCGCCATCCCGAGCTCGAAGGCGCACTGCGACATCTATTGGAGGAGTAATGGCCGACCGGACTGGCGAAGGGGCGTCCGCGGGAGATCTTTGGCAGGGGTTGAGGATCCGGATGGACGACCGTCAGGCGGCGTACCGTCGAGGCTGGCTGCGGGCGCCGATCGGGGAGCCCGCTCGCCAACCGGGAGGGAAGGAGCTCGCGTTCGACCTTGACCTGACGTGCGAGTTGTACCTGCAGGGTGACGCAGTCCTGCGGCGCGAGATACGGCGCTCTTTCGACGAGTGGACGGCCGTGCGGGGACGCATGCTCGCCAAAGCCTGGTCGTTCGCCGATAAGCTCGCCGACACCTGCGACGATAGCTGGCTGCGCCTCGGTCTCGCCGCGGTCTCAATAGACGACAACGGCACCGATTTCAGGGACACCTACGTGGCGCTAGGAGGGCTTTACGTCGGCGCTTTTCGATGCGGCATGGAGACGGGGCCTTACTTCGAAGAAGCAGCGGAGATCTCCTCCGGCGACTCCAACATGCAGCTCACCCCGATGAGGGACTTTTTGCTCCGTTTCGAAGGATCGGCGTACTTCGGGGAGTCGGTCGCACCGAAGCTGGGCTGAGCGTGTAGGTAACTCTCTAACCCTGAAGCTCGGCGTTGAAACCTGCGATCCGCAGTAGCTCTCTGGCTTGTTGCGCCGCTTCGGCGTCCAGGGTCAGAACCAGTGCTGCCCTCTCGGTGTTCGAATGTCTCACGTAGAGATCCAGGATGTTGATGTTGTTCGAGCCCATCAGGGTCGTCACCTCGGCGAAGACGCCGGGGCGGTTCTCGACGGGGATCGCCACGTCCACGTTCGCGTTGCCCTTCTCGACGAGGATGCCGCCGAGGGCGTCGTAGGCCTCGCGGGCCCGCCTGAAACGGCCCTCCATGACCTCGCGGTCTTTGATCTCGCTCCCCAGCTGCGCCATCGCCCCGGCGAACGCTCCCAGGGCTTCACCGAGCGCGGGGGCGTTCTCTGCCAGGATGTCCGACCACAGTTCCGGGTTGGAAGCGCCGACCCTGGTCAGGTCCCTGAAAGAGGGACCGGCGAAAGAGAGAGCCTCAGGAGAGATGTCCGAGGCGACCTTGAGGAGCGCCGCCGCCATGAGGTGGGGCAGGTGGGAGAGGGCCGCCATAAGGAGGTCGTGCTTCTCCGGGTCGACGGCGGTAGGGACGGCGCCGAGTTCCCTGACGAACCCGGCGACCTCGCGGTAATCCTCCGGATCTGTGCGGTCCGTTGGGGTGAGGAAGTAGCGGGCGCCTTCGAAGAGGTTCGAGCTCGCGTTGGCGACGCCAGAGAGCTGGCTGCCCGCCATGGGGTGTCCGCCGACGAAGCGTAGTCCCAGGTTCTCCGCCCTACGCACGATGGCGCCCTTTGCGCTCGCGACGTCGGTTATAAGGGCGCCCGTAGGGGTGAGATCCCCGAGTAGGTCCGTCACCCTGGATATGGGCGCCGCGAGTACGACGAGGTCGGCCTCGCGTACCTCCTTTAGCGTAGAGGCGCGGTGGATGGCGCCACTCCGGGCGGCGTTATCGAGTACCTCTGGGGTGTCTACGCCGACGACCTCCCAACCCGAGTCGCCGGCGGCGAGGCCGACGGAACCCCCGATCAGGCCGACCCCGATGATCCCCAGTGTGCCCTTCATGCTCTTCCGAGCGCCCCTATTACCCGGTCGTTCTCGCCCGAGTCACCGATCGTCACCCGGCTCCAGCCGGGGTAGCCGAGAGGGTCTCCTTCTCGCACCAGGACGCCGGACCGCTCGAAGATCTCCGGTCCCGTCTGTACGAGGATGAAGTTCCCTTGCGAAGGAATGTAGTTCAGGTTGGCCCCCCCGAAGGCGGCCTGGATCCTGTCCCGCTCCCCCACCACAAAGCGGGCGCGGGCCTCTATCTTGTCCCTGGCGCGCATGGAGGCGGCGGCGGCCACCTGGGCGGCGAGGTTGACGGAGAAGGGGAAACGGACCCGCTCGACGTAGTCGGCCACCCTCTGCGGGGCTATCCCGTAGCCGGCCCGGAAGCCGGCGAGACCGTGCGCCTTCGAAAACGTGCGGACGCAGACCACGTTCTCCATTTCCAGGGCGAGGACGTGCGAACCGGCGTAGGCCGGGTCGGAGACGAACTCCTGGTAGGCCTCGTCCAAAACGAGGAGCACGTTTTCGGGGAGGGCTTCGGCGAGGGCGCGCACCTCCTCGAAGGCGAGGTACGTTCCCGTCGGGTTGTTCGGGTTCGAGACGATGACCGCGCGGGTCTCTTCCGTGACGGAGGAGAGCAGAGCCTCCGGTTTGATCTCATGGTCCTCCGTGAGGGGGACCTTCGTGGTCCGTAATCCCAATACGGTCCCGATGGAGGCGTACAGGCCGAACGATGGCCAGGGGAAGATCAACCCTCCGGGCCGCTCGACTAGCTGGAGGAGGTTGAGCAGGACCTCACTCGACCCGTTGCCGACCAGGACGTTCTCGAAGGCGCTGCCGGGGTTCGCCCAGACTACCTCCTCGCGCAGGGATGCGACGTAGCGGTCGGGGTAGCGGTTGGCGCGTGGTAGCGCCTCCGCGAGGGCCGCTTCGGCCTCGGGCAGGGGACCGAAAGAGAGCTCGTTCGACGTCAGCTTGACGTAGCCGTCCGCTCCTCGCTCCGCGGCCGCCTCGTTCGCCGCCCGCGGCGGCCTGTAAGGGGAAAGTGGGTCTAGCTCGTTTCTAAAGGTTACAGGCATCAGGCTTCAGGTTTCAGGTTGTGGTAGACGGATTCCATCGCTAAAGACTAAGCTCCATTACCTGACCTTGCAACAGGGGTGGATGTCGGACCGATTGAGGGTCTCTGTAGTTTTCCTGAAGCCTGAAACCTGATGCCTGATGCCTGCGCTGGTACAATTCCAGATCCTATGACGGATGCCGAGACGCAGAAGAGAATCGGGGAGCTCAGGGAGCGGGTCGACGAGGTCGACCGGGAGCTAATCCTGGCGTTGAGCGAACGGGCGCGCATCGTTCAGGAGATCATGGATCTCAAGGCAGAGGCGGGTGCACCAATCTACGACCCCAAACGCGAGGAGGAGATCCTGCGCAGGGTGGTCGATCGTAACCCGGGTCCGATCTACGACTCCTCGATGAGAGATATCTTCGAGCTCATCCTGCATCGCATCCGCGACCTTGAGATCCAACGCGGGGAGTATCACAGGTAACATGAACGTTTCGGCGAGCGTAAAGACCGATGTAAAGACCACCAACGGCATGATCCGGCCAGACACCTTCAGGGTGATAGCGGGCCCGTGCACGGTGGAGAGTTACGAGCAGTTCGTCGCCTCCGCGAAGGCCGTGAGGCAGGCCGGCTTCGACTACGTCCGCGGCGGCGCCTTCAAGCCCCGCACCTCCCCTTACTCCTTCCAGGGGCTCGGTGAGGAGGGGCTCAAGATACTCTCCGAAGTCTCGGGGGATCTCGGCCTGAAGGTCGTCACCGAGGTTATGGACCCTTACGACATAGAGTTGGTCATGGAGCACGCGGAGATATTGCAGATCGGCGCCCGCAACATGGCCAACTTCTCTCTGCTCAGGCGCGTCGGCGAGGCGATATCCGGCACGGATCACGGCGTCGTCCTCAAGAGGGGGCTGTCGGCGACGGTCGAGGAGTGGCTGCTCGCGGCCGAGTACATCACGGCGGCGGGTGGGGACAACGTAGTCCTGTGCGAACGCGGAATCCGCACTTTCGAGACGAGCACGCGCTTCACGCTGGACCTCTCTGCGGTGATCGTGGCCAAGAGGCTGACGGATCTGCCCGTGATCGTCGATCCGTCCCACGCCGCAGGACGGCGCGACCTGGTCGTGCCACTCTCCAAAGCGGCAGTGGCGGCGGAGGCCGACGGGCTGATGGTGGAGAGCCATCACGAGCCGCAGGAGGCGTTGTGTGACGGGGAACAGGCACTCCCCGTCGAGGCCCTCATGGGTATGAAGGACGTTCTGCAACCTTTCGCCAGTGCTATGGGCAGGGAGGTTATCTAGTCTCGGGAATGGGTCCCGGAGGTTCTGTGGACCGCCTCGGAGATAGGTTCGTGCTCGTGCGCGAGCTCGGCTCTGGCGGGATGTCCCGCGTATTCCTGGGGCGCGACGAGGTACTCGATCGTCCCGTCGCCGTCAAGATCGTAAGACCGGATCCCGATGATCCTGAGATCGGTCTGCGATTCCAGCGCGAGGGTAGGTCCGCCGCCAGGCTCTCCCACCCCAACATCGTCATGGTCTTCGACGCGGGCGAGGACGAGCTCGATGGGTGGGCGGTCTCCTACATCGTCATGGAGTACGTCTCTGGCGGCGACTTCGAGGACCTGATCGACAGGAACGGGCCCATCCCCGAGTCGATGCTCTTGCGGGTTGGGGCCGACGTCGCATCGGGACTCATCCACGCCCACGAGCGGGGCATCATCCACCGTGGCATAAAGCCGCACAATATCCTGCTCGATGAGCGGGGAAGTCCCAAACTCGCGGACTTCGGCATTGCACGCGTCCTCGACGGAACGACGAACCCCGATCGCGCCGGCTCATACCTCAGGACGGCGGCTTATTCCTCCCCAGAGCAGCTCAGGGGGGAGAGGCTCACCCCCAAGAGCGACATCTACTCGCTCGGTGCCACCCTCTACCACGCGGCGGTCGGGGTCCAGCCCTTCTCGGGCAACCCCATAGAGGTCGCAGACCAGCACATGCTGGTGGTTCCCGCATCTCCCAGGGAGAGAGGAGCGCGGATCGGCAAGCGGCTGGAGACCCTGATCCTCGGTTGCCTCGCCAAGAATCCTTCGGAGCGCCCGGACGCTCTCCGCCTCCACGAGAGGCTGCTCCAGAATGGTGCGGGCGAAGCGACAGAAGCACCCCCCAGGCCGGCGACCAGAGTCAGGGACGGCGGTCTCCCCGGCGTGTCAGGGACCTTGCGCCAGGCAGGGACGGCAGGGGCTTCTGGTGTCGGGGACTTCAGACGAAGGCCGGCCGCTCAGAGCCCCTTTTCGGGCCTGCACGAGAGTGCGACGAGCCTTCCGACACGCACCTTCAAGGCCGGCTATCGGCAGAGGACGATGCTGGCCGTTCTCGTGGCCGCCCTCCTGTTGCTACTAACCGTTGCTGGCGCCTGGGCGCTGTTGGGCCAGGTGGAGCAGGGCGGCGGACAGGGTTCAGGACGCAACGAGCAGGCCGCGGGTGGCGTACCGCAGAAGTCCCAAGGAGGATCGGGGAAGGGAGCCGGTGAGGAGGTCCAGAATCCCTCGGGCGGCCCAGGGGGCCCGGAAGGTGCCCAGCAAGAGGACCAGGCACCAGCCCCGCCGCTCGAGGGGGCTGAGAGACTCGTGTTCAACCTCTACTATCAGGAGTCCTTCAACAGGGTAGACGCTTCGTGGGCCTACCTTTCCGAGCGACTACAGAACGAGATAGGTTCTCCCGAGCGGTGGGCCGAGCGTGAGGACATCTACACGTTCACCTACATGGAGTTCACCTCGATGCCCGTGGCCAGGGCCGTTGGCGATACCGCCGAGGTCACGTTCGAGGTGAGGTTGGATCACACCTGGGGATCTGAGTCTCTCTCGGGGACGTGGGTCTGCGTCAACGAGGGTGGAGAGTGGAAGCTGGACCGTCTGGAGAACGCGCAGACCGTGCGCGTGTAGCCGACCCGGTGCGGGGGACCTACGCTGTTCGGCATCGCGCCGTCCTTACCTTATAATCACGCGCGTGATCACGTTCGCAGACAGGTTCGTCTTGGACCACGAGCCGGCCTCGGGAGGCACAGCCCGCGTCTTCTCAGCGAGAGATCATCCCGTGACAGCATGGAAGGAAAGACCCTGAAGATCGCACTTACAGCGCTCATCTCCGCGATCATAGGCGGTCTTGTGACCGCGCTCTTTCTCTTCATCGGGGTGTACGGCCTCGAAGACAGAGCGGACAGCGTGACCATAAGGGAGGTCGCGCCGGCACCCGAGTCTTCCGGGAACCCTGCGCTTTCCGACAACTCCTCCTCGGTGCGCGAGGTGTACACCCGCGACGTCCGTGGCGTGGTCAGCGTCGACGTGGCTGCCACCTCCGACACCGGGCCCGCTGGTGGGTCAGGGTTCGTGGTCGACGAGGCGGGGCATATAGTCACCAACCAGCACGTGGTGGAGGGGGCGGAAGAGATTTCCGTCAGGTTCGCCAACGACGTGCGCAGGGAGGCCGAGGTCGTCGGGCAGGACCCTTCGACGGACGTTGCGCTCATACAGGTCGACGCGCCGAAGGAGGCGCTTAGGCCGCTGACGCTCGGGGACTCGAACTCGGTAGGGGTTGGGGAGCCCGTCATCGCCATGGGCAACCCTTTGAACGTCGGGATCAGCGTGACCTCGGGGATCGTGAGCGGCATCGGTCGTCCCATACAGGCCCCGAACGACTACACCATAAACGACGCCGTCCAGACCGATGCGGCCATAAGCCCGGGTAACTCGGGCGGGCCGCTGCTCGATTCGCGCGGCACGGTCATAGGGGTCAACGCCCAGATCGCCTCCGAGTCGGGGGGCTTCGAGGGGATTGGTTTCGCCGTCCCGATCGACACCGTAAAGAGCGTGATAAGGCAGCTTCTTACCGACGGTGAGGTGGTGCACGGTTACATCGGGGTATCCATGTACCCGGTGGGCATCGATGAGCTCTCCGCCTACACAGGCCTCTCCGAAAGAGCGCTCGATGAACGCTACGGTCTACCAGGCAACGGGGCGATCGTCAGCGAAGTAACCCCCGACGGTCCGGCGGAGAAGGCTGGCATCCGGGGCGGGGATGAGATAGATATCGAGGGCATTCCCGTGCCCATCGGGGACGTAATAACCGGGATTGAGGGCGACCCAGTCTCCTCCTCCGAGGACGTAATAGAGGTCGTCAACTCGGTGAAACCCGGCGAAAGGATCCTTATGACCGTCGTAACACCCGGCGAGATGGAGCGCCGCGTAAGGGTCACGGTCGGGACCAGGCCGGAAGGCGTGTAGGGGGTGTCGGACGACGGGCCCAAACGTGAGGCCGCCAACGCGGCGGTAAAACGTTACGTCGAGAGCGGTATGGTGGTGGGCTTGGGAACGGGCTCGACGGCCACGTTCGCGGTGCGCAGGATCGGGGAGCTCGTGGCTTCGGGGGAATTGAGTGACATCAAGGGCGTACCGACTTCGGCGAAGACCACCGCCCTCGCGAACGAACTCGGCATACCGCTGGCGACGCTCTCGGAGGCCCGTCCGCGCTTTACCATAGACGGGGCGGATGAGATCTCCCCCGAGCTAGCCCTCATCAAGGGCCGAGGAGGCGCGCTTCTGAGGGAGAAGATCGTGGCCTCATCGAGCGAGGAGGGCCTGATAGTCGTCGCCGACTCGAGCAAGCTGGTCGACCCTCTGGGCGCAGGTCCACTGCCGGTCGAGATCGACTCTTTCGGGTGGGAGTCTACCCTCCAGGCCCTCGCCTCCCTCGGCTGCGAACCGGAGCTGAGGATGGACTGGACGGACCCAGGACGCCCCTTCGTCACGGACGGCGGCCACTACACCGCCGACTGCAAGTTCGAGAAGATCGCCGACCCGGCGTCGCTCGAGGTGCGGATCAAACACATCCCAGGCGCCCTGGAGAGCGGCCTCTTCGTCGGCCTCGCCCTGGCCGCCGTCGTCGCCGGAGAAAACGGAACGGTATTCATCGAGGCGAAGCCTCGATGAGCTAGTCAGCAGGTCAGCATTTCAGCTTTCGTGCTTGCGACCCCTGGCTGACAAGGTGGCGCAGCCGCCGGGCTGAATTGCTGACGAGCGGAGCCCGAAGGGCGTAGCGTGCTGACTAGCTCCCTGCGGCGCCGAATCCGGCGCGGACGCCGGAGCGGACGGAGCGGTCCCTCTCGACGACGAGCTTGTAGATGTAGTCGTACCCCACGTAGACGATGGCCTTGCCGTCCTGCATCTTGATGCGCAGGTGGTCGTCGTTAGTCTCTATCTCCTTCACGTCGTCGGCCTCTACGGTGAAGGTGTCGCGCCGGTCCCAGATCACGAGGCTCGCCCCTTCGTCTCTGGCCTCGTCTATGACTTTCTCGATCAACCGCCGGTCCATCTACCTGTCTCCTATCTATGAAATGCGTCTACGAAATACCTCTTTCATTCTACTTCAGAAAGCGGGTCGGGTAAGGAAGAGTGTCACCGGCGTCACGCGGGAGAACCGTACCTGGTGCCGGCCTCTGGTCTACAATAGCCACCGATAAATCGAGCTCTGTGGGAGGAACTTGAAAGGCCTTACGCGCAAGGTGAGGGATCTGGATCGGGCGCTGTTCCGGGTACTCTTCGGCCTTAAATGGGCGCCGCTCACGGCCGTGATGCGGGCCTTTACCGTGGTTGGGACGGCCGGCGCTCTTTGGGGCTTCCTCGCCGCCCTGGCCTTCTTGCTCACCGGCCTGGAGCCCCTGCGCCTCCTGGTTCCCTGGGTCGCCGTCGCCGCTTCCTGGACCGTCGCCGAGGGCGCCAAGTACCTCTTCGACCGCGCCCGCCCCTTTATGTGGGACGCCGAGATAGCCCCGCTAACAAAAACCCCATCTTCGAGCTCTTTCCCCTCCGGCCACTCAGCGACCGCGGCGGCAGGAGCCCTGACCCTCTCCGTTCTCTACCCGCCGTTCGCCCCCGCGTTCGTGCTGGCCGGGGCCATCGTCGTCCTCTCCCGCGTCTATCTCGGGGTCCACTTCCCTTTCGACGTCC